>JBKGXZ010000070.1:0-9050 GCA_046546355.1 Desulfohalobiaceae bacterium | reverse complement strand
AGCCCTGAAACTAAAATAAGACTCATTATTATAAAGGCAAGGAGCCCCATGCAGCTTAAGTTGTAAGGTTCAGTTGCAATATAAGGAATTTTCTTTCAGGGATTACTCATTGTGCGCTTGACCCGATTTGGGTAGGAAAGGGTCTGCATCACGACCCTCCCCTGGTCCCTCCCCGGCACTCACTTGCTTGGTCTCCTAGAGCAAGAATTATTGCTCTTCCAAGTGAGTGCCGGGGTGGGGTAAGGGAAGGGTTGAATGATTCCAACAAATTATTAAATATGACCCCCCGGTGTCAAGTGTGGGTAAAGACCAGCCTCGCTGTCGTGATCGTAATCGTAATCGATATTTGACCAATACCACAAGTGCAGCTACTCAGGCAGATTCCTGCTTAAGGTCCGCACCTCTCCTGTGGGCTGGATGAGATTGACCTCCAGAGGGGTTTTACCAGGCAGATGGTGGCTGGCGCAGGCCAGGCAGGGGTCGTAGGCCCTGAAAGCCATCTCTACCCGGTCCAGGATGGCCTCGTCCGGGGCTTGGGTCTCGATCAGGCGCTGGGCGGCCTTTTTCACCGAGAGGTTCATGGCTGCGTTGTTCTGCACAGTAGCCACTATGAGATTCACATCCTGGACCAGGCCCTGGGAGTTGGTCTTATAGTGGTGGAACAGGGTTCCCCTGGCGGCCTCCACAACCCCGATACCCTCCCCTGCAGCCTTTCCAGGCATGCTGCGCACATCCTTGCTGCTGATCTCCGGATCCTTAGCCAAATCCAGGATCTGCTCGCAGAGCTGCAGATTCTCGATCAGCCTGGCCCAGTGGAAGGCCATGGTCTGATGCACAGGTTTGCAGCCGAAGAAGTCGAACATCTTTTCGAATTCCTTTTGAGCTAGAGCAGTAGCCATCTGGTCCGCCACATTGAGTCTGGCCAGGGAGTTGACCCGGTAGACTCCGCTTTGTTCGCCGTCTGTGAGGCCCTGCCAGCCCACATGCTTGAGGAAGGGGAACTTGAGATAGGTCCAGGGCTCCACATGCTCCTCAATATGTTCCAGGTAGTCCTGGGCCTGGAACTGGGCGAATCTGGAGCCGTCCGGGGCCACCACCCTGAGCTCGCCGTGGTAGAAATCCGGGGAGCCGTTTTCGTCCACTTGGCCCATGTAGTAGGTGCGATGGGAATAGATGTCCCGGGTTAAAAGATCCCGGTTCTGCCTGCGCTGCAAAACCAGATCCTCAAAGATCTGCATGGACTTCTGGGCGAATTCCAGCATGGACTGGGCCATGCCCTCTATCTCCTGGCGCTCTTCTTCCTGCAGGGGCTTGCTCAGCCCGCCCGGCAGGGAGCTCACCGGATGGATGGGATGCCCGGAGATGATGCCCTGGATCTTCTGGGCGTAGCCCCGATTGGTCACCACTTCCAGGCCTGCTTCTTTGCCCAGGGTGTTGATCAGGCCCAGGATATTGCGGTTTGCAGGTCCGGATTCAGGCCCGGGCAAAAGATCCGGGGCCGCAAGGGCGTAGAAGTGCAAGAGATGGCTGTGGGAGAGGTGGGCACAGTAGAAGAGCCTGCGCAGCTTCTCTGCTGCAGGCGGGATCTCAAGGCCATAAACCGCATCTGCGGCCTTGGAGGAGGCCATGTGGTGGGCGCCGGGGCAGACCCCGCAGATTTTGGGCATGATCCTGGGCAGCTCCTCCACAGGCCTGCCTTGGCAGAAGCGCTCAAATCCGCGCAGCTCCACTACCTGGAAGTAGCAGTCCTGGACCTGGCCTGATTCGTCCACAAAGATGTCTATCTTGCCGTGCCCTTCCAGCCTAGTGATGGGGGAGATGGTAATCCGCTTGCTCATGGTCTGAGGCTCCGGTTTAAAGTATTTGTATACAAATTTGGATCTACAGGAACAACTTTCTCCAAAAAGGGCGAACGGCGCTCGCCCTCTGTATTGGTCAAAATATCGATTGCGATTACGACCACGACAACGACAGCGAGGGCAGGGCAGAGCAAATCGTAATCGTGGTCGTTGTCGTAGTCGCTGTCGATACTCATGATATCAATATTGCCAGGGGCAGAAGCGCGAGCGGCGCTCGCCCTTTGCGTTGCGAACTGAAGTTCTCCATGCTTGGTTATGCCTGCGGCTTGGCAGGCATGAAAGTTACCCCTTTTGCTCTTTGTCCGGCCTGAAGCTGCGGTAGATCAGGGAAGAGGGCAGGGTGAAGCGGTAAAAGCTGCCGGCAGGATCCAGGATACGACCGGTCTCCCGCTTCATCTCTCCCCGGGTCATAAAGTCTTCTCCTCTGGGGCCAACTACGGAGCCCAGGGAGGACATAGCCTCTGCCCCGGGATCCATTTGGCCCGGAGCCGGGCCGTAGCAGCCCCGGCAGGGCTGATTGGCCTGAATGCACAGGCCTCCGCAGCCGCTGCGGGTGAAGGGCCCCATACAGATAAGTCCCTGCTCCAGGAAGCAAAGCTCTGGATCCGCCTGGATCTGATGGGGGCGCAGCACCTGCCTGATCCGGTTGGCCTGCTTGCTCTCCCTGCGGGGGCAGTCCTGGCACAGGGCGTGTTCCTGGGCCAGGAAGGATCCGGCAGGGGGCAGCTCCCTGCCTCTAGCATAGTCAGCTATCACCTTGACAGCCAGCTCCAGGCTCTGCTGGGCAGGCGGACAGCCAGGCAGATAATAATCCACCTTAGCCAGATCCTGCAGGGTGCGTACCCTCTGGGAGAAAGCGGGCAAAGTCAGGGTCTGAGCATTAACAGTGCTCTCGGGCTGGGGCAGGACCTGCTCCGGGTTCCTGGTAGAGCAGGTTTCAATATAGGCAGTGGACAGGATCTCCTGTTTATCCCAGAGGTTGGCCAGTCCAGGGATGCCTCCAAAACAGGAGCAGGAGCCGTAGGCGATGAGCACCTTGCATTTGCGGCGCATGAGCACAGCGTCCTGCTCCTGCTCAGAGGTGCGCAGCACTCCATTGAAGAGCCCGATATCCAGGCTGTTGTCCTGCACAGCCTCCAGGTCCTTCCTCTTGAAGTCCAGGGCCACGGGCCAATATACAATATCCGCGATCTCGGCCAGCTCCAGAAAGCCCTGTTCCAGATCCAGAAGGGAGACATCGCAGCCTCCGCAGGCCCCAGCCCAGTTCATGGCTATTTTTATCTTAGGCATCAGACTTCCTCCTGCTGCTCCTGGCCCCTGGCAGCCAGTGGATTAGGGCCAAGCTCCCGCAATTTCTTGTCCATGGCCTGGATGGACTCTGTCATCCTCTGGTAATGAGGAACCCCTAGGTAATCAAAGCTCAAGCGGCCCTCCAGTCCCATTTGCTGCATAAAATTGGAGAGCAGACTGGCTCGCTTGTCAGCCAGGTAGTTGCCATGGATATGGTGACAGCTGTTGGGCGGACAGCCCCCGATGAAGATTCCGTCCACGCCTCGGCTAAACATCTGCATTAGCAGGGAGGTGCTCACCGAGGAGGAGCAGCGGATGCGCATGCTGCGGAAGTTGCTGGGCATGCGCAGGTTGTGCAGGCCTGCCATGTCCGCGCTGCTGTATGCGCACCAGTAGCACAGCAGCCCCAGAATTCTGGGCTCCTCCGGGGACAGGCCCTTGAAGGCCACCTCTACCTGATCCAGCAGCACCTGGTCGGAGAAGTTGACCAGCTGGGCTGCATGGCTGGGGCAGGCAGCTGCGCACAGGCCGCAGCCCTGACAAAAGCCTGGATCAGCATACATGCCTTCTGATGTGAGCCTGATGGCCCCGTGGGGACAGACAGTCTCGCAGAAGCGGCACTGGATGCATGTTTCCCTGTCTATGCGGTTGATATACTTGACAGGCTGTTTGCCTCCCTGGTGCAGCTGGGCATGGAAATCCAATGCAGCTGCCTTGCCCTGTTCCACAGCCTGCTGGACCACCTGGGGACCGCTGGAGGCTCCTGCAGCATATACCCTGGGCACAAAGGTCTCAGTGGGCCGAAACAAGCGGGGCTGGTTCTCCATTGGGAAGCCATAGGCATCTGCAGTTACTCCCAGCTGCCTAAGCAGGTCCTGGGATTCCTGTTTCGGGGTCTGGGCTGAGGCCAGGACCAACAAGTCCGCCTCCAGGCTCAAATGCCCCTGCTCGAACTCGAATTCCCCCATGGAGGAGGTGGTTTGCTCCCCCAATTGTGCAAGCTCCAGGTTCAGGCTGCCCTGCTGGTTCTCCTGGATGGACTGGATGTCCCCCTGCAGGAATTCGATGCCCATCTTCTTGGCTGTGTCGTAGAGGTCTTCGAAGGTACGCTCGTAGGTCCGGATATCGTAGTAATAGATAATGGTTACTGCAGCTTCAGGCAAAGTGGCTGCCACCAGCTGGGCCTGGCGCATGGTTACCCCGCAACAGATCTTGGAACAATAGGGCAGGCCCCGGCCCTGTTTCTCCTGAGTAGCTCTGGATCCAGCGCAGAGCACGAATACGATATGCTCCGGGGGCTCCTGGTTCGAGGGCCGTTTGAGACCATGGTCCAGGATGCGCTCGAACTGCAGCCCGCTGACAATATCCTTGGCAGGGGCGTCCAGACCCTGGATCCTGGTACGGTCATAGGTGTCGAATCCGGTGTTCAAAAACACCGCGCCAAAGTCTTCTTCCCATGTAAGGGGCTCTGCCTGGAGGTTGATGGCCCCTGCAGGGCAAACAGGCACACATTCTCCGCATTTGGTGCAGTATTCCTGCATGATGTTGAAGGTATCAGGCACCGCCCTGGGGAAGTCCTTGTCAATTGCCTTGCGCAGGAACAGGCCCTGATCGAACTCGCTGCGGGCATATTCCGGGCAGACCTGGGCGCACTTGCCGCAGGACACGCAGAGGTCAGGATCAACCATAGGGGCCGCGGCCTGGAGCCTGGCCCGGAAGTTGCCTTGCCTTTTCTCTATCGATTCCACGCCTGCCTGCAGATAGGCTGAGACTCCTGGCTGCAGAGTGGTTTCCAGGGCCTGCACCGGACCTACGCAGAGGTTTATGCAGCGACCGTTCCAGTGTTCGCTCTGGAACAGGATCCTGATTTGGCACATCTTGCCCCCCAGGTAGCTGGACCTCTCCACCAGGGTCACTTCCTGGCCCAGCTGGGCCAGCTCCTTGGCAGTGGACAGGCCTGCCGGGCCGGCACCCACTACCAGGGCCCTGGGCACAAGGGGCACATCCTCTCCAGGGGGCGTAGCCCGAAGCAGCCTGGCATGGGCCATCCTGATCTCGTCCAGGGCCTTGGCCTGGGCCCCTGGTCCGGGCTCGTGCAGCCAGGCGCATTGCTCCCGGATGTTGGCCACCTCCAGCATGGATTCCGGAATATCGGAGCTGCGCAGCACAGCTTGGATGTGCTCCTCAGCAAAGCGCAGGGAGGATCTGGGGGAGCAGCCTATAAACAGCAGACGATCCGCACCGGAGCTGGCCAGATCCGAGAGCAGGGCAGCAGTCTCTTTTTTGCTGCACAGGATATCTACCCGTTTGACCAGGACCACATCCTGCATCTTTTGGACTTGTTTTTCCAAGAGCCTGGTGTCCAAACGCTGTGAGATCTGGCCCAGACAATCGCAGACTACAGCTAAGATTCTTGCTTGTGACATGAGCTGTTCTCCATTGTTGGAAGACACCGCAAATATAGCTTTGTAACTCCCATGCCTTGAACACGGGCACAATGAAGCATGGAAAACTTCAATCCGCAAAGTGCTTCTGAGCAACACTTTTTATCAACTAGTATAGCATGCTTTACGTAAAAATGGCAACCACCAGGAATGAAAGTATATTTTCCCACCTGATCAGGAGGGAAAGGTAGAGCCCGGCTTTCTAGAGCAGGCTTTACAAGCAGCGAGCACAAAGGCTAGGATGCGCGGATTGCGGTTCGCAATTCCCTGAAAAATCAGGGTGAAAATTACAGGAGGAAGTTTATGGCTACTGTGTATAGTCCGATCAATCTGGGCAAGCTGGAGTTGAGCAACAGGTTTGTACGTTCTGCCACCTGGGAGGGCATGGCCAAAGAGGACGGTTCCTGTACTCCTGCTTTGGCGGATCTATATCTGCGTCTGGCCCAGGGGGGCGTGGGGCTGATCATCAGCAGCCACGCTTACGTAAGTAAGGAGGGCCAGGCAGGGCCTTGGCAGTTGGGCCTGTACAGCGATGATCTGCTGCGTGGCCTGAAGGATATGGTGGGCAAGGTGCATCAGGCCGGGGGCAAGATAGCTGCCCAGCTGGCCCATGCAGGCTGCGCCGCAGCCAGCAATCTGAGCGGCAAGCAGCCAGTGGGACCCAGTGACAGGGAGCTGGATGACGGCTCCTGGTGCCGCGGCCTGGAAAAGGAAGAGATCCAGGCCCTGGCCAGATCCTTCGCCCTGGCTGCTATGCGGGCCAAGAAGGCAGGCTTTGATGCGGTGCAGATCCATGCCGCCCACGGCTACTGTTTGAGCCAGTTTTTGTCCCCTTATTTCAACCAGCGTCAAGATGAGTATGGCGGTGATATTGAAGGCAGGTCCAGGATAGTGCGCGAGGTGCTGCAGGCAATCAAGATCGGGGCTGGAACAGAGTATCCGGTGCTTATTAAGATCAATGCCCAGGATTTCCTTTCCCCGGGGTTCAGCATGCAAGACATGCTGGAGGTCTGCAAGATGCTGGCAGAGGAGGGCCTTGAGGCAGTGGAACTAAGCGGAGGGACCAGGGTATCTGGAGAGTATATCCCTTCCAGGACCCACCCTATAAAGTCTGCTGAAGATGAAGTTTATTACTTCCAGGAAGCCCAGCAGTTCAAGCAGGCAGTGGATCTGCCCTTGATCCTGGTGGGCGGAATCAGGTCCCCGGAAGTGGCGGAGAATCTGGTTACCCAGGATCAGGCGGATCTGATCTCCATGTCCAGGCCCCTGGTTAGAGAGCCGGATCTGATCCAGCGCTGGCGCTCAGGGAACAGGGAGCCTGCTGCCTGCATCTCGGACAACAAGTGCTTTAAGCCTATCCTGAACGGTGAGGGCATCTATTGCGTGCACACCCAAAAGGGCAACAAGAACAGCAAGTCAAGTAAATAGACCTCCAACCCCCCTGCCTGGTGCCCTTTTTTTACCAGGCAGAATAGATTCAGGAAACTATAGAGATGTACACAGAGGATATGCTGCAAAAAGAACCTGCAGGCCAGATCAGCCGCGAAGTGGCTAAAAGGCGGACTTTCGGGATCATCAGCCATCCTGACGCAGGCAAGACCACGCTTACCGAGAAGCTGCTCCTGTTCGGCGGGGCTATCGCCAATGCGGGTACCATCAAGGCCAGGAAGTCCGCCAGACATGCCAGGTCGGACTGGATGCAGGTGGAGCAGGAGCGCGGCATCTCAGTCACCTCCTCAGTGATGAAATTTGAGTATCAGGGTCTGGAGATCAACCTCCTGGACACTCCTGGCCACCAGGACTTCTCTGAGGATACCTACCGGGTGCTGACAGCTGTGGATTCCGCGCTGATGGTCATAGACAGCGCCAGGGGGGTGGAGAGCCAGACAGAAAAGCTGATGCAGGTCTGCCGCATGCGTTCCACTCCGATCATGACCTTCATCAATAAGCTGGATCGGGAGGGCAGGGATCCTTTTGAGCTTCTGGACGACATTGAGCAGACTCTGGGCATCCAGGCTGTGGCCATGACCTGGCCCATCGGCAGGGGCAAGACCTTCCAGGGCATATATGACCTGCTGCATGGAGAGATCCGTTTCTTCCAGCCCCAGGCAGGCAAGGAGCATCTGCCCCAGGAGAAAGTTGTGCTCCAGGGCCTCCAGGATCCTGAGCTGGACAGATTAGTGGGCAATCTGGCTGCCCAGGAGTTGCGTCAGGAGGTGGAGCTCCTGCAGGGGGCTGGATTTGCCTTTGACCAGCAGGCCTATCTGCAGGGCAGTCAGACCCCGGTATTTTTCGGCAGCGCAGTGAACAATTTTGGGGTCAAGGAACTTTTGGACAATTTTGTGCACTATGCCCCGCCCCCTGGCAAGCGCCAGGCTAAGACCAGACAGGTTTCTCCCCAGGAAGAGGAGTTCTCCGGAGTGGTTTTTAAGATCCAGGCCAACATGGATCCCGAGCACCGGGACAGGATCGCCTTCATGCGCATCTGTTCCGGGAAGTTCCAGCAGGGCATGCAGGTCAGGCATCATCGGCTGGGCAAGAACATGAACATCTCCAAGGCCATAGTCTTTATGGCCAGGGACCGCTCCAGCGCGGACATAGCCTGGCCCGGGGATATCGTGGGCATCCACAACCACGGCACTTTGAAGATAGGCGACACCTTGAGCAGCAAGGAGCCTTTGCAGTTCATGGGCATCCCCAGCTTTGCCCCGGAATTTTTCCGCAGGGTGGTCCTGGCTGATCCCTTCCGGGCCAAGCAGCTGGGCAAGGGCCTGTTCCAGCTGGCTGAGGAGGGGGTGATCCAAGTCTTCAGGCCGGAGCAGGGCAAGGATTATATTCTGGGTGCAGTAGGGGCCCTGCAGTTTGACATAACTGCTGCCAGACTCAAGGCTGAGTACGGGGTGCAGGCCAGATTCGAGCCTTGGGAGGCATTTGCTGTAAGATGGATAGACTCCCAGGATCAGAAGCAATTAAAAGAGATCAAGGCCAAGTACCAGAGCAGTCTCCTGCAGGACTCCCAGGGCCATTTTGCCCTATACTTCAGCTCCAGATGGAGGTTGGAAAAGGCCCAGGAGGACTGGCCCGAGATCAGCTTCCTCAAGGTCAAGGAGCAGCAGGAGTAAATCTGGCGGGTTTAGGTCTTGGAATAATACTTCTCAACAACCCCCATGCCCTGACTACGGGCACAACGAAGGATGGAAACTTCAATCCGCAACGAAAAGGGCGAGCGCCGTTTGCTCTCTGTATTGGTCAAAATATCGATTACGATTACGACCACGACAACGACAGCGAGGGGAAGACAGGGCAAATCGTAAATGAAGCTTTATATGTCCTTAACCTGCCTCTATTAAAGGCAGGGCTTTTGGGTCAAAGTACTAGGGCTCCCAGCTCCAGGCTCATAACTTTTTCAGCAGCTGGTTGGCAGCAGTCAACATTGGATCCCAGGCCGGGCCAAAAG
>JBKGXZ010000069.1:0-9154 GCA_046546355.1 Desulfohalobiaceae bacterium | reverse complement strand
GGCCAGGGAGGAGAGCTAAGAGGACTAAGCTTCCATATTCGTCTTACTGTGTTCTTCCTCCTGCAGCCGCTTTTGCTCAGCTTCCAGATACTCGCTGAGCATTACCGGATAGGGTTGGGGTGCAGGCTCCAGGGCCAGGATTTCCTCAGGTAACAGCTCCAGCTTAGCCAGAGTGCTTTCCTGCAGCTCCTGCAGACTCCTGCGGGGCTGCAGCCTTTTTCCGTCCTGCATCACCAGCTTAAGCAGCTTCTCTCCAGGATGACTTTCCTGCCAGGCAGCCAGGATGTCCTGACTGTAGCCCTGGGCTCCTTGCTGTCGGAAGAGCTGCTTCTGCCAGGGCAGGGTCTTTTTGCCTGTGGACTTCTTGAGCCTGCCCTGGCCTGCATAGGAGGTCAGCTTGTAGACCATGTCCAGGTACGGGGCGTCCTCGGAGATCCCCATTTTGGTGCCCACCCCAAAGCCGTCGATCGGGGCTCCCTGGGCTAGAAGGTCCTGGATCCTGTACTCGTCCAGGCTGCCGCTGGCGAAGATGCTGATCTGACTGAGGCCTGCCTCATCCAGCATCTGCCTGGCCTTGCAGGACAGCTTGACCAGATCCCCGGAATCCAGACGTATGCCCCGGACCTTGCACTGCGGGCCCAGCTCCAGGGCCAGATCGATCACTTGCTGTACTCCCTGCAGGGTATCGTAGGTATCCACCAGGAGCACGGTTTCCGGGAAGAATCTGCAAAATCCCTTGAAGGCCTCCCTCTCCCTCTCATGGGCCTGGATAAAGCTGTGGGCCATGGTCCCGCTCAAGGGTAGATCATAGACGTAACCAGCATGCACATTGCTTGTGGCCTGAACCCCGGAGGTATACATGGCCCGGGCTGACTTGAGGCCGGCATCTATACCGTGCATCCTGCGCAGTCCGAAATCCACCACCCGCCTGCCACGGGCAGCACTCACCACCCTGCTGGCCTTGGAGGCGATCATGGTTTGCAGATGGGCCTGATTCAGGATCAGGGTCTCCAAGAGTTGGGCTTGACCGATGGGAGCCACCACCTCCAGCAGAGGCTCCTGGCTGAATACTGGAGTCCCTTCCTCTAGCGCATAAATGGAGCCGGTGAACCTGAAATCCCGCAGCCAGTCCAAAAAATCCGCTTGGAAAAGATTCAGGCCTTGCAGATACTTCAAAGCAGCAGGGGAGAAGTGCAGCTCCTGCACCAGATCCAGGATATCATCCAGTCCGCAGGCCAGAAGATAGTTCCTGCTTTCAGGCAGCTTACGCACAAACAGGCTGAATACTGCTTCCTGATGCATGTCCAGGCCAGTATAAGCCTGGAGCATGGTAAGCTCGTAAAGATCCGTGACTAAGGACTGGTCTTTAAATTCCATAGGCAAATCCTAGAAAATCCTTTGTAAACAATCAGATAAACCCGGCTTGGGACATTTCAGCTACTGACAATCCTCCCAAGGTTCACTCACTGGCATGAGCAATATTCAGCACTTGGAAAGCTTGTTGCCCCAGCAAGGCAGTGCCGGGGAAGATGAAAGGAAGGAATATCTCATGATGGACAACGCACTGTCTAATGCTGCAGCACCGCCCCTGCCTGCTGCATCTGCTCTAGAGCCTGCCTGGCGCCTTCCTGGCTTACCGCTCTGGTACAGGCCAAAAGCACATGGGTCTGCAGGCCCAGCTTCAGACTGTCCAGAACTGTGGCCAGCACACAAACATCCAGGGCCAGGCCGCCGACAATGAGTCTTTGCACCCCCAGCTTTTGCAGCAGTTGTTGCAGCCCGGTCTGGTCAAAGGCGGAGTTTTGGTCCCGATCAAACCTGACTCCTTTGCTGACCAGGATCCTGTTTTCCGGAAGGTACAGCTCAGGGTGGAAGGCTGCACCAGGGCTGTCCTGCAGGCAGTGTGCAGGCCAGGGACCTCCCTGGTCCTGGAAGCTGGGGTGCATGCGGGGATGAAAATCCCTGGAAAAGATGGTGCCCAGGCCTTGGGCCTGGGCAGACCGGATCCAGGGATTGAGGGCCTCTACTACCTGGTCGCCTTCCGGGATGGGCAGGGCGCCGCCCGGGCAGAAATCATTCTGCACATCCACCACTAGCAGGCAATCCTTGGATTGGAGAAAACTTTGCGACTCTGGCATAAGACGCCTGAAAACAAGAAATGGTCGGGATGGCAGGATTCGAACCTGCGGCCTCAGCGACCCGAACGCTGCGCTCTAACCAGCCTGAGCCACATCCCGTAAAAAATTTGTAACAGCTAAGCCCAGAAAAGGCAATAGCTAACCATGCATTTTTCAAAGCTTTTTTAATCTTGCTATCACATGGATATTATTTTAATCTAGTTTGGTTTCTTTCTCACTATCATTGCTCCAGCAGGGCTGAGCATAACATACACTGGATACAATGTGGAAGTTAATATACTAAAGATTAAGGTCTAAAGAGTAAGGTCTAAAAATTATTATTCCAACCACTCCTGCCCTCCTTGCCAAGGCTGAACATGGCACACGCTTAACGTCGTGGGTTAGAGTAACTTCTTGAAATAACTAACTTTGCAGCTCAAATTGCTGGAGTCGAAAGTTGTTAGAGCAAAACAAAGCTAAGATACTGGTGGCGGACGATGAGAATTCCCTGCGGGAAATATGCGCCGAAGCCCTGCAGGGTGCCGGGTATCAGGTTCTGCAGGCCACTGATGGACAAAAGGCCCTGGAGATCCTGCAGCAAGAGCAGGTGGATCTGGTTCTGTCAGACATGCGTATGCCCAAGCTGGATGGCCTGCAGCTCCTGGAAAGGATAGTGGATCAGGGTTTTGATGTGGATTTCGTGGTCATGACCGGATTCGGGACCATCGAGACCGCAGTGGAGATCATGAAGAAAGGGGCCCTGGATTATCTGCCCAAGCCTTTTGATATCAACCACCTGATGCTCAAGGTAGAAAAAGCCCTGGAGCACCGCAAACAAAGGCAGGAAAGGCAGCAACTGAACAATCTGGTTGGCGTGCTCAAGTTAAGCCAGGATCTCAATCGCCAGCTGGATGTCAACACCTTGCTCAACGAGTTCATCTTCCATCTGGAGCGCAATTTTTCCCCCACCAGCTCCGGGGTGTTCCTGCAAGGGGACTCTGCAGGCAAGGGGCTGCAGTTATCCCGGATGCAGGGTGAAGTCCTGCGCTCTGAGCCCAGAATGCTGAACCTGGCCAAAAAGATCTGCGCTGTAGTCCTGGAAAAGCAGACAGCAAAGCTGATTGACCCCAACTCCGCCCGCCAGGACAAGGATCTGCAGAGTTTGTCCCAGGCCCTGGGCTCCTCAGTATCCATGCTTGCTGCCCCCATGTATCATAATCAACAGCCCATTGGGGTGGCGCTTTTGCTGCGGGACGATAGCAATAGCAGGTATCAACTGGAAGACCTGCAGTTGTTGAGTGTGTTTGCCTCCCAGACCGCCTCTGCGATAGAAAACGCCAGGCTCTACGGCCAGATGCAGGAGATGAACAAAGAGGTCATCCGTTCCTTTGCCCAGGCTGTGGAGGCCAAGGATATCTACACCCGTGGACATTCAGATCACGTGGCCTATTATGCACTGCGTCTGGGGCATTATCTGGGACTAGGCAAGACAGAGATGGAACATCTGCATCTGGCAGGAATCGTGCACGATATAGGCAAGATAGGCATTCCGGATTACATCCTGAACAAGCCGGACAAGCTGACCGATGAGGAGTTCAGGGTAATGATGAAACATCCGGAAGTGGGCCGGAACATCCTTTCCCAGGTGGGCAGCCTGAAGGAAATACTGCCCACTATCTATCACCATCATGAGCAGATAGACGGCAGCGGCTATCCCTTGGGTCTGCATGACGACCAGATCCCTTATCTGGCCAAGATCCTGAGCGTGGTGGACGCCTTTGACGCCATGAGCTCGGATCGGGCTTACCGCAATGCACTGCCTGTGAACAAGGTCAAGGACATCCTGCAGTCCGGGGCAGGCAGCCAGTGGGACAGGGAGCTGGTGAATCTCTGGCTGCATATAGTGGACAAGGAGAAGCTGCCACTGAAATAACCCCCTGCCCTGACTACGGGCACAACGAAGCATGGAAACTTCAATCCTTGTGGTATTGGTCAAAATATCGATTACGATTACGACCACGACAACGACAGCGAGGGGAAGACAGGGCAAATCGTAATCGTGGTCGTTGTCGTAGTCGCTATCGATACGAATGATCTCTACTTTACCACAGGCAAGCCTGGAATCCTAGATTGCGGAGGGAAAAATTGGTCACGGTACTGGTGGTGGATGATTCCGCCTTTATGCGCAAGGCGGTAAGCACCATGCTGGAGAAGGATCCGGATATCCAGGTGGCTGGCTCAGCCAGAAACGGGGAAGAGTGCCTGCAGAAGATAAGGGAGCTGGAGCCCCAAGTGGTTACCCTGGATATCGAGATGCCGGTCATGGACGGTTTGACCGCGCTCAGGCATATCATGATGGAATCCCCCAGACCGGTGCTCATGGTCAGCTCTCTGACCACCGAGGGGGCAGAGGCCACTATGAAGGCCATGGAGCTGGGGGCCATGGACTTTATTCCTAAAAAGCTCTCCAAGGTCTCCCTGGATATTGTCAAGATCGAAGATGAGCTGCGCAGCAAGGTTAAGGCCTTGGCCAAAAGCAAACCCCGCTTTGCTCCTGCCAGGAAGAAACCCAAGGAAACCTGGGCCCCGGAGACCAAAGAACTGATCCAGGGCAGCCTGCAAAGGGAGGTAGTGGGTATCGGGGTCTCTACAGGCGGGCCTCCGGCTGTGCAGCAGATTGTTTCTTCCCTGGGCAGAGACTTCCCAGGCAGTATCCTGATCGCCCAGCACATGCCGGGCACCTTTACCAAGGCCTTTGCCAAGCGGCTTGATCAAAGCAGCTCCCTGCAGGTCAAACAGGCGGAGAACAAGGACAAGCTGGAAAAAGGGCTCATATTCGTAGCCCCTGGGGGAATGCACCTCAAGCTGGAGGGCCGCTCCGGCCGGATGTATCTGGAGGTGTCCACCGACCCGCCTGGATACCTGTACAAGCCTTCCGCCAGCGTGCTTCTGAACTCCCTGGCCGAAAGGGTCGGGGCCAGGGGCCTGGGCGTGATTTTGACCGGCATGGGCAATGATGGCCTGGAAGGGGTAAGAAGGCTGAAGGCCAGGGACGGCAGGGTCCTGGCCCAAAGCGAGGCCAGCTGTGTGGTATACGGTATGCCTAGAGCTGTCATTGAGCAGGGCCTGGCGGACCAGATCCTGGATATCCAGGATATGGCGGAGGGCATACTGGCTGGCATGTATAAATAACTACCATGCCTGTAAAGCCGCAGGCACAGAGTAACATGAAAAGGTGTGGACAGACACCCAGTTAAATACCCTGAAGGGACTTGAGTTAAGCAGGCAGACAAGCTCTGCTCCTACGGTGTATGCCGGGTATATCTGTTTAGTCACATAACATAACATGCTTACACCGTTATTTTCATACAACCCGTTAAAAAATGGATCCTTATGACAGAATGTGATGCGATCCTGAAAAAGCTGAGCAGCCAAGACAACTATCAGTTGCGGGAGTTTGCCTTTGCTGCAGGCGAGAAGCGCTGTATGCAGGCGGTGCCCAGGCTGGCAGAGCTGCTGTGCAGCGAAAATTCTGGGGTACAGGAGGCGGCAGAGCTTACCCTGCGCAAGCTGGGCGGAACGGAAACTGTGCAAGCCCTAATCCCCTTGCTGGAGTCAGAGCAGGCCGGTATCAGAAATGCAGCCATGGATGTGCTCCGGGATATAGGGCATCAGGACCTGGACAGCCTGGTGGATCTCCTGCAGAGCCAGGATCAGGATCTAAGGATATTTGCTGCTGACATCCTGGGGTATTCCGCCAGCGTAATGGCGGTTAGGCCCTTGTGCGAGACCCTGCTCAAGGACAGTGATCCCAATGTCCGCTATCAGGCTGCGGTGAGCCTGGGAATTCTGGGCCAGCAAGAAGCCTGTAAGTGCTTGAGCAAAGCCCTGAAGGACCAGGAATGGGTCCAGTTCGCTGTGGTGGAGGGCCTGAAGAATATTCGGGACGAATCCTGCCTGCAGGATCTGATCGATGCCCTGGGCCAAAGCACTGACCTGGTGGATTCCATGATTGTAGAGGCCCTGGGTGATATGGGGCATATCAAGGCTGTGCCCTTGCTCCTGTCCAGGATAGACCAGGGCCCCCTGCCTCTGCGCAACAAAATAGTTCAAGCTCTAGTTCAGCTTTTGGGCAGCAGGACCCTATCGCTGCTGGATCAGGCAGAGCAGGAGAAGTTCCTGCAATATCTGCTGGCCGCAGCCCAGGACGAGGATGAAGAGGTCCAGGACGCCGCGGTGCTGGGGCTTACGCATATCGGAGGGGAGCGCTCCTCCAGGGTGATATTCGAGCTCTGCCTCTACCTGGATCCGGAGCAGGAACCGGACAGGCTGGACTGGATCGTGGGCTGTCTGCAGGAAATCGGCTACAGCCACGTCCTGGATTCCTCCTTGCGCTCCAGGGATGAGCTGGTAGCCGGCAGAGCTGCAAAGGTCCTGAGGGGCATAAAGGATCCCCAAGCGATACAGAGCCTGATGCTGGCTTTTTGGGACAAGGACAGGGATCTGCAGCGAGATATCAGCAAGGGCCTGTCCCGCAATGCCGGGGAAGAGGCCAAGCCCTTCTTCAGGGAGGTGTTAAGGCAGCACAAGGACGGCAAGGTGCTCAAGAACGCCATCTATTTCCTGGGCCCCAGAATGCAGGACGAGGATTCAGCAGCTGAGCTGCTGCAGTTTTTGGAGCACAGGTTCCACGATGTTAAGGAAGCCGCGCTGGAGGCCTGTGCCAGCCTGAAGAGCCCCCTGGTCAGCTCCAGATTCAAGGAGTTTTTGCAAAGCGCTGAGCCCATGCAGAGGGTAATGGGCTTGTATGGCCTGAGTCAGAGCCAGGACCCGGCCTTTTTGCAGGATGTACAGCAAGCCCTGGGTGACCAGGACCCAGAGGTCCGCAAAATGGCCCTGGAGGCAGTGGCCGTGTTGGGCGGATACCAGCCGCAGGTACTGCCTGTGCTGGTAAGTGTCCTGGATGATTCCCATCCCGAGGTCCGATTGACCCTGATCAGGGTCCTGGGCCTGATCCAGACCCAGGAAGCGGAGGAATACCTGCTTACGGCTCTGCAGGATCCTGACGACTGGGTCAGGATCCGAGCCCTGGAATCTCTGGTCAACAGAGGCTTTAACCAGGTGCCGAGGGTGGTAGATCTGCTGCAGACCCCCAGCCAGATGGTCAGGATCAAGACCATAGAGGCCCTGGGTCAAATCGGTGGAGATGAGGCTTTCCAGGCCCTGCTGCCCTTATTGGACCAGGAAGATCCGGAAATCCAATCAACTGTGGAATCCGCTCTGAGCCGCATCAGTCAGGGCCGAGATAAGCAGCCCTCCAGGCAACGCTAACCAGGCCAGCGGACGCTGCGAGGATCAAATTCTGCAAGGACCAGGAATGAACAGTCAGGTAATCAAAACCACCACCCTGCGCAAGGAGCTCAAGATCAGCGATGAGGAGTTCGTGCAGCTCAGGGACTTTGTCTATCAGCAGACAGGAATCTATATCGGGGACAACCGCAAGTACTTGCTGGAGAATAGATTGGCAAACAGGCTGAAGGAGCACAGCCTGAATTCCTTTTCAGAGTACTACTACTTTCTGAGATACGATCCGGCCCGCAAGCAGGAGCTGAATCGCTTGTTTGCGGTCATCACCACCAATGAAACCAGCTTCTTCCGCAATCCTCCCCAGATTAAGGTCTTCCAGGACAGCATCTTGCCGGATGTACTGGCAGGCAAAAGGAAGGCTGGACACAGGAAGCTTCGAATCTGGTCCGCAGGCTGCTCCACAGGGGAGGAACCCTATACCCTGGGCATAGTCCTGCACCAGGTCCTGGGCCGGGAGCTACCCCAGTGGGACATCAGGATCATGGCCCACGACCTCTCGGAGGATGTCCTGCAAAGTGCCAGGCGCGGGATCTTCAACGAGTACACCCTGCGCAGCACCCCTGCACACATCCTGCAGAAATACTTTCAGGATCTGGGCCAGGGCAACTATCAGCTCCTGCCTCAGGTGCAGGAGCTGATCAGCTTCGCCAGCCTCAACTTAAGCGATCGCTTCCAGCTAAAGCAGGTGGAGGCCTCGGATATCATCTTCTGCCGCAATGTGATCATCTACTTCGATGAGGCCATGAAGAAACAGGTTATAAGCGGGATGTACGACAACCTTCATCCTGGAGGATATCTGTTTGTGGGGCATTCCGAATCCCTGCATAACCTGACTCGGGCCTTCAAGCCATGCCATTTCCCCGGGGCCATTGTGTATAAAAAGGAAGGTTAGACAAGCATGGAGCAAAATCGCAGGCAATATGCAAGGATTCCCAAGAACTTCCGGGTGGAGCTGAAGGAATTGGCTTTCGGCTCTGGAGGCCAACAGTCAATACAGACCCGGTGCCTGGATGTCAGCGCCGGGGGGCTGCTCCTGGAAACCTCCAGATCCTTCAGTCCAGGCCAGAAGGTGCAGGTCAGGCTGTACGTGCCCAGCCTGAACAGGTATCATCCTAGCTATTTCAAGGTGTTTGAGAGCTCCCTGGACCAGAGCCTGCTTGCAGTGGCTGAGGTGGCCAGGGTGGAGGAGAAGCTGCCCCTTAAGCTGTATCAGTTAGGCATCAAGTTCCTGGATGTCTACGAGGACGACTGGCAGGCCTTGTACAGGATGCTGGATTCAGCCAGCCAGGAGTCTTAGGCAGAGCCTGCCCGGAGACAGGCAGGTCTGGAGGCGGTTAGGGGGAGCTTTGCAGGCCTCCTTGGTAATAACCCCCATGCCCTGCCTACAGGCACAACGAAGCATGGAAAACTTCAATCCTTGTGGTATTGGTCAAAATATCGATTACGATTACGACCACGACAACGACAGCGAGGGGAATACAGGGCAAATCGTAATCGTGGTCGTTGTCGTAATCGCTGTCGATACTCATGATATCAATATCACCATTAGCAGAAGGGCCACCGGCACTCGCCCTTTTTGGAGAAAGCTGTTGCTGGAGATCCAGCTTTCCATACCAAAGCTACTCACAGTAATGGGACTGCAATGCCCAACACCTCAATACAGACCATAG
>JBKGXZ010000068.1:0-9244 GCA_046546355.1 Desulfohalobiaceae bacterium | reverse complement strand
AATAGTAGAGGTCAGCAATACGGTTTACGCTCCCCTCGCTATCGTTGTCGTAATCATAATCGATCACAGTTGATTATCGCGACAACCCGTCCGTGCCCCTGGGCTTATACCTCTTGAGCAACTCGTAGACCCTGGCCTGGGTCAGGCCTGCCAGTCTGGCCATCTCCTTGACCCGACCCTGGGCGTGGGCATGCAGATCCAGAAAATATCGCTGCTCAGCAGCCTGCAGCACTTGCGCCTTAAAGCTCTTCCAATCAGGAATCAGCTCCTGGTTCAGGGGTGAGGCCTGGGGATGCAATAGCTCTCCATCGTCTTTGTTTTCAGCCAAGGAACTCTTGAGCAGGGAAATGCGCAGATGAAGCGGCAGGTGCTTGCGGTGCAGAGCTGGCTCCTGCGCAGCTGCGGAGACCGCCTCCTCCAGGGCATGGTTCAGCTCCCGGACATTGCCCGGCCAATGATAGGCAGCGAATATCTCCTGCACCTCTGGATAGACATCCTTGACAGGTTGACAGCGCTGTTCTGCGATCCGCTGCAGAAAATAACTGCAAAGCAAAGGGATATCCTGCTTCCTGTCCCGCAAAGGGGGCAGATGCATGTGGTGCAGCCTGATCCTGTGCAAGAGATCCGCCCGAAACTGCCCCTCCTGAACCAGGGCTTCCAAGTCCCTGTTAGTAGCGCATATCAGCCTGAAATCGCTCTGGAGTTCTGTAGACCCCCCCAGGGGGCTGTATTGTTTCTCTTCCAGGACCCGGAGGAACCTCTTTTGCATCTCTAAGGTCAGCTCTCCGATCTCGTCCAGAAACAAGGTGCCTTTATGCGCTTTGGCCACCAGGCCCTGCCTTTCTCCGCTGGCCCCGGTGAATGCACCCTTTAAATGGCCAAAGAGAGTGCTTTCCAAAAGGTTGGGGGCCAGAGCTGAACAATCCACGACTACGAATTCCTTGCCGGACCTGGAACTGTTGCGGTGCATGGCCCGGGCGAAAAGCTCCTTGCCAGTGCCAGTTTCCCCCCAAATCAGCACACTGTTTTCGGAAGCAGCAGCCTGAGCCAGATCCTGCAGGCATTTGGCCATGGCCGGGCTCTGGCCCAAGATTTCCGGGCAATGCAAGGGCTGTTCCCTGCTTCTCTTCAGCTTGGCCTCCCGGTACTCCAAGGCCCGGACAAGAGTCAGGGTCACTTCCTGCAGGGAAACAGGCTTGGGCAGAAAATCAAAGGCGCCCCTGCTCAAGGCCAGCTCTGCCCCGGCTGGCTCCCCCTTGCCGGTGATAATGATGACTTCCGGCAGGGCAGGCAGCTCCTGGAACCAGGACAGCCATTTCAGGCCGTCCCCATCAGGCAGACTGAGATCCAGAAACACAGCATCTATATCTCTGTTCTCAGTCTTCTGCCTGCCCTGTCCCAGGCTAGAGGCAGCAATTGCCTCGTATCCTGCCTGCTCAACTGCTTGAGACAGGACCTGGCAAACACCAGGATCATCGTCTATGATTAAAATATTGGCCATACTGTCCGATAACTTTCACAGTGATCAGTTTTTTTTGCACGCTAGCTATAATTATTTAGCTTCGTCAATAAATAAAACAAACTTTTTCTGTGCAAAATCACCTTGCCAAGTCACAGGAATTTTTCTAATCTCCAAGAGTGAGTATTCTTGTAATGAACCTGTTGTTCAAGGAGGTGGGCCATGAGCATCCAGGACCAGCAAAACCTGGGACTAAGCCTTGCAGAGCCCGGGCAGCAGCCTGAAGCCCAGAAATTGAATCCGGTGATACGCTACTCGTTCAGGATCCGCCTGGGCCCAGAGGACAGGAGTTATTTGAGCTACCAGGGCCTAAAATTCCAACTGTCCAACTTAAGTGAGCACGGGCTGCAACTGGAAAGCAATGCAAACTTTACATTTAACATCGGTCAAATCCTAACGGACATACAGCTTGATTTAGGCTCCCAATGGGTCACTGTAACAGCTCAAGTGGTCTATTATTTCCAGCACAGCCCGAACCGCTTTTTGTATGGCCTGGACATACTAAGCTTTGGCTCCAGCGAGGAAAAAGAGCTCCTGCAGACCTTCCTGCGGCACAAGAAGCATGAGCTTTTCTCCTGCTAGGCAGCCCTGGTGTTTGCTGCCTGCACCTGCACTCCCTGCAGCCCTTACTTCAGGCCGCCTTCAACTCTCCAACGAGAGTTAGACTATTTGTAACTATTCAGCACCTGATAAAGCTGGAAAATCTAAGCGCACCGGCGAATATCCAGGGTCCGGGGGCTTTACAAACAGGGCGTAAACTGTTTGAGCGACGTAGGCAGCGTTCATCAAAACCGTTAAGCACCGAATATGATTTAAAACATATTATGGAAAATATCCACCGGCTATAAAACACAGATATAGGTTTTGATTTACGCTGCCTTGGAGTGAGTTTTTACGTCCTGTTTGTAAAGCCCCCGGACCCTGGTGAACAGTTACATATTTTTAACCTAAATTGAGCGATTCTCAGCGAAAGGCCCTGAATGAAGCGAGCACAAAAAACAGTTTTTGTACTCGCTTCTTATATGTTTTGCTCGAGCTCAGGCCAGGATCCCTGCCTCCTGACCGCGCTTCAGGAAGCTTTTCACCGCTGCTGGGGCCCCAAAAACCCAAATCTTGCCCCGGAAACCGTCCCTCTCCAGGCTGTAGCCCAGGCCCTGGTCCTGCAGGAGCAGCTGCAGATCCTGCTGCCTGTCTTCATCAAAGGTGATCCTCAGGGCTATCTCTGGCTGCCAGTCCTCGGGAGACATCTTACCGTCCAAAAGATCAGCAATCTGAGCTGAAAGGTGCCTGCGCCGCTCAGCAGAGAACTTGTCGATATCCATGCCCCATGCCTGGCGCAGCAGCTTCTGATCCTGGACCAGCTCTCCAGTTCTCTGGTGCACCAAATAGGCGTTTTTGGGATGGGTCATGTACAGATCCAGATTGCGCTGCAGCAGCCTTCTGCGCATAATGGGACTTTCCAGATACTGCTGCCTGAAATCCTGCACCAGCCTCTGGAAACGATCCTTGTTCCAGGTCTCCCAATACACCAATTCTCTCTGTGTAGGTCCGCCGGAGGGCGGCTCCAGATCCAGGAGGCTAAGTTGCCGTGGCTTTTGACCCGAGCTCATAGATTGCTAACCAGGATTTTGGCTATCAGAGGTTTGGGCGGCTCTAGTACTGGGCCTCATAAGTTTAATGCTCGTAATTGGCAGTTTCAAAGATATCTGCCATTCAGGCCAGCTTATTCCAGACGTCTCCCTGGTCCATTATGCCCTGCAGAACCCCCTTTTCCTCCCCCTTAGGCAACCTGCCGTTTAATGTGGCCAGGCAGATCTTGTCCCCCTGCTCATTGAACATCTCTGCCTTGGCCTCAGCACGGCCCTGCTCGTCCAAGCTGGTAATGGTCATCCTGCAGGTCACGGTCTGCCCGAAATAAACAGGCTTCAGGAAGCTGAAACTCATGCCTGTGGCCAGCCAGGCCAGCTGGCCTCCGATCTCGCATATCATGCCCCCCACGAGCAGACCGTGGCAGATTTCCTCCTGAAATCCCTTGCTCTTTGCCCAGGCGGGCTCATAATGTACCGGATTGTAATCCCGAGTCACATCCCCCATTAATCTGGTATCCTCCCGCGTAAAGGTGCGGGAAATGGTGAATGAATCCCCTTCCTGCAGGCCTTGAGCAGAGCGCCTGCGCATATAGGTGCTCATGATCCACCCCTTGTGCCGATGCTTGGTCTAGGCTGCAACCCCTTTACTGATTCAAGCAGCTGATTTAATTCCTTGGGTCTGGATTGCCTGGGAACTGACTTAGGCAATTGGACAATCCTGGCTGCATGGCATAACCTTGCTGCTAAGTATAAACCAAAAAACAACCCCAGACAAACTGAAACAAGCATGAAATTCCTGACCTCCCAAATCCTGTACTTCTTCCAGAACAGGACCGCCAAACGCAATGTCAAGGTCCTGCTCAAGTTCATCCTGGTCTTGGCTTTACTCATCCTGGTCTACAGCTACCTTTTCCATCATCTGATGGCCTTGGAAGACAGGGAATACTCCTGGTCCACCAGCATCTACTGGACCCTGGTGACCATGACCACCCTGGGCTTCGGGGACATCACCTTCACCACTGATATCGGCCGCATTTTTTCTGTGGTGGTCCTGGTCTCAGGCGTGGTCTTCCTTTTGGTCATGCTGCCCTTCACCTTTATCCAATTCTTCTACGCCCCCTGGCTGGAGGCCCAGGACAAGGCCAGGACCCCGCGCAGCCTGCCCCCAGACACCAGGGATCACGTGATCATGACCAACCTGGAAGCTGTGGGCGCGGCCCTGGTAAACAAGCTCAAGCAGCACAACTATAATTACACCATCCTGGTCAGCGATCAACAACGAGCCTTGGAGCTCTATGACCAGGGTTACACAATTGTACTGGGCGATTCCGACGATATCAGGACTTATCAAAAGATCCGCGCGGACCAGGCAGCACTTTTGTTCTGCAACCAGGATGACCAGCTGAATACCAACGCTATCTTCACTCTGCGGGAGCTTTCAGCCCGGACCCAGATTGTGGCCAATGCCGAGAGCCAGGCCTCAGTGGATATCATGGAAATGGCAGGGGCCAACCAAGTCTTCCACTTCTCCCAGATGCTGGGCAGATCCCTGGCCAGAAGGGTTTTTGGAGTCAGCATGCACGCCAATATCATCGGCAAGTTTGATCAGCTGGCAATCGCAGAAGCCCCTGCCATGCGCACACCCCTGGAGGGCAAGATCCTGCGGGAAAGCGGCATCCGGGAAAATACCGGAGTCAATGTAGTGGGTCTCTGGCAAAGGGGCAGTTTCAATCTGCCTGCACCGGACACAGAGATCGGCGCCCATACTGTTCTGGTTCTAGCTGGCTCAAAGGAGCAGCTGCAGCGCTATGACGAATTATACAGCTTATACAGTGTATCCCGGAATCCAGTGCTCATCCTGGGCGGTGGCAGGGTGGGCAAGGCAGCAGCAGAGGCCTTGCGCACAAGCGGCACAGACTATCGCATTGTGGACAAAAGCCCCAGGATAGCCAGGAATCAGGAAGGCTTTATCCTGGGGGATGCTGCTGACTGGGAAATCTTAAAGCAGGCAGGCATCGAGCAGGCCCCTTCGGTGATCATAACTACCAATAACGACAACATGAACATCTATCTGGCCATATACTGCCGCAGGTTGAGGCCGGATATCCAGATCATCACCCGGGCCACTTTGGATCGCAACATCAGCCAGCTGCACCTGGCCGGGGCGGATCTGGTCATGTCCTTCGCCTCCATGGGGGCCAACGCAGTGCTCAACTTCCTCAAAGAGGACAAGGAGCTTATGGTGGCCGAAGGCCTGAACATCTTCCGCCAACCCATTCCCAAGGGCCTGGTCAACAAGTCCCTCATGCAAAGCAAAATCCGGGAGAAGACCAGCTGCAGCGTAATCGCGGTGCGCACAGGAGAGCAGATGCGCATCAACCCCGAACCGGAATTCATGCTGCAAAAGGACCAGGAGCTCATCCTGATCGGCACCACCCAGGCTGAAAAAAAATTTTTGCAGCAATTCGAACAAAACAGCAGCAGACCCTACATCTAATTCAAAACAACAAAAGGCAGATCCCGCCGGCCAGAAAGGGGAAGATCAATACCAACAGGGTACGCAGCATAGTAAAACGAAGACCGATAAAGGCCAGGCCCATGATCAGCTGGCCCAGGCCCAAAAGGGCCCAGCCGGTGATCATGGCTACCGCAGTAGCCAGCCCGGCTCCCATCTCATAAATGCTCGAGATTACAGGAAACGCTGCATAAGGCCCGCCCAAAATCAGACTACCAGTAAAAGTGCCGATCACGATCCCTTTCCAACCCGCCTCCTCACCCAGCCAGGACTGGATAGTCTCTGGCGGCACCGCCACCTGGAGCAGCCCAGCCAGCAAGAAGGCCAGCAGCAATAAGGGCAGCAGGCTGTAAAACATCTCCCCGGCCTGCTTCAAGCCCTGGACATGGGAGCCGTCCCTTTTGTGCCTGGCCAGAAAAAACAGACTCAGGGTCATGGCCAGCAGGAAACCAGTAGCGATCCACATACCCGGCTACCTGCTCTTCTGTCCTGGATCACGCAGATGCTGCAGTCTGCGTATCCCCAGCTTGAGTTTCTCTGTCTGGCCCTGCAGGAAATAGTGTGCTGCCAGGCCAGCCAGGACAGGGAAGGCAAAGGTCAGGGCATAGCGCAGCCCTGTGAGCTCTGGACCCAGCAGGGCTATCTCCAGTGGGAGCCTGGTCAGAGTCCAGAGGTTCTTGGCGGTCACAAAACTGATCACTGTGCCCAGGCCAGCGCCGGAGACCAGCAGGGTAGCAGCCAGGGGGAAGAAGATGAAAGGCCCGCCTGGTACCAGGGCCCCGGCCAGTCCTCCCAGCAGGATACCTTTCAGGCCTGACTCACTGCCCAGCCAGCGGGAAACATCCTTTTCCGAGCTGACAGCGGATATAAGCCCTGCACTGGCAAAGGCCAAAAGAAGCAGGGGCAAAAGCTTAAGCAGCATGAGCAGGCCCAGGTACGCACCCTGCAGAAGCTGTTCCAGGCCACCCCTGTTCCAGGCCAAAACACAGAGCAGCAGACAGGCCAGGCCCATGATGGTGTATATCCGGCGCATTTCCTTCAAAATGAATCCCCTAGGGCAAAATTATTGACCAAGTAATGCTTTATACTTAACCTAATTTTTCATTTTCCCCTGGGGGATGCATTTGCAGACTGCAGTCTGGTTTGTTTATACCTGTCTGCGATTTGAAGCTCATAAGTCCGGAGTGTTACTGAATGCTGCAGAAGACTGTCCTGCCCCTTAGCCTGAAAGAGCCTCAATATAAGATATTGAACATGCTGGAAGCAACCAATGATTTCGGCACCAGGCAGGTCAGCCTGGTGCATGTGCAGAGCTCAAGCAAGTCCGGCTCCAAGCGCAGAAAAAAGCTGTTGCATATCGCCCAAAAGATCCGGGACCTGGGCTTTGAGTGCGAGATTTACTTCAAGTCCGGCTACGTGGCTTCAGAGGTGGCCAGCATCTCCCTGGAGCTGGAAGCTGACTTCATCAGCCTGCTTTGGAGGCCCAAAACCGCCCTGCGTCAGGCTCTTTTGGGCAATGTGATCACGGACACGGTCAGACAAAGCGATGTGCCAGTCTTTATCTACAAGTCCCCCTATTACAAGTCCCCCAGGATAAATCTGCGCAACGTCCTGTACGCTACTGATTTCAAGAGAACAGACAGCAGAGTCATGAACTACCTGATGAGCGAGGAATTCAGGGCTAACACCCTGTATCTTCTGCACGTGGGCTCCCGGGCCCCGGACCCGGAAGCAGAGGAAAAGAGGCGCGCCCAGGTCATGCAGAATCTGAGCAGGCTGGAGGCGGAGTGCAGCCATGCCTACAACAAGATAGAAAAGCTGCAGAGCGTAGGCTCTGCCAAGAACCAGATTGCGCATCAGGCCTGGAAGCACAATGTGGACCTGATCATCCTGGGCAAGTTCGACCAGGAAGTGCCCTTTGCCAATCTGTTGGGCTCTGTGGCCGAGGGAGTACCCCACAAAGCTCACTGCTCGGTGTTCATCATCCCTGGCATCAGGAAGCAAAACTAGGGGATGCCTGTATGGAGCGCCTCAAGCAAAATGCTGTGTTCCTGATTTCCCTGGCCATCGTACTGTTTCTGGTAGGCCTGGGCCTTGCCCGACCGGACAGCCTGGAGGCCTTCTCCAGCTATCTGCACCAGAGAATTATCGAGTACTTTGGCTGGGGCTATCTGGTGGCTGCCTTCCTGTTTGTGGTCTTTAGCCTTTGCGTGGCCTTCAGCAAGTACGGCAAGCTCAAGCTGGGCCAGGACCATGAAAAGCCTCAGTACTCCTACTTTGGCTGGTTCAGCATGCTGTTTGCTGCAGGCATGGGCATCGGGCTCATTTTTTGGGGCGTAGCCGAACCCTTAAGCCACTACTTACATCCCCCGGAATACATAGCCGATCATTCGGATAGGGCCGCAGGCTTTGCCATGCAGTACAGCTTCTTCCATTGGGGCCTGCAGCCCTGGGCCATCTACATAGTTATGAGCCTGAGTATTGCCTATTTCTCCTTCCGCAGGGGCATGCCGCCGCTTATCTCCAGCTGCTTCTATCCGTTGCTGGGGGATCGCATCTATGGCCCTTTGGGCTATGCCATCGATATCCTGGCAGTATTCGCCACCATTTTCGGCATCGCCACTTCACTGGGCCTGGGCGCCATGCAGATCACCAGCGGCCTTGGCGAGGTCTTCGGCTTCCAGTCCAGCCTGGGGGCCACGCTGCTGATCATCGCCGTGGTCACGGTACTATTCATGATCTCCAGCATGACCGGGCTGGACAAGGGCATTCAGATTTTGAGCAAGCTCAACATCCTTTTGGCCATCCTGCTGCTATTCTTTATGCTCCTGGCTGGTCCCACCACCTTTATACTGAATATTTTCACCAACACCTTTGCGGACTACTTTACCTCTTGGTTCAACATGAGCCTGTCCACCAACCCTTTCCGGGGCTACGAATGGACCCAGTCCTGGACCCTGTTCTACTGGGCCTGGTGGATAGCCTGGTCCCCTTTTGTGGGCCTGTTCGTGGCCAGCATCTCCAGGGGGCGGACTATAAAGGAATTCATCCTGGGCGCCCTTCTGGCACCAACCTTGCTGACCTTCTTCTGGTTCAGCGTCTTTGGTGGCGCTGCCTTCTTCCTGGAGCTCAATCAGGAAGCAGGGTTGGCCCAGATTGTCTCTGAAGATATTGCGGTGGGACTGTTCAAGCTCTATGATTACTATCCGTTGAGCGCTTTGCTCAGCCTGATCACTGTTCTGCTGCTGGGGGTCTTCTTTGTTACTTCCGCAGACTCGGCAACCTTTGTGCTCTCCATGATGACCTCTGGAGGCAGGCTCTTTCCCCCGGCATCTAAGAAAATCGTCTGGGGACTTACCGTCTCCAGCACTGCGGCTATTCTGCTCTATTCCGGAGGCCTGGAGGCCCTGCAGCGGATGTCCATAGCCGCGGCCCTGCCCTTTACCCTGATCATGCTCTTTCTTTGCCGCAGCCTGCAAAAGGGCATGGCCTACGAATTCACTTACGAGCTGCTGGAAAGGAAGAGGGATGATGAGCTGCCACGCCAAAGCTAAACATAGATCTCGTATCTGGGATCGAACATCTGCTCCTGGATAAATGACCTCAAATCCTGAGGCCTGG
>JBKGXZ010000067.1:0-9350 GCA_046546355.1 Desulfohalobiaceae bacterium | reverse complement strand
TGCTGGGCAATGCCCCGCAGCAGGATGGCAGGTTTTTCATCGTGCCTAAGATATTCTAGTTATCTGTTATCAGTTATTAGTTGTCACTTAGCTGTAATCGGATCAGATTCTGATCCGATAACCGATAACTGATAACCGATAACCGTAACTCTTCCGGGAACATAAGGAAATCAAGATGCAGGAACTCTATCAGCTTGGAGCAGGGGAGCTCAGACACAGGCTGGCCCACGCAGAGGTCAGCCCTGAGCAGGCAGTGCAGGCCTGCCTGGACAGGATCCTGGCCACAGAGCCTACGCTGGGCGCGCTTTTGCATGTGGACCAGGAAGGGGCCCTGGCCCGGGCCAGGCAGCTGCAAGAGCAGGGCTGGAAGCAGGAACAGCCTCTGTGGGGGCTGCCGGTGGTGGTCAAGGATGTCCTGGCCTGCAAGGGCCTGCCCGCCACCTGCGGCTCCAGGATGCTGGAGAACTTCGTGCCCTTTTACCACTCCACAGTGGTGGAGAAGTTGCTCCAGGCAGGGGGCATAGTCCTGGCCAAATCCAACATGGATGAGTTCGCCATGGGCTCTTCCACTGAGAACTCCGCGTTTTGGGCCACCAAGAATCCCTGGAATCCGGAGCATGTGCCAGGCGGATCCAGCGGAGGTTCTGCAGCCAGCGTAGCCGCCTTGCAAGCCCCTTTGGCCCTGGGTACGGATACTGGAGGCTCCATCCGCCAGCCTGCAGGCTTTTGCGGCCTGGTGGGCTTGAAGCCCACCTACGGCCTGGTCTCCAGGTTTGGCCTGATAGCCTACGGCTCCTCCCTGGATCAGGCAGGGCCATTGACCAGGGATGTGCAGGACGCCGCCTTGCTGCTGCAGGTCATTGCCGGCCATGATCCCAGGGATTCCACCTCAGCCCGGAGACAGCCAGAGGATTACCTAAGCCAACTGGAGGAGCGTCAGGACCTGCAAGGAATAAAAATTGGCCTCCCCAGGGAATACTGGGAACAGGGCCTGGATCCCGAGGTCCTGGAAAAGGGTCAGGATTTTCAGCATCTGGCCCGGGAGCTGGGTGCGGAGCTGGTACCCATTTCCCTGCCATCCTCCCCCTATGCTATCGCTGCCTACTATATCCTGGTCATGGCTGAGGCCAGCTCCAACTTGGCTAGATACGACGGGGTGCGCTACGGGTACAGGGCTTCCCAGGGCGGGGATCTCAAGCAGATGTATACCCAGAGCCGCAGCCAGGCCTTGGGCAACGAGGTGCAGCGCAGAATTATCCTGGGCACTTACGTGCTCTCCGCCGGATATTACGAGGCCTACTACCGCAAGGCAGCCCAGGTCAGGAGACTGATCCAGGAGGAGTACCAGAACGCCCTGCAGGAAGTGGATTTGATCCTGGCCCCTACAGCGCCAGGGACTGCCTTCAGGCTGGGGGAGAAGCTGGAAGATCCCTTGCAGATGTATCTCACAGACGTGTTCACCAATCCCCTGAACCTGACCGGCTTGCCCGGGCTGTGCATGCCTGCTGGACTGGGCAGGGAAAGCGGTCTGCCTGTGGGAATGCAGCTCTTTGCCCCTGCATTTGCAGAGAAAAGTCTCTTGCAGGCGGCCCGGGTCCTGGAAAGGAACCAGGAGCCTTTGCCTAGGCAGGGCAGACTGCTTAGCTGATACGGATGAGATTAGTTGTATCGACTGTGCTTACCACTACCACAGCGATAGCGAGGGGAAAGAGCCCTTTCAAGCTTTGAAGTTGTAGTTGTTGGCGTAATCGTAGTCGATATTGATGACAACTCCCTATAAGAGTCTCGCTTGGTGGTCTTACCTGATACAGAAAATCCCGAACATACATCCATAGCTGTGGCTGTAAGCGGGGGAGGGGACAGCCTGATGGCCTTGCGGCTTCTTGCCCGGCAGGGCCGGGCAGCCTTTGCCCTGCACGCCAGATTAGTGCAGCCTGCAGATCCGGACCTGGAAATGCAGCTGGCCCAGATCTGCCACGGCCTGGGCCTGGAGCTGCAGATCCTGGATTTGCGCCACAGTTTCCAGGAACGAATTGTGCAGCCCTTTGTGCAATCCTATCTCCAGGGCGAGACCCCCAACCCCTGCGCCTGGTGCAATGTGCGCATCAAATTCGGCCTGCTGCTGCAAAAGGCCAGGGAGCTGGGCGCGGACAGCCTGGCCACAGGACACTATGCCCGCAGGCAGGCAGGGCTCATCAGGCGGGGTCTGGATTCTGCCAAGGAGCAGAGCTACTTCCTGGCCCTGCTCTCCAGGCAGCAGGTGGCCAGGGCCTGCCTGCCCCTGGGGCAGCTGACCAAGCAGCAGGTCAATGCCAGCCTGAGGGAGCAGGGCCTTGTGCCCCCGGCAGGTGGAGAGAGCCAGGAGATCTGCTTTGTCCCGGACAACGACTATCGCGGATTTCTGGCCAGTCAGGGGGCAGAGTTGCCCGGGCCGGGCCGGATCCTGGATACTTCGGGGAAGGTACTGGGCTGGCATCAGGGCCTCTACCGCTACACCATCGGCCAGAGGAGGGGCCTGGGCATCTCTTTCAGAGAACCTTTGTATGTGCTGGCCAAGGATCCTTCCAGAAATGAGCTGTTGGCAGGCCCGGCTCATGAGCTGAGCTCTTCAGGCTTTGTGCTGCGGGAGCCCAACTTTGTGCTGCCCAGGAGAGACTGGCCGCAGCAGGTCTGGGTGCAGACCAACTACCGGGAGTCTACGGTGCAGGCAAGCCTGGAAGAAGCCGGAAACCAGCTGCGGGTGATCTTCAGGCAAGAGCGCAAGCCAGCCACTCCAGGCCAGGTAGCTGCCTTCTACAACTCTGAGGGTCTGCTCCTGGGAGGGGGCATCATCCATGCCTGAGACCAGGACATTTTATATCTTTACCCTGGGCTGCAAGATCAACCAATACGAAAGCCAAGTCCTGCGTGAGGCATGGCAAGGCCAAGGTCTGCAAGAGGTGCAGGATCCTGCCCTGGCTGGGAACATCCTGGTAAACAGCTGTGCAGTTACGGACCGGGCCTTGCAGGATCTGCGTAAGGAGGTGCGCAGGCTGCATAGATTAAGCCCCGGGGCTGAAATAGTGCTCACCGGGTGCGCAGCCTCTGGCTTTTTTCCTGAGCTGCAGGATTTGCCTGGGGTAAGCAGGATCGTGCCTCAAAGGGAAAAGCACCTTTTAGATTTTAGGGCTGCAGGGCATGGGTCCAGGGGGGGGGATGGCCCTTGCTCCCTGCAAGGGATTACGGATTTTCCCAGGGCCCGGCCGGTGCTCAAGGTCCAGGATGGCTGCAGCAGCAAATGCACCTACTGCATAGTGCCCCTGGCCAGGGGCGACTCCAGGAGCAGACCCTGGCAGGAGATCCTGCAGGAGGCCCTGGATCTGGCTGGAGCAGGATTTAAGGAACTGGTGATAAGCGGCATCAATCTGGCCCAATTCAGGTTCCCGGGCGGAGGTGGTTTCTGGGAGCTGGTACAGGGCCTGGATCAGGAGCTTGGAATCAGGCTGCAGGATCCGCCCAGGCTCAGGCTGAGCTCCCTGGACCCTGGCCTGCTGGGACCAAAGGCCCTGGATACACTGGGCTCCAGCAGCCTGGTCTGCCCCCATCTGCATCTCTCACTGCAGAGCGCAAGCCCCAGGGTGCTGCAGAATATGGGCAGGCAGGGCTATCAGGCCAGGCAGGTGCAGGAGTTTTTGTCCAGCCTGAAGCGTATCTGGCCGGTTTATGCCCTGGGGGCTGACGTGCTGCTGGGCTTTCCAGGGGAAAAAGAGCAGGATTTTCAGCAGACCCTGGAATTTTGCCGCGCCCAGCCCCTGAGCTACGCCCATGTCTTTTCCTATTCCCCGAGGCCCGGAACCAGGGCGCTCGGGTTTCAGGAGCAGGTCAGCCCCAGGGAGAAGAAGAGGCGCAGCCATGAGCTCAGATCCCTGATGCAGGGCAAGAGGCTGGAGTTTCTGCAAAGGCTTTGCAGCCTGGCAGGCCTGGAATTAGTCCTGGAGCAGACAGCACCTGCCCTGGGACTCTGCGAGTACTACGTCACCTGCCTGCTGCAGGGGGAGCGGGAGCCTGAGCATCTGCAGGCCAGGGACAGGATCCAGGTGCAGCCGAGAGAGGTCCAGGAGGAGGGGGTTCTGGTCAGCCTTTGAGGCTGTTTTGCAGGCCGAAATTGAATCGCCTTGCTTCCCCCAAATCGCAGTCGCAGCCGTGGTCGCAATCGAGATCGATATTGATGCAACCTACCTTTATCTATGAGCAAGTTTCAGCAGCCCTTACCTGCACAGCCCATCTTGTCCATCCTTAGCAGCAGCTGGGATGAGTTCTGGCCAGCTCTGCTGCAAGAGCTGGAGCCTGAGCTGGGCCTCGCGGACTATATCTCCGAGCCTTTTGCCTTTACAGAGACGAGCTACTACAACCAGGAGTTGGGAGTCCCCATCCTCCGCAGGATCCTGGCTTTCGAGCCCCTGATGCCCAGACAGGGGCTGGTGCGCATAAAGCTGCTGTGCCACAACCTGGAGCTAAGCTGGGCCAGGTCTGACGCCAACAGGCTGTTTAACCTGGACCCTGGCTATCTGACCCTGGAGCAGTTGGTGCTGGCCACAGGCAAGAACTTTACCCACCGCATCTACCTGGATCAGGGGGTGTATGCGGACCTGACCCTGGTGTACAGCAAGGGTGGCTGGCAGACTCTGCCCTGGACGTATCCGGATTATGGGGGTAGACTCCTGCAGGAAATTTTGAACCAGCTGCGGCAGCGCTATAAGCAGAAGCTGCGGCATCGTTCGGGTCGATAACAGGCGCTGGAGGCGATTTGCATAAGAGCATGACCGGCTACGGCAGCTACCAGTCCCAGGATCAGGGCTGCGCCCAGTACTGGGAGATCAGGAGTGTAAACTCCAAACACCTCTCATTGCGCTGGAGGGTGCCCAGTTATCTGCAGAGCCAGGAGCCTGTCTGGGAGCAAAAGCTGCGGGAGTTCGCTTCCAGGGGCAGGCTGGAGATAGGCCTGGAGCTGCAGCTGCTGCAGAAGGACCTGGTTCCGGTACGGCTGGATCAGGCCCGGGCTGCGGCCATGCTGGCCAGGCTTCAGGAGTTGGCCTCTGTGTTGGGTGTGGGCTTTAGCCCTGACTTGAATCGATTGTTGAACATCCCTGCCTTGTGGCAGGAGCAAGGGGGCGGGTTGGGCCAGGAGCTGCAACAGAGTCTGCTTGCGGGGCTGGAAAAGGCATTGTGGGACTGGGATGGGTCCAGGCGCAAGGAAGGCCGGACTCTGGCCAGGGATCTTGTGCAGCGTATAAACAGGCTGCAGGACTGGCTACAGGAGCTTAGCAGCAGCACCCAGGACCTGGCCCAGGAAAAGCTGCAGCTTTTGCGCCAGCGCCTGGAGCAGGCAGCTGAGCAGTCTGCGACCGGCCTGGATGAAGGCAGATTGAACCAGGAGCTGGCCCTGCTGGCGGACAAAGCAGATGTCAGCGAGGAGTTGACCAGATTGCAGAGTCACCTGGACGCCCTGCAGGAGATGCTGGGGTCCTCAGACTCTGGTGGCGGGCGCAGGCTGGACTTTATGCTTCAGGAGTGCTTCAGGGAGATCAATACCTGCGGGAACAAGGCCCAGGATTCACGGGTCAGCAGGCTGGTGGTGGATTTCAAGACCGAGCTGGAAAAGTGCAGGGAACAGGTCCAGAATCTGGAGTAGGTTATGGCGCTGAAACATCTGTTGAATATCGGCTTTGGCAATTCTGTGGTGGTCTCAAGGGTGGTGGGCATTGTCAACCCGGGTTCCTCGCCCATGCGCAGGCTGCGGGAGGACGCCAGGCAGGAGGGTCGTCTGGTGGACGCTACCCAGGGCAGGAAGACCAGGTCCATAATCATCACGGATTCTAATCATGTCTTCCTGTCCGCGCTGCAGGCCGAGACCATAGCCCAGCGCTATGCAGATAAGGGGTCCCAGGATGCGGGCTAGGCAGAAAGGACTGGCTCTGGTGATCTGTGCCCCGTCAGGGGCAGGCAAGTCCACCCTGATAAATAGGCTGCGCTCCGAGTTCTCCGGCTTTTCCTTTTCTGTGTCCTACACCACCAGAGCTCCCAGGCAGGGCGAGGTCCAGGGTAGGGAATACTATTTTGTGGAACAGCAGGAGTTTAAGGGCCTGATCCAGCAGGGATTTTTCGCAGAGTGGGCCAGGGTGCATGGCAACTATTACGGCACCCCCCTGCAGGAGAGCCAGGAGCTCATGGCCCAGGGTAAGGACCTGATATTCGACATAGATGTGCAGGGGGCCAGGCAGCTCCGGGACTCCTTGGATCCTGCGGTGTTCATATTTATCCTGCCCCCTTCCAGGGCGGAGCTGGAAGCCAGGCTGTCCAGGCGTGGAGCGGAAGATCCCGGTACCAGGCAAAAGCGGCTGGAGGCAGCCAGGCAGGAGCTTTTGGCTGCCCAGGAGTTTGAGTTCTGGGTCCTGAACCAGGACCTGGAGGAGGCCTATCACAGGCTACGGGGCATCTACCTGGCCGAGAAATCCAGGCCCGGGCTGCAGCCGGGTTTACTGCAGCAGATCCTGGCTGACTGGGAGCGGTAGTAGGGCGCTCGAGCAGCCAAAAAGCAAGGACAAGGCCTTATGCAGCAAAAAACAAAGACTACCCAGGAGCAAAAAGGCGAAGCAGGACAGGTGTCCACCCCCAAGCCAGTGGATGAGCGGGGCAAGATCAAGGGGGTCTTCTCCACCCAGACTGAGTCCAAGATAGGCACAGGCAGCACTACCCAGAAGTCAGTGCAGAAGCACTACTTTATGGTGCAGGAACAGGACGACGGCCAGGTAGAAGTGCAGTATTTGAACAAGAATTATGTGCCAGCCGGCCCCAAAAGGCTGGTGCCCAAGGATGAGATCCTGGACAACTTTTCCCCTGAGCCGGAGTTCTACACCGACACTGTGTACCCTAAGATGCGGGAGTTGCAAAGGACAGTGGCCCGGGCGGACAGGCATCGGCAGCGCGGGGAGAGCTACAGTGCGGAGTACGAGTACGGCAACGCCCTGAAGGTGGATGAGGAGAACATCCGGGCCAATTTCGGCCTGGGGTTGACCTATCTGGACCGGGGGGAGACAGGCAAGGCGGACGACATCTTCAACAGATTGGTGCAACTGGACGCTGCCTTTGAGGAAGAGCATAAGCACCTGTTCAACGACTTCGGCATCAGCCTGCGCAAGAACAAGATGTATGATCAGTGCCTGCAGTACTACAAGCGGGCCATGGAGCTCAGCCAGACAGACGAGCATCTGCTGCACAATGTGGCCCGGCTCTTGTTCGAGCAGGGCAAGGGTAAGGAAAGTGGCAAGTATCTGGAGAAGGCTCTGAAGCTGAATCCTGATTTCCAGGAGGCTCAGCAGTTCATGGACTACCTCAAGAAAAAGGGCTACGTGGACTAGCTCATGCAATGCAGCTGGAGATTCTGTTCCCCCCAGGCAGGACAGGAACCGGCAGATATAGACAGCTGGGCCAGGGAGCTGAACATTTCCTGCTTCCTGGCCAGGCTGCTCTGGCATCGGGGTTACTGCAGCCTGAAGGACATGGACCTTTTCCTCAGCCCGGGCCTTCGCCACTTGCCGGGTCTGCAGGACTGGCCCCAGCTGGAGGAAGCTGCCCAGTTCCTGACTGAGGCCTTGACCCAGGGCAAGATATTGGCGGTCTGGGGGGATTATGACGTGGACGGGCTGACCTCCACCGCCATGGTGCTGGATTTTCTGCGCCGCAGGGGCTGCAGGGTGCTGCACTATATCCCGCATCGGCTCAACGAGGGCTACGGATTGAATCAGCAGGGGCTTAAGGAGCTGGCTGATCAGGGCGCTGAGATCCTGCTCAGCGTGGACTGCGGGGTTGCTGATCTGGAGGAGCTGCAGCTGGCAGAGGAGCTGGGCCTGCAGGCGGTAATTACTGACCACCACCTGCCAGGGGACAGGCTGCCCCGGGCCAGGGCGGTGGTCAATCCCAAGGTCAGCGAATGCGGCTACTCCAACCTGGCCGGGGTGGGGGTGGCTTTTTTGCTTCTTTGCCGGCTGAACCGGCTTTTGCCTGGAGAGCTCCTGGATATGCGCCAGTACCTGGATCTGGTGGCTCTGGGCACTATTGCAGATGTGGTGGAGCTCAGCCTAGAGAACCGCATCCTGGTCAAGAACGGGCTCTTGGTGCTCCAGGAAGCCAAAAGACCCGGGATCTTTGCCCTGAAGGAAGCCAGCAGGCTGCCGCCCACGGCCCCGTTGGGCAGCGGCCAGGTGGGCTTCAGTCTGGCCCCCAGGCTGAATGCCGCGGGCCGTATGGGGGAGACAGAGCTGGCCCTGGATCTGCTTTTGGCCCCGGATCTGAGCACTGCCAGGCCCCTGGCAGCCCAGCTGGACAAGCTGAACCAGGACAGGCAGAAACAGGAGCAGGGCATCCTGCAGCAGGCCCTGGAACAGGCTGAGCAGCAAAAGGATAGCCCGGGCCTGGTTTTGTACGCAACGGACTGGCATCCCGGGATTATAGGTATCGTGGCCTCTAGGGTGGCAGAGCGCTTTTACCGGCCGGTGCTGATTTTGACCAGGGATGGGCAGGGCATCAAGGGCTCTGGCAGGAGCATCCCGGAGTTCGATCTATTCCAGGGCCTCAAGGACTGCGAGCCTTGTCTGAGCACTTTCGGAGGCCATCATCAAGCTGCCGGGCTGAGCCTGGAGACTGACAGGCTGCAGGAGCTAAAGCAGTTGTTTCCTCAGGCCGTGACCGCTCAGCTGGGCCAGGTGCTGCCTGGACCCAGCCTGCAGCTGGAGGCCAGGCTGGGCCTGAACATGGTGGACCTGCAGCTGGTGCAGGAGCTGGACTTGCTGCAGCCTTTTGGCCCGGGCAACTCCAGGCCCCTGTTTTGTTCTCCGGCGCTCAAGGTGCAGAAATACAAAGTCATCGGCCAGAACCATGTCTCATTGCAGCTCAGGGACGAAAAAGCTGGGGTCAGCATGCCTGGCAAGGCCTGGCGTCAGGCGAAGCAGCTGGGCCCTGAAGTGGCTGGAGGCAACCTGCAGCTGGCTTTCACCCCGCAGCTGAACCATTTTAACGGCCTGACCAGCATTGACCTGGTAATTCGGGACTGGCGCTGCCTGGGGCAGGACTGAGGCGGTTGGCAGTTAACAGTTATCGGTTAATAGTTATCAGTGACGGGTAATCAGTGAAGGGTTATCAAGACTCAGAATCTGAGCATATAACCAATAACCGATAACCGATAACAGGCACCAAATAATTCGTAGTCGTTGTCGTAATCGCTATCGCTATCGATATTGATATTGATATTGATGATATTTACCTTATAAAACACACAGAAATTAATATGCAGATAGATTTCCAGTCCAGACTGA
>JBKGXZ010000066.1:0-9409 GCA_046546355.1 Desulfohalobiaceae bacterium | reverse complement strand
TCGTGGTCGTAATCGTAATCGATATTTTGACCAATACCACAAGGGTTGAAGTTTTCCATGCTTCGTTGTGTCCGCCAGGGCATGGGGGTTGTTCCGAATATCATAGCCACGAACATCAAACGGCTGTCTGCAGTGGCGTCTGGCCAGGCAGCTATTCATTTTGGCTTTGCAGGCTGGCCTGGAGCTGAGATATCTCTTTCTCCAGCTTCTTAATGCTGCTTTGGTACTGCTGCTGTTCCTGCTTCAGGCCTTGCATCTTGCGCTCAATGTCCTGTTGCATGCGGTGCAGCTTTCTTTGCTCCACCTGGATCATGGTTTGGGAGTCCAGATAGGTGTAGCCCAGAACCCAAAAGGAGATCAGGGTTAGAAAGACTAGGGTGATCAGGATAGACATTTTGTCTAAGGACCTTGCTTCTGCTTTTTTCTAAGTTCGTTGGCTGTGTCCAGGTCCAGCACATCAAGCATGATCAGGGCATCTAGCAGGCTCATCGGGGCATGGTTGTTCTTGATATATCTTTTGGCCTTCTGGATCTGTTCCGGGGTGGCGAACTCCTTTCTGAGCAGCATATCCTCCATGCTCTCCTGGGGTTGTGCTTCGGGCTTTGCTTTTTTGTCCTTCAAGCCCTGTTCCAGCATGTGCTTTTTCATGCGCAGCTGCTGCTCCTGATCCTTAAGCGCCTGGACCGTGGCTACCAGATCCTGATGCTTTTGCTGTAGGTCCGCATGCTGGCCCTCCAAGATTTTTATCCTGGATCTGGTTCTTAATTTCAGCTGCTTGTATATTATTGCGTCCAGGACTGCAAAAATCAGGATAAGGGCACTAATCCAGACTATTTCCATGCTCTAGGCCTAGTTAAGAGTGTACTTTGCCCAAAGCTTATACTAGATCCTGACAAAAAATTCAATCCTGAAAGGGTGTTTCCAGGCCAGGTTTTTTCCTCTACAATGCACTCCGGAGCCAAGAGAGGGAAAGCTGCTCGCCGGTGCAGCAATCCATGGCCATAACCTGTTGAAATAAAGTCTTTTAATCCTGAATCCAGAATCAACATAGGAGCTGTCTTGAGTTCTAGAGCTTTTTGCGCGGTGTTGGTGGTCTTTGTGGGGGTGTTTATGCTAACCTCCTGCCAAGCCTGGAAAAAAACCAGACAGACCTGGCAGGAGCGAATCTACTCTAAACAGGTGGAATTGAATGAGGACTCCGGTCTTTCTGCATCAGAGGAAGAAGCAGCCAAGGGCTTTGCCAAGGTGGATCAGGATCTGTATGAGCTTTTGCAGGAGCTGCAGGTGCAGGAGGACCCCCCGGCTGAAGGCTGGGCTGGGCAGATGCAGGAGGCGCACCCCTGGCTGCAGGGTCTGATGGTCATGGACAGGGAAGGAGAGGAGCTGCAAAGCACAAGCTCCAGGGAGCTGCCTGAGGACATGCTGCAGGATGTTCTGGAACTGGAGCAAGAGTGGCAGGAACAGGGGCTAAGGCTCCTGCTGCGCAGCGAGCAGGACCAGGATTGGATGATCATTGTCAGGCCCTATCATCAGGGGATGAAATGGCAAGGGCTGATCCTGGCCTATTTCAAGCCCCGGGATCTGCTGCAGGGCTCAGAAAGCCCTGGACAGATAATTCTCCTGGGCCAGGAACAGGTGCTTTGGAGTGGGGATTATCCCAAAGCAGCTGAGGAAGCCCTGGAGCTGGACCTGCACAGCCGGCTTGAGGATCAGGCCTACGGCCAGCTGCAGGCGGCAGGGCAGGAGTTCTTCTGGCTGGCCAGGTATGTGGGCCAGGATCAATTCTTCTATCTCCTGGCCAAGTGACACTTCCTGCGCCGGGTGCGGCTTGTGCTGACAGGCAGGGCGGCCTGGAAATATACCCTGAGCATAAGGAGGGCGTATGAGACAGATCACGGTTACAGAACATCTTTTGCTGCACCAAAAGCAGTCCCCTATGGCTACCGGCGCATTCACCAGCTTGTTGAACGAGCTGATCCTCTCGGCCAAGATCATCTCCAGGGAGGTGAACAAGGCCGGCCTGGTAGATGTCCTGGGCTTTACCGGAGAAGTCAATGTCCAGGGCGAGGAGGTGCAGCGCCTGGACAGCTATGCAAACAACATCATTATCCACCGCATGGAGCGGGCCGGGGTGCTTTGCGCCATGGCTTCCGAGGAGCAGGCGGATCTGATAGAGGTGCCCCGCAAGTTCCCCAAGGGAGACTATTTCCTGGTTTTCGATCCTCTGGACGGCTCCTCCAATATCGACGCTAACGTGAGCATAGGCACCATTTTCTCCATCTACCGCCGCAAGGATGGTGGCAGTGATGCAGTGGCAATTAAGGAGCTGCTGCAGAAAGGTTCGGAGCAGGTGGCAGCAGGCTATTTTATCTATGGCTCCTCTACGGTCATGGTCTACACCACTGGCAGGGGGGTGCACGGCTTTACCCTGGATCCCAGCGTGGGCGAGTTCCTGCTTTCCAATCCGGATATCAAGATCCCTGAGCAGGGGGGCATCTATTCCGTGAACGAGGCCTACTGGCACTACTGGGATGGGCCTACGCAAAAGGCGGTATCTGAATTCAAAGACCCCAACAGCGATTTGAACCGGCTTTACAGCCTGCGCTACATAGGCTCCCTGGTGGCGGATTTCCATCGCAATCTGCTCTACGGGGGGATCTTCATGTATCCCATTGACTACCGGGACCCTAAACGGCCCAAGGGTAAGCTGCGCCTGCTCTGCGAGGCAGCCCCCCTGGCCCTCATTGTTGAAGAGGCAGGAGGCATGGCCACTGACGGCTTGAAACGGATCCTGGATATCGAGCCTGAGGAGGTGCATCAGCGCACTCCGCTGTTCATTGGATCCAAGCGTGATGTGCAGAAAGTTCAGGACATCTTTGAACAAAACATGGCTCAGGCAGCCAAATAGCAGGCAGGCAGCATAGCGCATGCTCTGTCTGGGCATAGAGACCTCCTGCGACGAGACAGCCCTGGGCCTGCTGCAGGAAGGCAGACTCCTGGCCCAGAGCCTGGCCTCCCAGGAGGACATGCACGCCCTGTTCGGCGGAGTGGTCCCGGAGATGGCCTCCAGGGAGCATCTGCGGGTTCTGCCTTTGCTCCTGGAGCAGGTCCAGGAGCAGGCCGGGGTTGATCTGCAGGAGCTGGATCTGGTGGCTGTAGCCCGCGGACCTGGTCTGCTGGGCAGCATCCTGGTAGGCTTGGGACTGGCCAAGGGCCTGGCGCTTAGCCAGGGCTGCAGGCTGATAGGCGTAGACCATCTCCTGGCCCATCTTTTGGCTCCTGGGCTGGAACAGAACATACAGTACCCGGTGCTGGGCCTGCTGGTCTCTGGGGGGCACACTCAGATCTATAGCCTGTATTCCCCTTTTGAGTATCAGGTCCTGGGCCGGACCCTGGACGACGCTGCAGGAGAGGCCTTTGACAAGACAGCCAGACTGCTGAATCTGCCCTATCCAGGCGGAAGGCATGTCGATGCCCTGGGCAGCCTGGGCCGACCCAGGCAGGATCTTTTCCCTGCGCCTTATCTGGACAACAACAACCTGGATTTCAGCTTCAGCGGGCTGAAGACAGCGGTCGCCAATTTTTTGCAGCAGCACCCGGAGCTGAGGCAAGATTCCCTGCAAATGCATCCTGAGCCAGAAGCTATGGCTAGGCAGAACCCGGAGCTGGCAGATGTTTGCGCCTCATTCAATCAGTGTGTGGCCAGGGCACTGCAGGTTAAGGTCCAAAGGGCCCTGAAAAACAGACCGGAAATAAGGGGGCTGGTAGTGGCTGGAGGGGTAGCCGCCAACTCCTGGATCAGGCAGGCCATGCAGGAGCTGGCTCGGGAGTACGGCCTGAGCCTCTATTTGCCTGGTCTTGAGCTGTGCACGGACAACGCAGCCATGATCGCGTACACAGGCTGGCTTTATGCTGAGCAAGGACTGGAGCATGGCCTGGAGCTGGAGGCAGTGCCCAGGGGCAGGCAGATCCCCTGGGACTATGCCTGCCCTCGTATGAAACAATATCACAACCCGTAGAGATTGCTTCGTCGAAGCAATCTCCAGGGATAGGCTATAGCGTTTCCTTCTCGATCAAGCTGGACGTCTGCGGCCAGAGGTGGTGCTGCTTAGCAACCAGCAAGCTTGCCCTCCTACTGCAGCTGGAGCTGTGCAAAACTTACGTGGTTCAGCCCAATTCAGAGATCCTATTGACAGGCTAGGGTCTGATTCGTATTATTCTTTTTTATGTTCCGGCCTGGGCTGAGGTTGGCTGCAGATTTGCCTTCGGCTATTGTCCTGGTCGAGACAGTCAATTTTAAGAAGCAAGGAGAGGATTATGCCTAGTGAAGTGTCTGACAGCAGCTTTGAATCAGAAGTCTTGAAGAACAATACTCCGGTTCTGGTAGATTTTTGGGCGCCCTGGTGCGGCCCGTGCAGGGCTATAGCTCCTATCCTGGAGGAGCTGGGCAAGGAATACGAGGGCCAGATCCAAGTGGCTAAGATGAATGTGGACGAGAACCCGGCCACTCCCAGCAAGTACGGTGTGAGGGCGATCCCTACCCTGATACTGTTCAAGGACGGAGACGTGGTGGGCCAGGTCACAGGCGCAGTCTCCAAGAGTAATCTCAAGGACATGATCAATCAAAAGGCCCTGTAAACCATGTATACTTATGACGCTGCAGTCATCGGCGGAGGTCCGGCTGGGATTACAGCTGCCCTGTATCTGCTCCGGGCCGGAGCAACCGTGGCCTGGCTGGAGAAGCTGGCTCCTGGAGGACAGGTGCTGCTCACGGAGTGGATAGATAACTATCCCGGCTTTCCCCAGGGGATCAAAGGCTACGAGTTGGTGGACGAGATGGCCAAGCATCTGGATGGCTTTTCCCTGGATAAATACACTGACGAAGTGAGCAGCATCCAGCAGGACAGCGGCCAGAACTTGATCCAGGTCGGAGATGACCAGGTCCAGGCCAGAAGCGTGGTGGTCTGCACCGGAGCGGACCATAAGAAGCTGGGCTTGCCTGGAGAGGAGCAGTACACAGGTAGTGGAGTATCCTATTGTGGTCTCTGCGACGGGCAATTCTTCAGGGACCAGGTAGTGGCCTGCATAGGCGGGGGGAATACCGCTCTGGAGGATGCCCTGTATCTCTCCGGTCTGGCCAGCAAGGTGTATCTCATTCACCGCAGGTCTCAGTTCAGGGGAGACAAGATATACGAGGAGAAGGTCCGCGCCGAGCCCAAGATCGAGCTGCTGCTGAATACCGTGCCTAAGCAGATCAAAGGCTCACAGCAGGTGGAGCAGCTGGAGGTGGAAAATGTCCAGGACGGAGAGCAGCAGGCCCTGGATGTGGACGGAGTGTTTATCTTTGTGGGCCTGGAGCCCCAGGTGGGCTTTCTGCCCCAGGACATCCAGAAGGATGAAACCGGTTTCATAATCACTGACACTGAAATGCGCACCAATCTGCCGGGGGTCTTCGCTGCCGGGGACGTGCGCTCCAAGAGATGCAGGCAGGTATCGACTGCTGTTGGAGACGGAGCTGCAGCAGGACATTCAGCCTATCTGTATCTGGAAGAGACTAGAAATGTATAACCGCAGGGCCTGGGGCTTGCTTTTGCTGGCGGTGCTGCTGCTAGGAGGCTGCGGCAGTGCAAATGGCTTTTTTGGGGGCCAGTACAGTGCCATAAAGGATTACTTCTGGGGGCAGGAGCCTGAAACCGCAAGGGAAATGCTCCAGGCAGGGGAAGAGGCCTTCCAGGACGAGGACTACCGGGAGGCCATCAAGCAATTCAGGCGCATCAAAGAACGTTTCCCCTTCAGCCCCCAGGCGGCCCAGGCTGAGATCAGGCTGGCTGACTCCTATTTTGAGGCTGGCCAGTACGAGGGAGCCATCCAGGCCTACAAAGAATTCGAGTCCCTGCATCCCGGACATGAGCGGCTGCCTTACGTATTGTACCGCATCGGACAAGCCAACCTGAGGCAGTTTAAGTCTATAGACCTGCCCCAGGATAATGTGCGGGAGGCCAGGCAATACTTCAGCAGGCTGGAGCAGAGCTTCCCGGGATCAGAATACGCGGATCAGGCCAGGGAGAAAAGGGAACAATGCGAGCGTCATTTGGCCCAGCATGAGATTTTTGTAGCTGATTTCTATTGGCGCACCAAGCGCTATCTGCCTGCCTGGAAACGCTATCAGAACGTGCTTCAGGATTTCCCTGAGCAACAGGAAATCAGGGATTATGCCAGAGAGCGTAGCAGCCTGGCCTACTACCGCTACATGCAGGAACAGGCTGAAGAAATGCGGGTCCAGGATGAGGGCAGCTGGAAGGAGTGGTTCGATTGGCTCTAGGCCAGGGGATCCGGGGCGGGGTTGCTCCGGATCTCGTTTTATGCGGGGATTTTCATGCAGGAAACGGTCTGGCCTGAAGGCCTGCAGGAGAGCCTGCTACCTGAGCAGAGCTTCGCAGAAGCCTATGCAGCCCTGCAGGATGTGCAAAGGGCCTATCTCAAGCAGTGCATCTGCCAAATTTTTGCCTGGTATGGTTCCAGTCAGGCCCTGGAGCAGCGAGAACGTCTGCATTGGGAGCAGGGCTTTTGCAGTCTGGGCAGCAAAAGACCCTGGCCCTGGGCAGTGCTGCTGCTGCAGCCTGGAATGCGGGCCCCGGCCCCGCTTCTGGCTGCTGTGCTGCCAGCTATGCTGGCCCAGGTAGGAGAGGTTATAGTCCTGCAAAGCTCAGAGCAGGCCAGCTGGCCATATCCCCAGCTCTGCGCTCTGGAGCTGGCCGGTGTGGAGCTGGCGGGCGCAGCCTCTGCCGCCCTGCAGGAGGAGCTGCTGCAGGGGCTGGAGAAGCTGAATGGACCAGGTCTGATTTTGCACTTGGGGCATGGCAGCCAAGGCCTGCTCCAGGAGCAGGGGCTGGGCGGCAGGAGCCTCCGTCTAGGCTTGTCTGTTCCTCTTAAGGCAGGCATTTGGCAGGAACCTGGAGTGCAGTGGGACTTCCAGGCCCTGCGCACTGCCCATCCAGACCTGGAGCTGCAGAGCTGCGCTCCAGGAACAAATCTTGAGATAGCTGGGGCTGAGCAGGCTGAGACTTTTTTTAGGCAGGACTGGGAGCTGTTGTTCGCCCCAGGGCACCTGCAGGAGCAGGCTGTGCAGCAGGCTGGTCTGGTGCTGGGTCCTGGGCAGGAGTCCTGCTGGATTTGGCCTGCTCTGCAGACAAGCTTGTTCCAGTCTCGCTGTCTGGCCTTGAGCAGCTGTTGATCCCTGGACTGTTTTGCAAGCGGAGAGCTTATGGCCCAAGCCAAAGGCCAGGACAAGTATCTGAATCAGCTGCGCAATATCGGAATCATCGCCCATATTGACGCAGGCAAGACCACTCTCACCGAGCGTATCCTCTACTACAGCAAAAAGATCCACCGCCTGGGCGAGGTGCACGAAGGCACCGCGACCATGGACTACATGCCAGAAGAGCAGGAGCGGGGCATTACCATTACCTCGGCCTGCACCTCCTGCAACTGGCAGGACAAGCAGATCAACATCATAGATACCCCTGGACACGTAGACTTTACCATAGAGGTGGAACGTTCCTTGCGAGTCCTGGACGGAGCAGTAGGGGTGTTTTGCGCTGTGGGAGGAGTGGAGCCGCAAAGCGAGACTGTTTGGCGTCAATCCGAGCATTACAAGGTGCCTAAACTGGCATATGTGAATAAGCTGGACCGGATGGGTGCGGATTTCAAGCGGGTGCTGCAGGAGATGCAGGATAAGCTCCAGTCCAGGCCCCTGGTGCTGCAGATCCCGGATGGGCAAGGGGCGGATTTCAAAGGCCTCATTGACCTTTTGCACCTGGAGTATCTCAGCTTTGACCAGCAGAGTAAAGGAGCCGAGATCAGTCGCAGGCCCCTGCAGGAGTCTGAGCTGGAGAAGGCCAGGCCCTGGCGGGAGGCCTTGATAGAGGCCCTGGCTGAGCAGGACGAGGAGCTCCTGGAGATGTATGTCTCAGGGCAGGAGCCAGAGCTGCAGCACATGAAGCAGGCCCTGCGCAGCCAGACCCTGCAGCTGCAGGGGGTGCCTGTCCTGGCTGGCTCAGCCTTGAAAAATGTCGGAGTCCAGCCTGTGCTGGACGCAGTCTGCGACTATCTGCCCTCCCCTCTGGAAGTGGCCCAAGTGGAAGGGATTGATCCGGGCAGCGGCAAAGGCAAGAGCTTTGCAGTCTCCAGCAAAGCCCCTTTTTCCGCCCTGGTATTCAAGGTGATCCTGGAAGGGGGCAGACTCTTGACCCTGATGCGGGTCTATTCCGGCCAGATCCAGGCCGGGGACACGGTGTACAACTCCGCCCGGGAGCAAGAGCACAGGGTGGCCAGGTTGTTTTCCCTGCACGCCGGGCACAAGGAACGCCTGGACCAGGCTCGAGCCGGGGAGATCGTGGCTGCTGCAGGCCTGAAGCAGGCCAGGACCGGAGATACCCTGTGCAGCAAGGCAGATCCTATCCTGCTGGAGCAGATCAGCGCCTACCAGCCGGTGATATCTCTGGCCCTGGAGCCCAGGAACAGCCAGGAGGAGGAGAAGCTCCTGGAAGCCCTGCAGAAGATGCTCCAGGAGGATCCTACCCTGGCCTTGGAGCGGGATGAGGATACTGAACAGATCATCCTCTCCGGCATGGGCGAGCTGCATCTGGAAGTGGTCCTGGAGCGCTTGCGCCGGGAGCATAAGGTGCAATTGCGTACAGGCAATCCCCAGGTGGTGTACAGGGAGACCCTGGCTGGCAGGGCTGAGGCTGAGCAGGAGTTTCACAGGGAGCTTGGGGAGCAGATGCATTACGGCCGGGTCAGGCTCAGTGTGGAGCCCATCAGCAGGGACAAGGAGAACCAGGTGGTGTTCGGTCTGGATGTCCAGGAGTGGCCCAGACAATGGGTGGATGCTGTGTACCAGGCCCTGCATGACGGCCTGCAGAGCGGGGTTCTCAAGGGCTATCCCCTGCAGGGGGTCAGGGTCACTGTCCTGGCTATGCAGAAGGAACCTAATCACTCTTCTGAAGTGGGATATCACATGGCTGCCGGGGCAGCCTTGAAAAAGGCCTTGTCTGATGCAGATCCTAAGCTCATGGAGCCCTTGATGCGGGTGGAGGTCTTTGTGCCTGAAGACTTCGTGGGGGATGTGGTTTCCCTGCTGGGCATGAAATCCAGCCGGGTGGAGAATATGTTTGATCGGGGCGGGGGCAAGGTGATCCAGTCCTTGAGCCCCTTGCGGCAGATGTTCGGCTTCACCACGGAGCTGCGCTCCGCTACCCAGGGCAGGGCCAGCTTCATGATGAAGTTTGAGCGTTTTGATGTTTTGGAGTAGGGCGGTGGAGGTCATGGGTATCGATAGCGATTACGACCACGATAGCGATAGCCAGAGAAAAAAACTCCCTATCCCAACCACCCCTGCCCCTCCTTG
>JBKGXZ010000065.1:0-9413 GCA_046546355.1 Desulfohalobiaceae bacterium | reverse complement strand
GTCTTCCTGTTATGTTAAGCCCGAACCCCAGCCTGCAAGGAACCTCAGCTCAGGGTCCCTCTAGTACTCTGACCCAAAAATTCTGTCTTTAATAGAGGCAGGTTGAGAACATGCAAGGTTTCATTATTTTTTCTCGTTTTGGTAAATTGGAATTTGTTTGGAATTTGTTTTTTTTTATTTGGAATTTCCGCGTCAATCTCCAACTGGGTCAAATATTCCAAACAGATTCTATAGAGAAATTGCCATATACGGGTATTAAACTTTTGAGACGCGGTACTAGCCAGCTAGAGCTAAAAACTGTGTCCGGGCGCTTTGCTTATTGCACTTGCTGCACAAAAAGGTTACAGATTGCTGATCAATTCACAAGAACCGGGTTTTATATCAGGAGGCATTATGTTCGGTATTGGAATCCCTGAGCTGATCATTATTCTGGCCATTATCCTGGTCATTTTCGGAGCCAACAAGCTCCCGGAGATCGGCTCCGGCATGGGCAGAGCTATCAAAAACTTCAAGAAGGCCACTGGAGAGCCGGACGAAATAGACATCAGCAGTCAGGAGCAACAAAAGGAGCAGGATAAAGAGCTTGAATCCGAAAAGTCCCAGGACAAGCAGCAAAAGGACTGATCCAGCAGCAGGTCTTAGGGCCGGCCCCATCTGGCAGGGGCCCGGCCTGCCTGTCCGGCCTCTGCAGGGCTCCGGTCTGTCTTGACTCCCCGGCTTGTCTCAAATTGAATTCCAGCCCCCTGGGCTCCATTTCCTGCTGCAGCTCCTGCTGCAGCTTCTCCTGCTGCCTGGTGCGCAGCTCCCAGCTGGCCTGCAACTGATCCCTGCGAAGCTGCAGCTGGATCAGCCTGGGCCTTTCAGCAATCAGATCACTGGAAGCCAGACTTTTGTCAAATTCCCAGATCCCGGCTACACCGCTCCAGCCCTGGGCCTGCAGCACCAACTCCTGCACCGCCTGGGCCTGGACCGCTTCCTGGCTGAAGTACTCCTCCCAGAGTCCTTTCCAGACCTCAGGCAGAGCCTCAGCTGTCCTGGTCCAGTCCTGATCTTCTGTCTGCAGCCTGCCCTGCCACTGGCCCTGCTCCTGCTTGGACTTCCTCAAGCTCAGCCTGGGCAGGCCACTGTCCTTCCTCTGCAGTCCGCTGACCTCCTGCAGGGTCTGCAGCAGCATAAGTTCATGCTCCTGCAGCTCCCCCTCCAGCTCCAGGCGATACTCCCAGTCAGAGTCGGCAGTATAGTATAGGCCCCAAGCCTGCAGGAACTCCTTCAACTCCCAGGTATTTATCTTTACCGCCAGGCCCATGCGCAGCCTGTCCCCCTGCATTTGCGTGCCCTGCTCGCTGTAGCTGAGGATCAAAGAATCCGCCTGGGGCTGCAAAAGCTCCTCCAGGGCCTTTTTCCTCTGGGCAGGCAGCCTGCCGGGCAAAAAATCCTCTGCCTTCTGCAGCAGGGCCTTTGCAAAGGCCTTGCTGCGCAGTTCGGGGATAAGATCCCTCTGCCTGGAGTCCTCCTGCTCAGAGATATCCATTTCCGCCTGCACCCTGAGCATATCCGAATCCGGCCAAGCCTGTCCGGGTATACACAGCAACCAGAAAGCCGCAAGCAGCAGCTTCGTCAAGATAAGGGCTCGGGACTTATCTAAAAACAAACCTCAGCCTCTCCTAGCCCTGCCCTTAGCAGCAGGTCTTTACTCACACTTAATACTATAGGTGCGAAAACTGTCCTCATCCCGAACTGTCTCAGTGTTAGTATCGACAGCGATTACGACAACGACCACGATTACGATTTGCTCTGCTCTCCCCTCGCTGTCGTTGTCGTGGTCGTAATCGTAATCGATATTTTGACCAAGACAGAGGGCGACCGCCGGTCGCCCCTACAAGCCTGGGCCTTCATAATAGGCCTGTATCAAAGCCCACTGCTGCTGCGATGCCAGTAGGGGCGAGCGGCGCTCGCCCTTCCATTGCGAGCGGCGCTCGCCCTTTATGTTGTGGGTTGATGTTTTCCATGCTTCGTTGTGCCCATCCAGGGCATGATAGTTATTGAGAATAAATATAAATTCTTCTTAACTATTTGATTTTATTGTTAAATGTGAACAATGCACCTGGAACGCTGAACCCTCAAGCTATCTATCCAGCAGCCTGTATTCCTGCAGGTCCTGATCCGGGGGGGGATCGAGCTCTATAACTACCCTGCATTCCTGCAGAAAATTACCAGGCTGCAGAGCAACCTGTCTCAGCAGATCTGCGGAGCTGGAATCTACAACCAGATTGCAGCCCGGTTCTGAGCCTGTCTGCCGGGCTCTGATCCGCAAGGGGTTTGGCCCCACCCTGCTCCCTGCCTGCAGCTCCTGCCCTGTGCGTTGTACAAAGCGCATCATGCCCAAGTCCAGCGCCTTCCGGGGATCCACCTGGGAAGGACCAAAAACCTGATTGCCCTCCTGGTCCTGTACTGTACAGACCAGGGCAGGCTTCAGATCCAGCCCCCTAGCCTGCAGCACCAGCCCGGTGTAAGCCCTGGCCCTGGCCTGCAGCAGCTGCCTCTGCAGCAAGGGCAAAGAGCCGCCGTTCCGGAAATCCTGCTGGACACCCTCACCAGAGAACCAGACTTCCTCAGGAATGGCCAGCCTGGCAAACTCCCCCCAGAGATCCAGGCCTATGCTGACCAGCAAGAACTCGTCCCGGACGCTGATCCTGTCCAGGATCCGGGCATTGTGCACCAGGCCCTGCACCCTGTCCCTGATTCTGCTGTTTTCCTGCATCAGCTCAGCCAGTGTCAAATCCTGCTGGATGCGCACCCCCTGCAGGGTACTCCACAGATTCTGCCTGGCCTCCACTAGTGCCTGACGCAAGGCAACTCTTCTGGCCTGATCCTGATCCAGTTCCCCCTGGGGCAAGAAGCCCTGACCCCGGGCACTGACCAGACCGGAATACAAGTTGATGCGCCCTGCATCGCCTTCCAGCACATAGGCTGCCCCCCTGGCCTCCTGGCTCCAGACACAGAGGCATAAAACCACGCCCAGCCAGACTGCAATCCTGCTCCAAAGCCCCATGCCCTGCTCCAAATCTATTATAGCCTTACCCAATGCGCAGTCCTGGCCTTAGAGCCTTGCCTGCTCCTCTGACCAGCTGAGCACCAGATCCAGTATCTCTTGTTCCAGGCCAGGGGAAAACCAGTGCACCTGGGACTCCTTCTTGAACCAGGTCAGCTGCCTTTTTGCGTAGTCCCTGGTCCTGCGCAGCCACTGCTGCTTGGCTTCCTGCAGGCTGCACCTGCCCAGGATATAATCCAGAAGCTCCCTGCAGCCTATACCTGTCCAGGCCGGAGCGCTCTCCTGCCCGCAGTTCTCCCAGGCCTGCCTGACTTCCTCTTCTGCCCCTGCTTGCAGCATAAGCTGCATGCGCTCCTCAAGCCTGGAGTCCAGCCCCTGCATATCCTGCCAAAGACCAATCTTCAGGGCTTGGTACCTGGCTGGAGCTCCTGTATCTTGCTTTTGCCAGCTGGAAAGGGGCACTCCAGTGGCCTGGTAGACCTCCATGGCCCTGGTTATCCTTTGCCTGTCCCTGGGATGCAGCCTCTCTGCCAGCTCAGGATCCACTCGGCCCAGCTCCTGGTGCAGAGCCTGGGGACCCAGCTCGTCGCACTTGCAAAGCACCTGCTGCCTGATGTCCGCCGGTATCCTGGGCACAGGCGCCAGACCTTGCAGCAGGGCTTTCAAGTAAAGGCCAGTGCCGCCCACCAGCAGGGCCAGATTGCCCCGGCCCTGGATCCCTTCCAGAACCTGGTCCGCGAGCTGACTGTAGCCTGCAGCATCCAACCTTTGCCCGCACTCCAGGAAGCCATACAACCAGTGGCTGCAGACACTGCGCTCCCTTGCTCCTGGCTGGGCGGTGATCAGGGGGAAATCCGCATACACTTGCCGGGAATCAAAATTGACCACCTCCAGGGGCAGGCTCCGGGCCAGATATACAGCCAGAGAGCTTTTGCCTGTGCCAGTGGGCCCCAATAGGCAAATCAAGGTTTGTCTGCTGTCCTGCATCATTCAAGCACCGCTCGCTAACAATATTTGTTCTGCAGCTTTCTGCGCAGCCCCCTCCAGACCGAGTCAGGCACCAGACCCTGCACATCCCCGCCAGCGCAGGCAGTCTCCTTGATGATAGAAGAACTGGTAAAAAGCCATTTGTAATCAGTCATCATGAACATGGTGTGCACGTCCCGTTGCAGCCTTCTATTCATCAGGGCCATTTGGAATTCGTACTCGAAATCGGATATGGCTCTCAAGCCCCTGAGGATAACACTGCCCTCCTTGTCCTTGACATAATCCACCAGGAGCCCGCTGAAAGCCTCCACCACTACCCTGGGCTTATTCTGAAAGGCCTCCTTGGCCATATCTTCCCTTTCCTGCAAACTGAATAAAGGTGTCTTGGGAGTGTCACTGGCAATAGCCAGGATCACGGTATCGAAAATGTCCAGCCCCCTGCGCACAATGCTGATGTGCCCATTGGTCAAGGGGTCGAATGTCCCGGGATAGACTGCTATTTTCTGTCTTTGGCCATCCATAAGCAAATCCTCGTCTGTCCGTAGCACCTGCTCAGCACCAGCTCGGCTTGGGCATGCATCTGCTGCTGCGGATCCAGGCCTGATTCCACCTCTGCCAGGATCAAGCCCTGGGGCTTGAGCCAGCCTTTTTCCAACACCGCGCTGAAAATCGGGAATAGTAAACCATGTCTATAAGGAGGGTCAATGAAAATAAGGTCAAATTCTTGGGGGCTGGATTTGCGCAGCCAGGCCAGGACATCTTTGCCCAGGAGCCTGTATCTGCCCTGGGAGATCCCCAGCTGAGTCAAGTTGCTCTGGATGGTGCCCAGAGCCTTGCGATTCTTTTCCACAAACCAGACCTGCTGCGTGCCCCTGCTCAAGCACTCCAGCCCAAGGCTGCCGCTGCCAGCGAACAGGTCCGCGGCCTGGGTATCTTCCCAGAGGACTCCCCGGGACTCCAGCATAGAGAACACAGCCTGCCTGACTTTGTCCGTAGCCGGACGGTAGCCTGGGCCGCTGACAGTCTTCAGCCTGCGGCCCCCGAATTCTCCGCTTATGATTCGCATAATCAGCCTTGCAGCAGAATCCCCTCCCGGGTCAACTGTGCAGAGCCAAGATCAGGCTCAGCCCCGGGCTGTTCAACGCGGTCCTGGATCCAGGCCCAAAGGGAATGCGCACCCTGCTCCACTGCCCAGTATTCCAGGCTGGGCAGCAGATTCAGGCCATGGCAGTACACCTGAATCCCGCCTGCCTCTCTGGCCTCCTGTTGCAGCACCTCCTGCAGCTCCGGAGCAAGCCGCTGCCTCAAAGCCCGCAAATCTGCAAACGAGGAATCCGGGACTATAAGGCACCACTGCCACCTGGCAACTGTTCCCAATTTGTCATAACTGCGCAACCTGGAATGCAGAATCTGCAGGAACCTGTCCTCCAGCCAGGCTGCCCAGGCCGAACCGAAGCTCAGCTCAGCCAGGTTAAGACCCTGCAGGATAATAAGCAGCACAGAGAACCTCTTGTCTTGCCTGCTGGATCTATTCAACTCCTGGGACAAGGCGTAAAATAGACCGTATCTGTTCAGCACAGTCCGCTCCGGTGTCAGTCGCAGCGCTGATCTCAAGCTGGACTGCAGGGCCTGCTTCTGCAAGCCGGATCCCAGTCTCCATCTTAGCTCCGTGTCCAGAAAGGGTCGCAGCAGGAAATCGTCAGCACCGGAATCGCTGCTGCAAAGCCAGGCCCTTTGCTCTTCTGGGCCCAAGAGCAGGATCCAGGTCCTGCTTCCGTCTGCAAGCTGGCCCTCCCTGCGCCGCAAAAGCCTGCAGAACTCCAGGCCGCCGATATCGCTGTCCTCCAGTTCTACCAGGGCCAGATCATGGCCCTCGTCCTCCAGCCAGGCCAGGGCCTGCAGGTGTCCTGTGCAGATCCTGGCTTCCCAGCCCCAGGCCAGGATCTGCTGCCTGGTCTCCTGAGCCCTTTGCTGCTGGGGATCCACTATAAGTATCTTGGCCTTAGCCTGCATACTCCACATCCCGGTCTAGCTTGGATCTTACTTAAGGATCTGTTCCATTTGCGCCTGGGCAGCACCAGGGTTAGAATATGGTGCATTTGATTGCTGCGCAAGGAGCAAAAAAACAGGAGCCCGGATATGCGCTTCAAGGACTTCAAGCAACTGCCTCAAAATAGATCTAAGACCAGATTCTGGTCGCAAAGTCAAACTCCTGGCCCTGACTCCAGCGAGCCTGAGCCTGAACAGGAAGAGCAGATCTTCAAGCAGGCCATGCAGGATGTCCAGCCCCTCAAAGGCAGGGGCAGGGAGGTTCATCCCAGGGACAGCAAGCAGAAGAGCCAGGGCAATTCCGGGAGTCTGCTGCAGAGCCCCAACGAGTATCTGCAGGACCTGGTCCAGGGCAAGGTGGAATTCCAGATCGAATACAGCGAGGAGTATCTGCAGGGCAATATTCGCGGCCTGGATCCCGGAATAATGCGCAAGCTGAAGTCCGGGGAGCTCAGCCCGGAAGCCCACCTGGATCTGCACGGCCAGAACCTGGAACAGGCCAGAACTAGCCTGACGAGATTCATCCGGGACCACTACTTAAATGGCAGACGCTGCCTGCTGATTATACCGGGCCGGGGCAAGAACTCCCCCCAGGGCAGAAGCGTGATCCGGGAGCACATTCAACCCTGGCTGACCCAAGACCCCCTGAAAAGAGTGGTTTTGGCCTTCAGCACCGCCAGGCCGACCCACGGCGGAACAGGGGCCTTGTATATTCTGCTCAGGAAGTATAAGAAATCCAGGGGGAAGATCTTCTGGCAGCGCTGGGAGCTGAAGCAGGAAGGCTAGTGGGTATGGAAATCTGGATCTCCAGAAATCTCTTTCTGCAAAAGGCCGACTGCCAGTCGCCCTTCTGGCCGTGGTAAGATTGATACCATGAGTATCGACAGCGATTACGACAACGACCACGATTACGATTTGCTCTGCCCTCCCCTCGCTGTCGTTGGCGTGATCGTAATCGCAATCGATATTTTGACCAATACATAGAGCGGCGCTCGCCCTTAGCCTTGCGGGTTGCTGTTTTCCATTCACCAAACACTAGCTGCAAAGGAGCTGAGATGGGTTTCTTCTCCAAAATAAAACATATCTGGTCAAGCAAGGCAAAAGAGGAGCAGCCCGAGCAGCCTCAAGCCTCCGGACCTGAACATGACGCTGCCCTGCAGGAGCCCCAGGAGAAGCCAGAACCTGCCCGGGAAAAAATCCAGGAGCAGCTGCCCTGGCAACAGCGTCTGCGCCATGACCTGCAGCAGGCAGAACCCAGGCTGAGCGTCTGGCTGGATCATATCCTGGAAGGAGTACAGCGCGCGGACCAGACGCTCTGGGATCGACTGCAGTTTTTGCTTGAGCAGCTGGAAGTACCGCAGCAGGAGGCCAGGGATTTCCTGCAGCGTTTCCAGAATTGGCTCCAGGACATGGAATACGAGCATGTCTCTGAGTTCCGCTCCGAGCTGCAGTACAGGCTGGCCCTGGCCTTGGACCTGGAAGACGAGGAGGACGAGCAAAGCAGGCTATTTCTGAAGCTGAGCCAGGGCCTGAACAAGACCAGGGCCCAGCTCTCGCAGAGGATAGACCAGCTGCTCAGCTCCAGCTCCGAGTTTGATGCCGCCTTCTGGGAGGAACTGGAAGAGATCCTGATCATGGCTGATGCGGGTTACCAGACCTCCACCAGCCTGGTGCAGAGGCTGCAGCAGAAGGTGAGCGAAGAAAAGATCCAGGACCAGGAGAAATTCAAGGAGCTCTTCCAAAGGGAGCTTGCGGACATGTTCAAGGCCCCGCCCAAGCGCATCAAGCCCATGCCTCCTGAAGTTTTGCTTATGGTGGGGGTCAATGGCGTGGGCAAAACCACTACCATAGCCAAGCTGGCCCATCGGGCCCAAATGCAGGGCAGGAAAACACTGCTGGCTGCAGGGGACACCTTCAGGGCGGCAGCTATTGAACAGCTGCAGATCTGGGCCCAGAGGGTAGGGGCAGGCTTCTACGCCAAGCAGGCTGGCTCAGATCCTGCGGCAGTAGCCTACGAGGCCCTGCAAAAAGCCAAGGCAGAGGACTATGACCTGCTTATTGTGGACACCGCAGGCAGGCTGCACACCAAAACGGATTTAATGGATGAGCTGAAGAAGATAAGAAGGGTCCTGAGCAAACACCACCCAGGCGCCCCGCACAGCATGATGCTCATCCTGGATGCCACCACTGGACAGAACGCCATTTCCCAGTGCCAGCTCTTCCATGAGGGAGCAGGCGTGGACGAAGTGATCCTGACCAAGCTGGACGGCACAGCCAAGGGCGGAGTAATCCTGGGCATAGCCACTGAAATCGGCCTGCCCATAACCTTTGTGGGGCTGGGGGAAAAGATGGAGGATTTAAGGCCGTTCAAAGGCGAAGATTTTGCCCGGGCCCTGCTGCAGTAGTTGCAATTCTGAACCAGAGCCTTGCTGATCCTGGAAGGCAAAAAGCAGGGCCGGAGCTGATACCTGCTCCGGCCCTGCTAAGCCTACGGCCTGGTATTGATCTATTCATCACCTGTGGTGATCATATCTTTGATATCCTCAAACTTGGCGGATCCGATACCACTGACTTCCTTCAGATCCTCCTTTTCTTCGAACTCCTGCTCCTGTCTATAGTCCACTATATTCGAGGCTATAGCTTCCCCTATTCCAGGGAGCTCCTGCAGCTCCTCAATACTTGCGGTGTTCACATTTACCTGGTGACTGTCAGCCTGAGCTACCCCCCAGAAGCAAAACAGGGATAAAGCAAGAACGCACACCACCTGCCAAAATCTGCCTCTCGCACCCCTTGCACTCATAGCTACACCTCCTTGTCTAAGTCAACAGATAATCCTCATGCCCAATTGGACACACCTATGCATGGAAAAATAGCACCCGAAACGCAAAGGGCGAGCGCCGCTCGCTCCTACAAGCACTGGAACAGCACGCCCTTCGATGCAGTCCCAAGGGACGGACGACTGCAGTCGTCCTTTTGCAGAAAGCAGTTCCTGGAGATCCAGTTTTCCATGCACACGAAATACAAGCTTATGCTCCATAAAAAATTCTGCTCAATAAGTCAATACCTGAGGCTAAATTTATTATAGGTCTTTACCCACACTTGTCACTGTGAGGTCAGTGATTGTGAAATAAGACGCTGGAATCATTCAACCCTCCCCAGCACTCACTTGCTTGGTCACCTAGAGCAAGATAGATTTTTTATCGTTCCCACGCTCTGCGTGGGAACTCTTCTGGACGCTCCGGCGTCCATAAAGAGACCGCAGGAGCGGTCAAAAAAAACTCCCACGCAGAGCGTGGGAGCAATAAATACTATGGCCGAAAGCCGA
>JBKGXZ010000064.1:0-9525 GCA_046546355.1 Desulfohalobiaceae bacterium | reverse complement strand
CAATACTCCAAATCCACAACAATGGACAAGCGTGGTCAGCTCCAAAGAGATCTCCTCCACAGAAAAACTGCTGCAGGCAATCCGCAATAAGCCGCAGTCCTCCCAGGATTCCGACTCGGAAATCGAGGCCGGGCCTGTTGATAGATGGAGCAGAATAAAATCCAGGTTACCAGGCCCAGGAGCCAAGGAAATTATAGGTGTGGACCTGCTGCCCCATGCAGCAGGACTGGTGCGCATGCAGAGCAGCAGGCAGGGCTTGAGAGCTAAACAGGCCATGCATGTCCCTCTACCCCAGGAGCTGTATCCTGGTCATCCGGATCTGCCCCAATTCTTGCAAGAACATATCCAGGCCCTGGACCCAGGCCGCAAGGCAGTGCTCTGGGCCAATCTGCCTCCGGCAGGAGGAGAGATCCTGAACATCAAAGTGCCTGCGGTCAAAAGGGGCCTGACAGATGCTGTGTACTGGTCAGCCCGCAGAGAAAAGGCCTTTGATCCCCAGGAGTATACCTTTGACTACCGAGTCCAAGGAGAAGTTACAGAACAAGGCGCACGCAAGCTCCTGATAGAGGTTTGCTTTGCCAGAACCAGCGATATTACGCGCTACCGGGGCATCTTTCAGAAGCTGGGCTATCCTCTGCAGGGCTTGACCCTGCCTGCCTTGGCCCTGGAGAATATCTTCCGCCAAAAATGGCTCAAGACCAAGTACTCCAGTTGCGCAGTATTGCATATAGCAGAAGAGTGCTCCAGCATAATCATCCTGGATGAACAGCGCATCTTTCTGAGCCGCGTCATAAAGACCGGCAGGGACAGCATCCTGGAGGAGCTGGTCTCTGAGTCCGCAGCCCAGGTATCGGTAGATCTGGGTCAAGCCGAGGACATGCAGGAATCTGGATTAGACCTGGATGCCATCTCCAGCAAGGAACAGGCAGCCAATCTGCTCGGCTCAGTCCAGGCCAGCCATGAGGACCCTGAGGCAGAATCCGAGCTGGATTTCCAGCAGGTCCTGCTCCGGATCCAGCCTGCGCTCCAGCGCCTGGCCAGACAGCTGGAAAGGACCATGGATCACTACGTGAATGTCCTGCAGCACAACCCTCCAGAAGGCTTGTATATCTGCGGCGAACTGGCAGCCCTGCCCGGGCTGGCTGATTTTTTCCAGGAGCAGCTGGGGTTGGAGACGAGCTTCTTGAATGCCCTGGATCAGGATCTGCCTGGGATGTCGCCCTTTTTGGCCGATCTCTCCAGGCAAGAGCGCAGCTCCCTGGCTGTGGCCACCGGCCTTGCTCAGCCCTGCAAGCAGGGAGTCAATTTCCTGTACACCGCCAGGGAAAAGGACCAGGAAAAAAAGGCCCTGCGCAATGCCAATGCAGTGGCTGTAGGCTGCGCCTGTCTCTTCGCTTTGGCTGCAGGCTACTGGTGGCAGCTGGACCAGGAATTAGAACAATCCAGGCAGGAGAAAGCTGAGCTTGAGCAAAAGCTAAACTCCTATTCCCCCAGACTGGATACTGAGATGCTGACCCAAATAGGGGATAAGCTGCAGAATCGCCAGCAAGACCTGCGCCAATACAGCCGCAGGATGCTCTCTGCTGCAGCCGTGACCGAGGTGAATAGCATCACTCCAGAGCATATCAGCCTGCTCAGCCTGGAGCTGGATACTGGTGATGAGCCCAACCAAGACTCCGAACAAAAACAAAGCGGGATGCTGATCCTGCAGGGCTTTATCCAGGGAGATGCGGCTGAAGGAGAGAGCCGTTTGACCAGCTACATCCTGCGTCTGCAGCGCTCCGAGCTGTTCAAACAGGCCCGGATCGAGAACAGCAGCTCTGACACACTGCAGGGCAAGGAAATATACAGGTTCACTTTGCATATCCAGCTGGAGCAGGTCTAGAATGATTCCCTGGCTGCAGATAGCTGCCAACAGAAGAGTCCTGGCCTACTTGCTCTTTACATTGGTAGTCTTAGGAGCAATGCTGGCTCTGGGCATTCTGCCCGCCAAACAGGAGCTAAGTGCTCTAGAGCAGGAAAAGGAGCGCCTGCAGGCCAATATAGAGGAACAAGAGGTCCTGAGACCTTTATACCAGGAGCTGCAGCAGAAGCTGCAGGACAGAGAGCTGGATCAAGATCTGGACTTGGACCAGGAATCCAGCCAGGAACTGGATATTGACAGCGCGAAGCAGATTCTGGACTCCCTTGCAGATGACTCTGAATTGCAGCAGGCCTCTTTCACGCCCAGGCCCGAGACCCTGCAGCAGGAAACAGGTCTGTTGCTTATCCAAGGTGAGCTGCAGGGCGAATATCAAAATTTCCAAAAATTCCTGCATGCTCTGCTTGTGCATCCTGACCTGAGCAATCTGGGTAGACTACAGATAAGCAGCACTTCCGAGGAGCCAGAGTATGCCCTGCAGATATGGATGCAGGTTGAGTAGGATGCGCCTCTTGCAGCTTAGCCTCCACAGCACAAAGGGCAGCAGGTAGCCGGCCATGGCCAGAAGGGAAAAGATACTGGTGATTCTTATGGCTCTGGCCCTGCTTTATGGAGCCTTGGAGCTTTTCATCCTGCCTGGGAGGACTCCTGGACCTGAACAGCAGGAGCCAGAGGCTGAGGCAGAGCAGGCCCAGGAGCTGGTACAGAGCCTGAGCCAGAATGTGGAGGATTCCAGCTTGAGCCAAGCCCAGACCAGAGTCCTGCACAGCGCAAACAGAAAGTGGGATAGAAATCCCTTTTATGTCTATCCAGAAAGCGACTTTGATGCTTCGGAGCTTGTACAAGAGACAAGCGAAGAAGAGTTAGGCACCATACATTACACAGGATACCTGGAGATGGGCCAGAAGCGCATGGCCATTATCAACGGCTCTGAATACCAGACAGGAGACCGCCTGGAGCAAAGCAATGCCCTGCTTTTGGGCATAACCCCTGAGCACGTCCTGCTGCGTGCTCCCTCAGGGGGCAAGGAGAGATTGATCCCCTATACCGATAAAGACCCTGCGGCAACCCCAAAGGACAAGGAACAAAGCCAGGAAGACACCCGGCAGCAGGAGGCTGAAAATTCCAGAGGTCGATCTCCTGAAATCGACTCCAAGAAGATGTTCCAGATTGATAAGCTTGACCCTGAGAGCTCTGGGAACCAGGATTAAATGGCTGGTGGCTGAAGCTATTGACTTTTAGCCACAAGCCATCAGCCAAATGCCCAATTGCCATGAGCCATAAGCCATGAGCCTTTAACCAATAGCCAAAAGCCACTAAGCAAATGCCAATAGCCAAAAGCCATAAGCCATTAGCCAAACGCCAAACGTCCTTGGCCCTGCTGTTCCTGCTGACCTGCTGCATCCTGCTCCTGGCCGGATGCGGAACAAAAAAAGAGCAGGACCAGGAACAGGATTTTCTGGACAAATGGCAGGAAGAGGCAGAGGAGTCCCGGGGCCACTCCCCCAGGATCAAGTCCAGAGAAATGCTGGAGCTGGACCAGATGGATCCGGATATGGCCCAGGAACAAAAAGAGCCACCTAAGAAGAAGCTCCCCACAGACAAGGTCACCCTGCATCTGCGGGAAGCCCCGGTACGCAGTGTGCTCCGGGCCATGTCCAGGGCCGCGGACCAGAACATGATCGTCAATCAAAGCGTCAGCGGACAAATGAGCGTTGATTTGGAGGAGGTGCCCTGGAACCACGCCTTCAAAGGGATCCTGGATTCCCAGGGCCTGACCTACTCCTGGCAGGGGGATGTGCTGCGCATCAAGAGCAGACAGGACCTGCAGAACTCTGTGGAGCTCTCCAATCTCCAGGAGGAGCTGCGGCAAAAGAAAAGGGAATCAGAGTCCTATGCCCCGCTGCAGAATCAGATCATCAAGGTCAATTTCGCAGATCCAGAAAAACTGGCTGAAAGCCTGAATAAATTCCTGAGCAGAGACCAGGAAGGAAACACAAGGGGCCATATCGAGGTCAATCCAGAGAACAACTCCTTGATCCTGCAGGCCACCCGCAAGGACCTTACGCGCATGGAGCGCATGATCGAGCATTTGGACAGGCCCAGATCCCAGATCCTCATCGAGGCCAACATTGTGGAGGCCACCAGGAACACAGCCAAGGAGCTGGGTATTCGCTGGAGCGGGCGCTACGTGACCCCCACCGATTTCGAGGACCAGGTGGGCACAGGGGATCTCCTCCGGGATGAGGCCGGGTTCACCGGGGACATGGATCTCTCCATGATCTCCGCCCGCCTACCTGGAAGCATTCTCTATTCCCAGCTGCAGACCCTGGAATCCGAGGGCAAGGTCAATATCCTCTCCAGCCCCTCCATAACCACCATGGACAACCAGATGGCCTTCACCGATCACGGGGAAAAAGTGCCCTACGAGACAGTGGATGAAGACGGAGACCGCAATGTGCAGTTCGAAGACGCCTCCTTGCGGCTGGAGGTCGTGCCCAGCCTCATTGATGGGGAGCATATGATGATGGATATCAAGGTCCTCAAGGACGAGGTGGACTTCACCCGGGATGTGCAGGGCAATCCAGTAATCCGCACCAAGGAGACAGAGACCAATCTGGTGGTCCGGGACGGGGAGACCATAGTCATCTCCGGGCTCTCCAAGCAGACTGTCTCGGACAGAGAGAGGGGCATTCTGGGGTTGAGACAACTGCCCGGTCTGGGCTGGCTCTTCAAGGACCAGAATCTGGACGATGAGATGGAGGAATTCATGATCTTCATCACCCCCTCTATCCTGAGCCCCCAGGGGGAGTCATGAGCTGGGGCTCTGGGCCCTGAAAACTCCGCTGACAACCGATAACTGAGAACAGATAACCCGCAACTCATAATGGACTACTACAAGGTATTGGGCCTGCGCAAAGAGCCCTTCTCCACCAGCCCTGACCCGGATTTCTTCTACCGGGCCAGCGGACATGTGCAGTGCCTGCAGAGGCTGGAGATTGCCATCAGGCTGCGCAGGGGCTTGTGCCTGGTCCGCGGGGAAGTGGGCACCGGCAAGACCACCATCTGCAGGCAGCTTATCCGCAAGCTGGGCGAGGACGGCTCCATCCAGGTTCACCTCATCCTGGACCCTGGATTCGACCATGCCCAGGACCTGGCTTACGCTTTGAATTCCATGCTGAACAGCCAGGAAAAAGCTGACTCCTGCTCCTCCCTGGCCCAGCACAAAGAGATAATCAAGAATCGCCTCTTCCAGCTAGTAGCAGAGCAGGACCAAAACGTGGTCCTGATCATAGACGAGGGCCAGAAGCTCCCCTCCCAGTGCCTGGAATTGCTGCGGGAGCTGCTCAATTATGAAACCAACCAGCAGAAACTTTTGCAGATAGTCATCTTCGCCCAGCAGGAAATCCAGGAACTGCTCAGGCAGCACCCCAACTTCACGGACCGCATAGCCCTGGAGCAAAACCTGGACCCCTTGAGCCGCAAAGAGACCAGGGAACTGGTGCACTTTCGGCTGCAGAAGGCCAGGGGCAGAAACAAAAAGTCCTCTGAGCCAAGATTCACCCCCAGAGCCTGGATCCAAATCTACAGATTGTCCCAGGGCTACCCCAGGAAGATAGTCCATCTGGGCCATCAGATCCTGACCCTCTTGCTGGTCAAGAATAAGTTCAAGGTCACTCCGGAGATTGTCAGGCAGGCCGCAGCCAGCATCTCCAGTCTAGAGCCTGCTGCGGGTCAGAGCAGAAGGCCAAGAAAGACTATGTTTTTCGCTATTGGCCTGGCCCTGTTGCTTTTGATCTCTTTGGCTGCCCTGGGCTGGTGGCAGATGGGATCCTGGAACAACTCCAACAGCCAAGTTCGCATGCAGGCCAGCGCACCCTCGAAATCCTCAGAGGAAAGTCCTCCTAAACAGGAAGCTGACTCATCTGCCCAGCTCAAGCCATCTGCAGAGCAGGGATTCCAGCCCATATCCAAGCCCGGGCCTGATTTTCAGCCCCTGCCTGCAGAACATAAAGCCCAGAAAGCAGAAACAAGCCAGGAGCCGGAAATGCCTCAGCTCCTGGGCCAGATAAGCATCAAGCCAGAGGACCATCTCTGGCATATGCTGGAGTTTATCTACGGCCAGGCGGACCTGGATATCCTGCAGGCCTTGCAGGACGCCAACCCCGGCCTGGACAATCCCAATCTCCTGGAGTCAGGGGAGGAGATCCTGCTCCCGATATACAGACCCGGGGCTGTGCAAAAGGGGGAAGAATACTGGCTAAAACTAGGGCAATTCCAGGATCTGGAGCAGGCCTACTCCCAGCTGCGCGGCACAGAAGAATCCAAGCTGCGGGTGCTTAGCTACTGGAACCCGGAGGAGGGCCTGAAGCATGCAGTGGTCCTCAGGGAATCATTCAAGTCTAGAGAGCAAGCCGAGCAGGCCTTGCAGGATCTCGAGCAGGACCTCTCCAAACAGACAGATATCCTGGAGCTGGACAGGAAGAAAACCCACCTCCTGACCCCTGCACAGGATGCAGCGCCATAGACCTACGACCATCTCGATAAACCAATTTCAAGGAAGGAAATAGCCTTGCGAAGGAAATTGCGCCTTGGAGAAATGCTCATCCAGGAAGGGCTGCTCAGCGAGGAGCAGCTGCGCCAAGCCCTGCGCCAGAAAAGGCGGGACCAGAAACTGGGCCAATTCCTGGTTAGAAGCGGCATCTGCAAGGAGGACCAGATAGTCAGGACGCTCAGCAGGCAGCTGCGCATCGAACGCTTTGAACCGGAAAAAGACGAGCCGGATCCTGAGCTGAGCCAGCTTGTGCCCGCGGAGACAGCCAGCCATTACACGGCTGTGCCCTTAGCCAGGAAGGGCAACGTGCTGCGTGTGGTTACCCCAGATCCCCTGGATCTGGATGCCCTGGATGCCCTGGAGGCCCAAACCAACCTGGAAATCGAGCCCCTGGTCTGTACAGAAGCAGAATATGAGCAGGCCTACACCTCCCTGTACGGCCAGTACCAGGATCTGGATGAGATCATGCAGGATGCGGATCAAGACCTGGCTGAGATGCAGACCCAGGAGGAGGAGACACAAGAAGAAGGCATCCAGGATGTGCACGCCCTGGAGTCCGAGGCAGACCAGGCTCCGGTGATCAGGCTGGTCAACTCCCTTTTGGCCCAGGCTGTGAAGCAAAAGGCCAGCGACATCCACCTCAGCCCGGAAAAGAACCGGGTCCAGGCCAGATTCCGTGTGGACGGCAAGCTCAGGGAAGTCCCTGCCCCGCCCAGAAAGCTTATGTCCGCAATCACCTCCAGGATCAAGATCCTGTCCAACATGGACATCTCCGTGACCCGGGTGCCCCAGGACGGCCGCTTCACAGTGATCATGCAACGCAGGGAGATCAACGTCCGGGCCTCCTGCATTCCCACCATCTACGGAGAAAACATAGTCCTGCGCCTTTTGGACATGAGCGCTGAGAGCTTCACCCTGGACGACCTGGGCATGCACCCTGATGACCTGCGCAAGATGGAGGAGGCCATCCACAAGCCTTACGGGCTGATCCTTTCCACCGGTCCCACAGGCAGCGGCAAGAGCACCAGCCTGTACGCCATTCTGCGCCGCATCAAGCAGCCTGACATCAACATCATCACCCTGGAGGACCCTGTAGAATACAGGGAGGAGGGCATCAGGCAAGTCCAGCTGAACACCAGGGCGGGCATGACCTTTGCCTCGGGCCTGCGCTCCATCCTGCGCCAGGACCCGGACGTGATCATGATCGGAGAGATGCGAGACGCAGAGACCGCGCACATCGGAGTCCAGGCAGCCATGACCGGACACCGGGTTTTGTCCACGGTGCACACCAACGATGCAACAGGCGCAGTGACCAGGCTGCTGGACATGGGCATAGAGAACTTCCTGATCTCCTCGGTGCTTTTGGTCTCCTTTGCCCAGCGCCTGATGCGCAGGGTCTGCACCCACTGCGCCCAACCATACACCCCCTCTGAGAAGGGCCTGCAGGCCCTGGGCCTGCAGGATACCTCAGGCTGCACCTTCCTGCAGGGCCAGGGCTGCCCCAGGTGTATGAACTCCGGCTACAAAGGCCGCACTGCGGCTTTCGAGGTGCTCCAGGCAGACGATCAGCTCCGGGAGATGATCACCCAGGGCATGGCCACTTCCAGGATAAATAGGACCCTGATTGAAGACAATAAGTTGAGCCCCCTGCGCTACGACGCAGCCCGCAAGGTCTGCCAGGGCCTGACCACAGTGGAGGAAGCAGTTACAGTCGTGGCGACGTAAAGGACGTTTGGCTGATAGCTAATAGCCAAAAGCCAAGAACCACAAGCCACAAGCCATAAGCCCTTATGCACTACACCTACACAGCTCTCAGCCAAGCAGGCACCAAGGTCAACGGGGACATAGAGGCAGAGAGCCCTGAGGAAGCCATGGACAAGCTGGCCAACCAGGGCCTCTTGCCCAGGAAGGTCAAGCCCAAGTCCCAGGCAAGCCTGGAAAATCTGAGCCAGAGCCTGAATCTGATGCTGACCCGGGTCAAGGCCCCGGATCTGGTCATCTTCAGCAAACAGTTCCGGACCCTGTTCCACGCCGGTATACCTTTGACCAGCCTGCTGCAGATCCTGGAGCAGCAGACTGAGAATCCCAGGCTGAAAAAGGCTGCCACAGACATGAACCAGGATGTGCAAGCCGGTAAATCCTTGACCGAGGCCTTCCAGGCCCACCCCGGAATCTTCTCCCAGCTCTACTGCAGCATGATCCAGGCCGGGGAGAGCAGCGGCCGCATGACTGAGGTCCTGGACAGGCTTATCTACCTTTTGCAGCACGAATACAAGGTCAAATCAGATGTCAAAACCGCCCTGCGCTATCCCATCCTGGTCCTGGTGGTACTCTTCGGGGCCTTCATCTTCCTGCTGACCTTTGTGATCCCCAGATTCATCCGCATCTTCGAGGGCGCGGGCCTGGAGCTGCCCCTGCCTACCAGGATCAGCGTGGCCTTGTACGAGGGCCTGGTGGTCTACTGGCCTGTGAGCCTGGCAGGATTGGCTGCCTTGGTTTTGGGGCTGTACCTGTTTTTACGGACTGAAACCGGACAGTACTACAAGGACTACTTCCTGCTCAGGATCCCCATCCTGGGGCCTGTGTTCCAGAAGGCAGCCATGTCCAGGTTCTCCGCCATCTTTTCCATCCTGCAGGCCAGCGGGCTCTCGGTATTGAACGCCCTGGAGATCTTAACCAGCACCATCGGCAACAAGGTCATCTCCAGCGATTTCGCCCGCATCCAGCAGCAGCTAAGGGAAGGCCGGGGCATATCGCAGCCTTTGAGCCAGGCCAAGTTCTTTACCCCCATGGTCATCAGTATGGTGGCTGTGGGCGAGGAGTCAGGAAATCTGGACCAGATGCTGAGCGACGTCTCCACCCATTACGACGACGAGGTAGAATACGCTGTGAGCAGGCTCTCCGAGAGCATAGGCCCCATACTGATCGTGGCCCTGGCTGCCATGGTTGGCTTTTTCGCCTTGTCCATCTTCCTGCCCATGTGGGATATGGTGCAGACTATTTAATAGCAGCGGATTATCGTTCCTGGCTTTTTGGGACTGGAAGCTTC
>JBKGXZ010000063.1:0-9575 GCA_046546355.1 Desulfohalobiaceae bacterium | reverse complement strand
CACCTTCCTTATCCCACGGTGTCAAGTGTGGGTAAAGACCAGCGTTATGGTGGGGGCCAACCCCCGTGGCGTTGCCCCGGTCTTGGCACTAGAGCCTCAGCTCAAACTTATCAAAGGTCTTTTCATAGTCTATCCATTTGCTTTCCACCCTCTCTACCTGACTTATAGTAGGACCTTGGGCCAGCCTGCCCTTGAAGTCGAACAGGGCTTGCTCATCGCCCTGGGCCAGGACCTCTACCCTGCCGTCCTCCAGATTCCTGACCCAGCCATTAATGCCCAGGCTCTCCGCCTGGCTCTTGGTCCAGGCCCGGAAATTCACGCCCTGCACCTTGCCAGAGATCAGACACTGCAGACTTTTACTCATGTTCCCCTCCTTATTCATTTGGTTCGCGAGCTGTAAACTCCAGTCAGGGATATTCCCCCCCAAAAACAGCCATTATCAACTTACTTGGCTTGCAAAAAAAGCCTCCCGAGAACTCAGTAACTATTCACTATCTCCTGGGACTGGATAAGCCAATGTACCCAGCGAGGAGCCAGTGAATCCTTCATTAAAATTTTTTTCACCCCCAGGGATGAAAATTACGAATACCGGACCAAATCCGGCAATAGGCATAGCACGGCCTGCGAAGCCCAACATTTTCACGGCAATAGTTACCACGCCCATCCTTTTTGTCCAGATCTGATCTGTAAGGAGATCTATTCATTGGGCTGCCTTCTGGCAAGATTTTCAGCCAGGGCCTTGGCAGGGATCAGGCCTGTGGCAGCAGCAGAGACTATATTCCCAGCTACCCCTGCCCCGTCTCCAGCCACATACAAACCCTGAATTCGGGTCTGCAGATTCTGATCCGTGACTATCTGGGTGGCAAAGAATTTTATCTCCGGAGCATAAAGCAGGGTCTCGTCATTGGCCACACCAGGCAGTACCCGGTTTAACTTCTCCAAGCCCTGCACCACATTGGTCATGATCCTGTCCGGCAGGGCCATGGCAATGTCCCCGCAGACCACGTTGCCCAAGGTGGGCTCCAGATAGCCTTTGCTTATCCTGTGCCAGGTGCTCCTTCTGCCCCTCTTGAGATCCCCGAAGCGCTGCAGTATGGGCTTGCCACCGCCGATCAGCGAGGCCAGGCTCCCGATGGCCTCTCCGTAGGCCTGATTGTCAGTTACCGGCTCTGTGAGAATCACCTTGGACAAGAAGGCGAAATTGGTGTTCTCGGACTTGTGCTCCCGATAAGCATGGCCGTTGACACAGACAAAGCTCTGATAATTCTCCTGAGTCACAAATCCACCCCAGTTGGTGCAAAAGGTCCGGGTCTGGTCGTCATACTTCTCGGTTTGCACAAAAAAAGAAGGATCATAAATGATGCTGGTCAGATCTTGCATGATATCATTGTGTACTTCCACCCTGACCCCGACTTCAATCCCCCTTTGCTTCTTGTGCAGGGCGTAGTTTTCCGCCAAGTGCCCCAGCCATTCCGCTCCCACCCTGCCCGGAGCCAGGATTACTCCTGGGGCTGAGAAGCTGCCCTGGTCAGTGCTCACACCGCAGACCCTTTGCCCTTGCAGCTGGATATCCTGGACATCTACGCCGGAGATGATCTGTACTCCTTTGTCCTGGATGTAGCTTACCATTTCAGCTATGTGCGCTGGCAAGCAGTCGCTGCCCAAATGCTTCTGCCGAATCAGCAACAGCTCTATGCCCTCCTTGCGGGCTTCAGCCCTCAGGGACTTGGCAGTAGCCATGTCTGTGGGGAAAACCCTGCCGTCCATGCCAAAGGAGTTGAATATCTCCTCTGTGTCCTGGATAAGCTCCCTGGCCCGGGGGAGGGGCATGAATTGGGTTAAATCGGTCTTGCCCAGCTTATGGATGAAGTTCAGCTTGCCGTCTGAGAACAGACCAGCCCCTCCCAGCCCGCAGAGGATATTGCAGGGATTGCACCTCAGGCAGCGCTGGCCGTAGTTGATGGGGCAGCTGCGTTTTTGCGGGAACTGGCCCTTTTCCAGAAGCAGCACTGAGCTGCTGGTGTTCTCAGCCAGGTAATAGGCCGCAAACAGGCCAGCTGGCCCCCCGCCTACAATAATAACGTCATAGCTCTTATCTTGCATACCGCACTTCTTTACAAAATGAGTTTCTGCCAGGATTCAGCTGCAGACTAGACCAGGCCCTGGAGATTGACAAGCAGCAAAGCCTAAGCCGAATGCCCCTGCAGTCTGAGCTGCACAGCTTCGTAACAGCCTGCCTGCAGCTCAGGTGCTTCCTGCAGCCGCAAGGCAGGGCGCAAAGCACTTTACAAACAGCATGCAAAGCCAGCTGTGCCTCAGGAATGAATTCCGGGAGTCAGCCGGATTTTCATCTTTTATAGTTTTCAAATGCTTGACATACCAGGCCGCCCCAATTATGTTGAACAACGTGCAGTAAAATACTTGTGGCTGCAAATTCTGGTAGGGGGGATGAACCATTTTTTTGGCTCAGGAGTAGTTTTTTATTTAAAGTAGCGCAAAAGGAGGTGCTAGATGCGATCCGGAACAATGACCAAATGGCTGGGGACTGCTTTCTGCCTGATTCTGATGGGGCTTTTCCTGGCTGGTTGCGCCAAGACTTCCCAGCTGGAAGCTCTGGAGGACAGGGTGGATCAGGTGGAGTCCAGTGCAGAGCAGGCAGAGGATAAGGCTGATGCAGTAGAGGTGGACGCCGACAGGATTAAGGAGTACAGCCTGGATGCTGAACAAAGCGCAGAACGGGCGGAAAAGGCCGCTGACAAGTCTGAGGACGCAGCAGAAAAATCCGAGGAAAAGGCTGAAAAAACCGAAAAGGTCTTTGAGAAGATAACCAGCAAGTAGTGCTGGCCTGCTCTCTGCAGATAGCCCCTGCTTGAAGCAGTTTAAGACGTTTGTTTAACTGCTTTTGCAGGGGCTGCTTTTTTAGTGCAGGGCCTCATACCAATTTTGCACAGGCAAAAGACAGGCAGGTTGCAACAAAAAAGATGCCCAGGTTATGGATTCCCCCCATCTAGTCCTGGCTTTTGGCCTGACTATGCTGGCTGGCTTGAGCACAGGCATTGGCAGCCTGATCGCTTTCTGGGCCAAAAAGCCCAACCCCAGGTTCCTGGCCCTGGTCCTGGGCCTCTCCGCCGGGGTTATGCTCTATGTATCCTTTGTGGAGCTCTTTGCAGAAGCAAAAAACGGGCTCATCCAGGAATTAGGACATAAAAGCGGATACTGGGCAGTATCCGCAGCCTTTTTCCTGGGCATAGGCCTGATCGCCCTCATAGATAGACTGGTTCCTGAATACGAAAACCCCCACGAGCTGCACAATATTCAAGAGCTGGGGCAGCCAGGACAGGCTGAAGAGTACAAGAGGCTCTACCACACAGGCCTGGTGACTGCACTAGCCATAGCCATTCATAACTTCCCCGAGGGGCTAGCCACCTTTACCGCCACCCTGCAGGATCCTGGACTGGGCATCCCTATTGCAGTGGCCATAGCCCTGCACAACATCCCGGAAGGGATTGCTGTTTACGTACCTTTATACTATGCCACCGGGAGCAGGAAAAAGGCCTTTTTGTTCTCCTTGGGCTCAGGACTTGCAGAGCCTGCCGGCGCAGCCATCGGCTTTGCCTTTCTGTATCCCTTTCTGACCCAGGCAGCTTTCAGCTCTCTATTAGCAGCGATAGCCGGAATCATGGTCTTTGTGGCCCTGGATGAGCTTTTGCCTTCTGCAGAGGAATATAAAGAGCACCATCTGGCCATATTTGGTCTAGTCTGTGGCATGGCCCTAATGGCCCTTAGCCTGCTGATGTTGGACTAAGGCTTAGTCTGAGCGGCTGTTTGCCCTGCCAGACAAAAGACCCACCAGGGCCGGGCATTTCTTGTCTGGAAAACCTCGAGGGAGTTTTTTTTGTTTCCTATAGGCAGCAAATATTGTTATTGCCAGCAACTGAACCAAGCGGTTTGCTTTTGCGTCCTGCTCGTCCTTTTTTTTGCAGGGGGCTTAGCCCTACCTCCTATAGGCCTGGCTGGAACCTGTCAGCAGGAGATCTCCAAAGAGCAAATGTGCAGGCTGATCTCCAACAAACTGGCCAGCGTAGGGCTAAAGGAATGTCAAAAACAAAGATTAGAGCTTTCCGGGCACTGTTCAGAAGAGCACAAACCATTGCTGCTAAAGGAGTATCCTCCGTTATATCCCAAAATCCCCAAGGCCAGAATCCTGGTGGTGGGGGGAACCCATGGGGATGAATACACTTCGGTCAGTGTCGTCTTTAAATGGATGAATATCCTGAACAAGCACCATTCCGGGCTGTTCCACTGGATTTTTGTGCCCCTTTTGAATCCGGACGGCCTCCTGCAGCCCCAATCCAGCCGGACCAACGCCAATGGCGTGGACTTGAACCGCAACTTTCCAGCTCCGCTTTGGGAAAAGGCAGGTTATCAGAGATGGGTGCAAAGAACCGGAGAGGACCCGCGTTACTATCCTGGAGAAAATCCCTTGAGTCAGGCAGAGAGTGTCTTCCTGGCTGAGCTGATCCAGAGCTTTAAGCCCCAGGCGGTTATTTCCTTGCACTCCCCTTTGGACCTAGTGGATTACGATGGGCCTGGACAGCCCCCCCAAAGCCTTGGAGATCTGCAATTTCAAAGGCTGGGCAATTTTGCAGGCACCCTGGGCAATTTTGCAGGCGAACAGCACAACATACCTGTCCTCACCCTGGAACTGGCCTCTTCCGCCAGCATGCCCAGCCAAAAGCAAATATCCCAGGTTTGGATGGACCTGATACATTGGCTGGCTCTGAACCTGCCTGTGACACCCCAGAGCCAGATGCAGGCCCAGAAACAGGCTGAAGAAGCCAGCCAGGACTTGAGCCTGGACCGGCTGGAGGGCAAATAGCTCCAGACCCTTTTACCTGATCATGGCCTGACTGAGGATCTCGTTGGGATCCAGGATCAGGATCACGCTGCCGTCTCCCAGAATAGTAGCCCCGGAAAGGCCGTGCACTTCTCCCAGGTACTCCCCCATGGATTTGATCACGATCTCCTGGCGATGCAGGAGATCGTCCACTATCAAACCCAGCCTGCGATTATTGACTGAGATCACCACCAGGGGCAGTACCTCCCTGTGCTGCCTCTGCTGCTGGAGCCCCAGGACCTGGGCCAGCTCAGCCAAACCCAGGACTTCCCCCCTGAGGGTGGTCGCCTGGCGCTTGTTGACCTCGCTGACCCTGCTGGCCTCGATTTTAGTGGTCTCAGCCACTGCCTCCAGAGGAATGGCATAGGTATTGCCGCCCACCTTGATCAGCAAGGCCTCGATGATAGCCAGGGTCAAAGGCAGAGAGAGTAAAAACCTGCTGCCCTTGCCCAGCTCAGAATGCACAGCCACGCTGCCGTTCAGGCTCTTGATGTTGTTGCGCACCACGTCCATGCCCACACCCCTGCCTGAGACATCAGTAACCTGCTCGGAGGTGGAAAATCCAGGTGAGAAAATCAGCTCCACAGCTTCCCGCTCCTCCAGCTTGTCCGCTTCCCCCTGGCTGATGATTCCCTTGCTGACAGCCTTGGACTTTATTTTCTCCGGATCCAAGCCCCGGCCGTCATCCTCCACCTCTATAATCACTGAATTGCCCTCCTGGGAGGCCCTGAGCCAGAGTCTGCCCTTCTCAGGCTTGCCTGCAATCTTCCTGGCCTCCTGCTCTTCCAGACCATGATCCACAGCGTTGCGAATCAAGTGTACCAGGGGATCGCCAATGGCCTCCACCACGCTCTTGTCAAGCTCAGTGTCCTCGCCCTCTGTCAAAAGCTCCACCTGCTTGCCGCTCTTTCTGCTGAGATCCCGCACCAGTCTAGGAAACCTGGAGAACACTGTCCTAACCGGGACCATGCGGACCTGCATGATAGTATCCTGCAGGTCATCTGAGATCCTGGCCATGGAATCCGTGGTCTCGGAGAGGCCCAAGGCGATTCTCTGGATCTCCTGTTTTGCATCCAGGACTTCCAGCTCCTTGCTCAGCAAAGAGAACCTGTTGCGATTAATGATTAGCTCCCCGATCAAGTTCATCAAATGGTCCAACTTTTCATGCTCTACCCGGATAGTGGTCGAGGTCCTGGTCTGGGATGCGCCAGATGCTGCAGACGCAGCTTCCCCGGACTCGTTCCCGGAAGCTGGCTGCTGTTCCTGACTTGCTGCCGGCTCGGCCTGTTCCTGGCCCTGAACCTGGTCAGCAGATTTTTGCTCCGCCGCCTCAGGGGGCTGCTGCTTAGCATTCTCCTGTTCTTGAGTCTGCAGGCCCAGGCTCTGCAGCTGCTTCTGCAGCATTTCCTCAAGGATATCGGTTTCCTGGCTCAAGATTGCCAGCAGGGCTGAAAACCCCTGCTGGCTGGATCTGCCCTGATCCACCAGATGCGCTGTTCTCTGGGCATGGACCTCTATCTCCTCAAAGCCCATATAGCGGCAGGCATTCTGCACGCTGCTCAAGGACCTGTAGAGCCCATCAATATAGTCGGTTTGCTCCGGGTCCTGTTCCAGGCTCTGCATGGCTATTGTGATGTTCTGCAGCTGCTGCTGCACAGTCTGCTGAAAGATCTGCAGATCCTCAGGATCGAGTTCCAGGTCCTGGGACAGCTCCTGGTATTCCTGCTCTGCAGGCTGCTGTTCATCCTGATGGCTGTTCCAGGCCAAGTCCTTCAGGGCCTGCCCCCCGACTTGCAACCCCTGTAGCCTGTCCAGAATCTGACTGATATCCTTGGGAATTGCCAAAGCCTTGTCCTGATCTATGCTTTCTGTCAGATCCTCCAGGACATCCACCACCTGCAGGAGCAGATCCACTGTCTGCTCATCAGGGGTACTTTCCTGGGAACGGAAGTGGTTGAGCAGAGTCTCTGCAGCATGGGTCAGGCTGTTCATCTCCTGGTAACCGATAAGTCCGCTATTGCCCTTGAGATTGTGGAAATAACGGAAGGCATCCTGGACATGCTCCAGGCTATCCCCGGAGCCTTTCTCCAGGGCCAGCAGGCATTTGTTCAAGGATGAGATGCTCTCCCCAGCCTCCTCCAGGAAGTCAGAGAGGTGCTCCGGGCTATTTATGGTCAGGGCATAAGAGCCGTCTCCTGCCCTTTGTTCCTTGTCTCTGGAGCTGGCTGCCACATCCTGGTTTGACTCCCTGTTTTGGTTCTGCTGCGTGTTTTTAGGCTGCTGCGGCTCCTGCTGAGCAGACTCTGCAACCAGGAAGGACTGCAGCTTCTGCAGCAGCCCCTGGGTCTCTATCTGGCCCTCGTCCCCGCTGTTCTCCAAATTGTCCAGCATCTGGCGCAAACTGTCCGTGGCGGACAGGACGACATCCATGATCTCCGGCTGGTTCTGTATCTTGCCCTTGCGCAGGGCATCCAGCATATTTTCCGCAGTGTGCGCCAGCTCATTGATTTTGTTTAGATCCAGGAAGCCGGAGGCACCTTTCAGGGAGTGCATGGGCCGGAATATGTCGTCCAGGATGCGCAGATTCTCCGGGTTCTTCTCCAGCTCCAGCAGGTTGGGCTCGATAGTCTCCAGGTGCTCCCTAGCCTCTGCCACGAATTCAGCCAGAATCTCCTGATCCAACATTATGGATTATTTCCTTTGCTTTAATGCTGTCTTGCACTTATTTCTCCGGGCTGGATCCACCCAGAAGCATTTTAACGCTGCGTACCAGCTTCTCCGGCTGAGCCGGCTTGACCAGGTACTGATTCGCGCCCAGGCGCATGCCGGTCTGGATATCCTTTTCCTGGCCTTCGGTGCTGAGCACGATTATGGGCAAATCCCTGTAGCTTCCCTGCTCCCGAACATTCTGGATAAAGGTGAAGCCGTCCATACGGGGCATGTTCACATCGCAGATGATCAGATCCACCATCTGGGCGGAATAAAGTTTTTCCAGCCCTTCCAGACCATCCTCGGCAGCCAGCACGCGGTAGCCTTCCTTCTTCAGGATAAAGGCCAGCAGATTGCGCACCGTCTTGGAATCGTCCACGATCAGAATTTGTTGGGTCATGCCAAGTCCTTGAATCGGAAATTAAACCGGAATGCTCCTTGTCTGCCGCAAAAATACAAGCTCAACAGGATCTGGACAAAGTAGTCTGCACCAATTCCTGCAGGGAAACAATCCCCAGCAAAGCACCATCCAGCTTGATCAGCCCGGATATCAGGTTGCTGCCACCTACCAAATGGCTTTGCACATCCCATTCTATATATTCCTGGCTGATCTTGTGCATGGTGGTGATGCGCTGCACAAGCAGCCCGAACTGCAGGTCCTGCTCTTTGCAGATGATGATGAAGCTGCAGCTTTGCGGATCCAGTCCGTCCACGCCCACCAGGGGCGCCAGATGGAGCAGGGGGGTCACCTTGCCCCGCAGATTCAGCACCCCTTCCAGACAATCTGGCCCAGTCGGCAGCTTGGTGCTGGATACGCTCCTGATGACCTCCCGGACCTGGAGCACCGGCAGGGCGAACTCCTGCCCCAACAGGGAGAAGCCCACAAACTCCACCTTCTCTGCTGCCTGCAGCTCCTGCAGGCACGTGCTGCTTTGCACCTGGGCGGGTTCTGCTGGACTGGAAGCGCTGCTTTCAGGCTTTGCTGCAAGGGGCTCGGAGAACTCCTGCACGCTTTGCGGATCCTGCTCTGCCAGTTCCTTGCCCTCCGGCAGAAGAAAGCCCCGGATAAACTCTTGCTCCAGGCTGGAGACCTCTGGGTTTGCATCCGGCTGCTCTGGCAAAAGCACCTGGTCCTGCAAATACTCTTCTGGGCTCTTCATAGTCTCTCAATCTCCCTGGCCAGCCGCAGGTACTCTGCCCCGCCCCTGCTTCTGGGGGCTACATCAAATATGAGCTTGCCCTGGGCGCTGGCCTCCCTGAATTGGGTGTCTATATTGATCGCGGTCTGAAAGAATCTGTCCCCCAGCTTCTTGCGCAGCAGGTTGTAGACTCTGCGACAGGCCCCTACCCTTCGGTCATGCATGGTGGCCAGGGTCTTGTAATAGATCTGCTCTGGCAGAGCCCTGTTCAGCATCCGAATGGTGTCGAAGGTCAGCCGCAGGCCGTGCAGGGCCAGAAACTCGGTCTGGATAGGGATTATTGTCAAGTCAGCAGCCACCAGGGCGTTTATCAGTATAACTCCCAAATGGGGCGGACAGTCCAGAAGAATATAGTCATAATCCCTTTTGACCAGTTCCAGATTCTTCCTCAGGGCTACTCCCTTGCCCTTTTTATCCTTGAGATCGGCCTCCAGCTCTGAGAGCTTTATGCTCCCGGGCACGAAATCAAAATAGTGCCTGGAATCCTTGTGGATCAAGCTGTCCCAATCCAATGGGGACTGGCCTGCCTGTTCCAGGGCAAAGGCCTGCAGGGGGCAGGAGCTGATCTGCTCCGGATAGTAGGCCAGATGGATCGTAGCGCAGGCATGGGGATCCAGATCCAGAACCAATGTCCTGTAGCCCAGCTTGCTCAAAGCAGCACCTAGGGTCAAGGTAGTTGTGGTCTTGCCCACCCCCCCTTTTTGATTGGCCACTGCTATGGTCTGTATTGAGGTGTTGGGCATTGCAGTCCCATTACTGTGAGTAGCTTT
>JBKGXZ010000062.1:0-9862 GCA_046546355.1 Desulfohalobiaceae bacterium | reverse complement strand
AGGCCTCTTGATCAATTTGCCTTTACTTTTTACTTTGAACCTTTCACGTTTTACTCTCCAGATGCTTATCAAGCCATGCAAAATGCTTCAGGAAACAACCAAGGCTCTATAAAAAGGGATAGGTTTGCAGTCGTCATCCCGGTCTACAACCACGGCTCCAGCGTGCAGAAGGTGATTGCCGCCACCCAGGAGCTGGGGCTGCCGATATTCGTAGTTGATGACGGCTGCAGCGATGATACCCGGCAGCGCTTGAGCGGATTCCAGGACATCCATATCCTGCGCCACCCCCAGAACCAGGGCAAAGGGGCCGCCCTGATGACCGGCTTCAGGGAAGCCTCCAGGGTCGCGGACTGGGCCATCTCTATTGATGCTGATGGTCAGCATGATCCCCGGGACGCCGCAGCCCTGATCCAGGCTGCGCAGCAGTCCGGGCCAGCACTGATCATAGGCTCCCGGCAGGGCATGCAAGGCCCTCATGTCAAATGGAGCAGCAGATTCGGCAGAAAGTTCTCCAACTTCTGGGTCTGGGCCTCTGGAGGCCCGCTTGTCTCTGATTCCCAGAGCGGCTTTCGGGTCTATCCCCTGCCAGAGGCCACAGACCTGGGGGTCAAGGCCAGACGCTTCGAGTTTGAGGTGGAGATCCTGGTCCGCGCGCATCAACACCAATTGCCCGTGCTTGAGGTCCCGGTAGGCGTGCATTACCTCCCGCCCCGGGAGCGCATCTCCCATTTCCGGCCCTGCAGGGACTTCTGCAGGAACGGGGCCACCTTCACCAGGCTCATCCTGCAAAGGGCCTGCAAAAAACGCAGTTAAAAATGAGAAACCAGCCCTTGTTCCACTCCCTGCGCTCACTTGGCAAGGCCTTTTTTTTGCTTGCTGTCTTTATTCTGGCCACCCTGGCCATCATTAAGCTGTCCAATATCCAGCTTCAAACCGACATCGTCAGCACCCTGCCCCAGGGACAGCCAGTGATAGATGAGGGCTCCCAAGTCCTGGCTGCCCATCCCTACCAGAACCAGATATTCATCGACCTCTATCTCAAGCAGGAAGACCCTGACCAGCTGTTGCAGGCAGCAAAGCTTGTAGAAAAAGAGCTGCGCAAGTCCGGCCTGTTCAGCAGGGTGGGCCTGGATGACATGGGCCGGCTGTTTCCTGAGCTTGCCCAGCACGTGACTGACAACCTGCCTGTTTTGTTCTCAGCCCGGGAGCTGCAGGAAAATGTGGCCCCGCTCCTGCAGCAGGACATCCTGCAGCAACGTGTCCACAAAAACCTCTCCAACCTGTACACCATGCAGGGTACCGGCAGCTCAGAGCTGGTGCTCCAGGACCCACTAAGCCTAAACCGTCTGCTGCTTGAAAAGCTGCAGCACCTGATGCCTGCAGAAGAGGTCAGCTTCTACAAATCCCGGCCCCTGTCCAGGGATAAACAGCACACCTTTATCATTGCAGACCCCAAAAGCCCCAGCACCAGTAGCAGCCTGGCCCGGGAAATCCGGGATACTCTGCAGGAAACAGAACAAGCCCTGCAAGAGGAATATGTTCACACAGACCTGGATTTCACCCTGACCCCAACAGGCTCCTACCGGGCTGTGCTGGACAATGAATCCGCAGCCAAGCAGGATACCAGGCGGGCCCTGTTCTTTGTCAGCCTGGGCATTGCCTGCCTTCTGGCCCTGTCCTTCCCCAGGCCCTATATCGGGCTGCTGGCCTTTTTGCCTGCAGGTTTCGGGACCATCTGCGCCCTGGCCTTCTACTCCCTGTGGCAGGACTCCATATCTGTGATGAGCATTGGCTTTGGCGCAGCTATTGTATCCATCACAGTGGACCACGGGATCAGTTACCTGCTGTTTCTGGATCGCCCCTATGCCACCAGGGGCAAAAACGTCTCCAAAGAGGTCAGGTCTGTGGCCCTGCTGGCGGTTCTGACCAGTGTGGGCGCCTTTTTTGCGCTTTCCTGCAGCGGCTTCCCTATCCTGTCAGAAATCGGGCAGTTCGCCGCCCTGGGCATTGCCTTCTCCTTTTTGTTCGTGCATTCCTTTTTCCCGGTCCTGTTTCCGGAGCTCAAGCCTGCAAAAAGATCAGGCGTTTTGCCCCTGCAAAAGCTGGTGGACAAGCTGATCCAGTGCAAAGGGAGATACAGCATCGGGCTGGGGGTGGCCTGCTTATTGTTGTTGTCCTTTTTTGCCCATCCAGAGTTTGAGGTGGACATCAGCCAAATGAACACTGTCAGCCAAAAAACCCTCGAGGCGGAAAAACGAGTCGCAGACACCTGGGGCCAGCACCTCTTTGACAAGGTCTACCTCCTGGCAACAGCCCAGGACAAAAAGACCCTGCAGCAGCGCAGCGACCAACTGCTAGCCAAGCTCCAGGCAGAGACCCGAGGCCAGACCCTGGCCCAGGCTTTCCTGCCTTCTGAGCTTTTCCCTGCTCAGAAGCGCTGCCAGGCCAATCTCCAGGCCTGGCGGGAGTTCTGGTCCCGACATGATCTGGAGCAGGTCCAAAGGCGCATTCAGGAAGCAGCTGCACAGCAGGGCATGTCTGCTGGGGAATTTGCAGATATCTATGCATCCAGCTCTATTTCCTGTAGCAACGGCCTGACCCTGGAGCCAAAATTCATGGATCTCCTGGAGATAGATCAGGATCCACAAACAGGCACCTGGAGGCTGTTCACCACCCTGACCCCTGGAGAGGATTACCAGCCGCAAGATTTCTTTGCCAGACTTTCAGAACCAGACTGGGTATACATCTTTGATCCCAATTACTACTCCCAGGCCATAAGCGACTACCTGGCCCGTACCTTCAGCAGCATGCTGCTGATCATCAGCCTGAGTGTAGCTGTATTGCTGTTATTGGTTTTCATGGACCCGCTTTTGACCCTGCTCGCCCTGTTGCCCCTGGGTTTTTCCCTGATCTGTACCCTTGGCTTTCTGGGCCTGTTCAATCTGCCCCTGAGCATACCCGGACTGATGCTCTCAGTAGTAGTCCTGGGCATGGGCCTGGACTATTCCTTGTACTTTATCCGGGGTTATCAGCGCTACCAGAATGAGCAGCACCCCTACCAGGCCCATATCCGGATGACCATTTTCCTGGCCGGCCTCTCCACCTGCATCGGTTTTTTGACCCTGGCCTCTGGAGTGCACAGCTTCATGCAAAACATGGGCTTGGTGCTGCTGTTGGGCATCAGCTTCGTGCTGCTGGGCACTTTTGCCTTTTTCCCTCCTCTTCTCAGGCACATCTACCAGCCTGTACAATTTTCCAGCCAGCCTGCGCCCCCAGGGTCTGCAAAACACAAAAAACGCATCCAGAGAATGTACAAACACCTGGAGGCCTATCCCAGGCTGTTTGCCAGGTGCAAGCTGGCCATGGATCCCATGTTCAATGAGCTGCCAAAGCTGCTTGGCCAGCCCAGAGTGGTTGCGGATATAGGCTGCGGCTATGCCGTGACCTCTGCCTGGCTGACAGCAGCCCGTCCGGACCTGCAGGTCTACGCTATGGACCCGGATCCGGAACGGGTCAGGATCACCCAAAGGGTCCTGGGACCCCGGGGCTTGGCCTACCAGGCTGCTGCGCCCTGGATTCCGGATTTTGAAGCTGCCCCGGATCTGGCCTTGCTGCTGGATATGCTGCATTATCTCTCCGACACCCAGCTTGCGGAAACTCTGCAGAACCTGGGCTCCAGGCTGGCCCCCAACAGCAGGCTGCTGATCAGGGTCACCATCCCAGGGCATAAGGTCCCTGTGTTTCGCAGAATAGAAACCTTCAAGCTCTGGCTGCGGCGTATCCCGGCCTATTACCGCTCCAGGCAGGACATAAGCCGTATTCTGCAAAGCAACGGATTTACAGTCAGCCAGATCCTGCCTTCTGGCAAAGACCGGGAAGAAACCTGGTTTCTAGCCAGATGGCAGAGTGCAGCACAATAGGGAGCAAACATGATAAGCCTGTTGCACAGGATCCTGGTCTATTTGTCCCGGACACTGGGCATATGGGTCTTGTACACCGCAAGCTGGATTATCGCCAGCTGCTATTTTCTCTTCTTTCCAGCCAGGGTGGCCAACAGCGTGCGCTTTTACCAGACCCTTTTCCCGCACAGCAGCCTTTGCTATGCTGTATATTGCGCCTGGAAACAGTTCCATGACTTCACAAATATCTACATTGACAGGTATTACCTGGAATCTGTCGGGGACATCAGCTACACAGTCCAGGGCTGGGAGCATATTGCAGATGCTGTGCAAAACCGGACCGGCGGCATTTTGCTTATGTCCCACCTGGGCAACTGGGAGGTCGCAGCCAGGCTTTTGCAAAAGCATGATGTTCCGCTTTTGCTGTTTATGGGCCAAAAGGCCGGCGAGCAGTTGGAAGGGGTGCAGAAAAGCACTCTGCAGCAGGAAGGGGTGCGGATCATCGCCAGTCAACAGGGCCGGGGCTCCCCGACGCAGATCCTGGAGGGCTTGGGATGCTTGCGCAGCGGCTGGCTGCTGTCCTTGGCCGGAGACCGCTCTGTAGGTGCTGCAGACTCCCAAGTGCAGGTGGAGTTTTTGGGGCATACCGTCAGCCTGCCCCAGACCCCTTATGCCCTGGCTCTGGCCTCTGGTGCGCCTATTTTTGTATTCTTTGCCTTGCGCACCGGCAGACAAAAGTACCACTTTATCATTCAGCCCCCTATATATCTGCAGGCAGAATCCCGCAGCCAACGCTCGCAGAGCATCAGGCAGGCAGCTCAACAATACGCAGACCTGCTGCAGCAGACAGTGTATGACTATCCCTTTCAATGGCACCATTTCCAGCCATTTTTGGGGCCTAAACAACCAAAACAAACTGTCAACCGCTAAGGACTAGGAGCCTGGATGGGCATTTATGTGACCGCAGTGGGCATCGTGACTGGCCTGGGCCGGGGCTGGCGGGATACAGCAAACTCCTTATTGCACAAGCAAAGCAGCATCGCAGAGCTCAGCCTGTTCCCGCATACCCAGCCCTTTGCCGTGGCAGAGGTCAAACAGGACCTGCGCCACCCGGAGCTGCCCAGAACCCATATGCTGGCCGGCCTGGCTGCAGAAGATGCTCTGCAGGCCTGCGGGGGCCAAGTCCCTGATGCGCTTGTACTAGGCGTGACCACCGGGGGAATGCCCAAAACAGAAACCCATTTCAAGGCCGGTGATGAAGATCCTGCCCTGTACCGCTTCCATGCCCCTGGTTCAGTGGCTGCGTACCTGGCTCAGCTTTGTAAGTGCAGCGGACCTGCATTCACAGTATCCACAGCCTGCTCCTCCGGGGCTGCAGCCATAGCCCTGGGGGTCAGGCTGCTGCAAAGCGGCCAGGCCAGATCCGTACTTGCCGGAGGAGCTGACGCCCTTTGCCGCTTGACCTGCTATGGCTTCAATTCCCTGCAGCTGCTCTCCCCCCACGGGGCAAAACCCTTTGACCTAAACCGGGACGGGATGAGTCTGTCCGAGGCAGCCGCCATGCTCTTTTTAGAGTCCAAGGAAACACCCCCTGAGCAGGCCTTGGCTGAAGTCCTGGGGATTGGCCTTTCCTGCGATGCATACCATGCCGCTGCTCCGCACCCGGAAGGCCAGGGGGCCTGCAGGGCCATGCAATCCGCCCTCCAGGACGCGGGCCTGAGCCCAGCAGATATTGATTATATCAACCTGCACGGCACAGGAACCCTGAGCAATGACGCCTCAGAAGCCAAAGCAATAAACGCCCTGTTTGGCCAAGCTAAGCCCAGGCTCTCCTCCATCAAGGGCTCCACAGGCCACAGTCTTGGGGCTGCAGGAGCTGTGGAGCTGGCGGTGTGCAGCATCTCTATTGCAGAAGGCCTGGTGCCTGCGAATCAAGGCCTGGAAGCACCTGATCCGGCATTGGATCTTTGGCCCCAGGCTGAGCCCCAGACGTGCCAAGTGCACAGGGCACTCTCCAATTCCTTTGGGTTCGGAGGCAACAACGCCTGCCTGCTGCTGGGCAAGCCCGGAAGCAGCTCGGTATCTAAGGCTATAGATACCTCAGCAATGGGCATTCTGGGCATTGCCTGCCTCACAGGAGCAGGGAAGACACAAGCCACTGCAGACTCCTTCCTGACAGGACATCCATTAGCCGGCATGCTGCCTCTTGCAGAGATATCTGCAGAGCTCCCTCCCAGGGCTGTCCGGCGCTTGAAAAGACTGCCCAGACTCGCCCTGTGCCTGGCCAATGAGGTCTGCCAGAAGGCTGGGCTGAACAGTTTCCCGTCCGGGGTGTTTTTTTCCACAGGCTGGGGGGCGCTTTCTGAGACAGAGAGTTTTTTGAGCCAGCTGTTCCAGAGCCAGGAGCGCTTCAGCAGCCCTATGGACTTTGTGGGCTCTGTCCACAATGCGCCTGCCGGGGAAATCGCCCTAATGTTCAACTCCAAGGGTCCGAACCTGACTATGACCGGAGGCGATTACTCCTTTGAACAGGCCTTGACAGCTGCCTGCCTTTTGCACGAAGGCTCCAAGCAGCCCTGCCTGGTGCTGGGCGCAGATGAAAGCCATCCCCGGCTCTCCCCTTTGTTAGACCCATCAGTGAGCAGTCAGGGAAAGCTGGCGGATGGGGGCGGGGGGCTGTGCCTGGTAAAAAGCCAGAGCGGCCTGCAGCTGCGGCCCTTGTTTTTCCGGGCTGCAGACAGGCAGGCAGATGTTGTCCAGGACCTGATACAGCGCCTGGGAGGGCCTGCAGGCATTCAGGAGCGTTATGGGGCCCTGTTCGCCGGGATCCCCGCCTTTTGCCGAACTGCGGGAGAAAGGCAAATTCGCCTGTTTCAGGAGCTGGCCAGCTTTCAGGCCCCGGTTGTGGATTACCGTAAACACACAGGTGAATACGCCTCTGCCTCAGCCACAGCGGTCTGCCTGGCTGCCCTTTGTCTGCAGACAGGCAGTATCCCAGCCGGGGAAGCCAATCTCCAGCCCCAAGCCTTGCCCAAGCCTGCGATCCTGGTCTTAAACACCGGAACCAACCTGACTGCAGTGGAAGTGTTTCATACATGAAAGTGCTGTTGATTTCCGCTAATACTGAAACCAGCCCCTATCCGGTTTATCCCTTGGGCTTGGACTATGTAGCCGGGGCCATTGGCTCAGAGCATGAAGTCCACCTTGCGGACCTGCATCACGATTCTACCGACTCCATGCTGAAAGAGAGGATCAAAACCATAGCTCCGGCAATTATAGGCATATCCATCAGGAATATCGACAACACAGACCATGAGGCCCCCCGGGACTACATCGAGCAATGCAGACATCTGATACGCAGCATTCGGGAGCTGAGCCCTGCACCTGTGGTCCTTGGAGGCAGCGGCTTCAGCCTGTTCCCGACCCGATTGCTCCGGGAGCTTGGGGCAGATTACGGCATAATCGGAGAAGGAGAGCGATTCCGAGACGTTCTCAAGGCCATTGAGCAGCAACAAGATGTGACAAGGCTTGAGGGGGTTGTCAGCCGCAATGAGCAAAACCCAAGAGAGCCTCCCAGACCCTGGCAGGGAGCAATAAGCAGATGCCCTGTTCTGGACAGCCCTTATGTGGGCTATTACCTGCAGCATGGGGGCATGCTGAACCTGCAGACCAAAAGGGGCTGTCCCTTCAAGTGCATCTACTGTACCTACCCCGGGATCGAAGGCAACAGACTGCGGCTCACGCCCCCTGCGGCTGTTGCTGATACCGCCCTGGAGCTCCAGGAGGCAGGGGCCAAATATCTGTTCATCACAGACTCGGTCTTCAACTCTGATATCCAGCACAGCCTGCAGGTTGCTCGCAGTCTCAGGCAGGCCGGGCTGAGCATCCCCTGGGGGGCCTATATCGCGCCCAGAAGGCTGCCCAGGGGCTACTTCCAGGAGTTGGCGGCAGCAGGAATGAGCCATGTGGAGTTCGGCACCGAGTCCCTTTCAGACCCGGTCCTGGAAAGCTACCAGAAGCCCTTTCGCTGCCTGGATGTCTTCCAGGCGCACCAGGCAGCTGCCCAGGCCGGACTGCACATTGCCCACTTCTTCTTGCTGGGCGCCCCTGCCGAAACCCCGCAGACCATAGAAAAGACTATGCAGAAGGCCAGCTGGCTGCCAAAGACAGTCTGTTTCTTCTTTACCGGCATCCGCCTCTATCCCCAGACCCAGCTGCATGACCTCGCCTTGGAATCCGCACAGATAACCAAAGACCAGGACCTGCTAAGGCCCTATTTTTATTCCCCGCCAGGCATTGGGCTGGAAGAAATCCAGACCATGCTGGCCCAGGGCTCCAGAAAACAGCAAAACTGGATACTCGGCGGTAGCGGACAAAAGATGACCCGGATCATATCCAGGCTCCATGCCAGGGGACATATAGGCCCGCTCTGGGAGCACCTTATCCCATGAAAAACCAGCAAGCCCATATTTTGCTTTATGGCCTGGCCTTAGCGGCTTTCCTGCTGGCAGGCGCACTTATGCTCATCAGACCGGAACTTGCTGCAATACCCCTTGCAGGATTTATCCTGGTCTGCCTGCTGGCCCCTTTTTTTCCAGCTGCAGGCCTGCTTCTGCCTGTAATCTGCCGGGGAGAGAGGAACAGCAAACAAGTGGCCTTGACCTTTGACGATGGTCCCCATCCATACACCACCCCTTCCTTGCTGCAGCTTCTGGCCCAACACAGGATTCATGCTACTTTCTTTGTCCTGGGCCACAATGCGCAAACACATCCCGAGCTGATACAGGCCATCCTGGAGGCAGGGCATGACCTAGGAAACCACACTTACAGTCATGACCCGCTTATCATGCTCAAAACAGCAAAAAGGCTTGCCCAGGAGATAGATGCAGCCCAGAGGGAAATAGCCAGCCATAGGGTCCAGCCCCTGGCCTTCAGGCCCCCTGCAGGTATAGTAAACCCCAAGCTGGGCCCTTTGCTGCAAGCCCGGGGCATGTTGTGTGTGCACTACAGCTGTAAGGCCTATGATCTGGGCAATCGCAGGATCCAGGGATTGGCAGGAAGGATCTTGAACAAAGTTCAGGCAGGAGACATTGTGCTTTTGCACGACATTGCCCCGCAGTCTTCCCATTTCCGCCATGAGCAGTGGCTGGCAGAGATAGAGGAGCTGCTCCAGGGCCTATCTCAAAAAGGATTCCAAGTCAGGCCCCTGCAGGAGCTCATCCAGCGTCCCGTGATGCTCAGGACACACTAGGCTCCTGCAGGGTGCCAGGGGTTAATTCAGGGCCTTAGCCTCTATCAGCTCCAGCTCCAGCTTGTATCCCAGGGCCCTGTGGTTTTGAATCACCAGCTTTTCAGGTATCGCGCTTTGCTCCCTGACCGTCTGAGGATTGAAAGCTGGCTTGCCGTAGCTGGCCTCTATAGTCTGCAGATGCTTGCCGCTGCTGCTGTACTGCAGTATCTCCCTTTGGTCTCCTTCCTGCAGCAGCACCCGGACCAGGCCTTCGTTGTTTAGCTCATACTCGCAGGCCAAAACCCCGTCAGAGGTCTTTCCGGTCTTGATTGTCCCTGCTTCTGGCGCAAAAAGCACCACCCGGATATCCCTGAACAAAGTCCTGGCAAACTCCTCATCCTGGAATTGGGGCACAGCCCTTAGTATTTCTGGGCCTTGATCATATTCTGCCTCGAACAGCACCACCCCCTCCAGGCTGGTGATCAGGCATTTGATCCGCTCTTGTTCCGGATGCACATGCAGCACGCTAATAGCGTTGCGCACCTTGCCCCTGGGGGCATACAAGGTCACAGACTGCACCAGCTGCCAGGGCTGGCGCAGAAATTGGTTTTCACAGCTGGCCTTTATATTTTTGCTGCCTTCGCCTTCTACAGGCTCCAAGGGAGCCCGAGCTCCACTGCAGCCAGCTATAAGCAGCAATAACAAGACGAGAGCCCAAGCTGGCCAACTGAAC
>JBKGXZ010000061.1:0-10200 GCA_046546355.1 Desulfohalobiaceae bacterium | reverse complement strand
GCTCAGCTTGAAAAGGGAGGGGAATAAGAGGGAGTAACTCCTGAATATCAGAACCCGGATATCAGAACCTGGATCAAAAGCATGAGCATCGAATTCTGATTCCCCTCCCTGGCCTGGAAGGGGTTAGGGGAGGGTCGTCATGGGGAGTCCCCTTCCTTACCCACAGTTTTATTGCTCCCACGCTCTGCGTGGGAGTTTTTTTTGACCGCTCCTGCGGTCTCTTTATGGACGCCTGAGCGTCCAGAGGAGCTCCCACGCAGAGCGGGGGAACCATAAAAAAACACAGGCAGCTATCTCACGACTTGGAGCTGGTCCTGATGGCCTCCAGGACATTATCCATCTTGTTCAGGCTCTCCAATGTCCGATACAGATGGGAGGAGTCGTTGACCTCTACGTTGAGGATGATCTCTGTCTTGCCCTCCAGGTTGGAGCTGAAATGCCCGGACTCTATATTCACATCCTTTTGGGCCAGAAGAGAGCTGATCTGGGCCATGACCCCAGGCAGATTCTTGCAGAGCACCTTGATGGTGGCCGGAAAGACCGTGTCCTTCTCCTCCCCTGCCCAGGAGACATTCAGCAGCCTGGCTGGCGCAAACTGAGCCACATTGGGGCAGTCCGTGGTATGCACGACAACTCCCCTGCCCCTGCTGATATAGCCGATTATGGGGTCACCTGGCACTGGCTGACAGCAATGAGCGAAGCGAATAAGCACGTCATCTACGCCCTTTATGCTGACTCCTTCCTTTTTCTGCTCCTTTTCCTCCTTTTTCTCCTTTTCCTTCCTCTCTGCCCTGACAGCATCCTGGGCCTGCTTCTCCTCCTGCTTGGCCTCCTTGGGCAAGAGCCTGCGCAGGACCTGCTTGGGCGTAATTTTGGCATAGCCCACAGCTGACAGCAGATCATCCACCTGCTTGTAGGAGAACTCCGCAGCCACAGGCTCCAAATGACCTTTTTTCAGGGCCTGCTGGAAGTTGATGTTCATCCGTCTGCCCTCTTTCTCCAGCATCTCCTTGGCCAGGGAGATGCTCCTGGCTCTTTCCTCGGTGCGGATCCAGTGCTTGATCCTGGTCCTGGCCTTGGTGGTCTTCACGAACCTGAGCCAGTCCCGGCTGGGCTTGCGGTGGGGGTTGGTGATGATCTCCACGGTGTCCCCATTCTTGAGCTGGGTATCCAGGGGTACCAGCTTGCCGTTGACTTTGGCTCCGGAGCACTGGTTGCCCACCTCAGTATGGATCAGGTAGGCAAAGTCCACAGGTGTGGCCCCCTGGGGCAAGTCCAGGACCTCGCCCTTGGGGGTGAACACATAGACCTCGTCCTGGAAGAGATCCACCTTCAGGGAGGCCATGAATTCCCTGGGATCTTTCAGCTCCTGCTCCCAGTCCAGGATATGCCGCAGCCAGTCGAACCTCTGCTCGTCCTCAGTGTTGAAGGATTCCCCGCCCTTGTACTTCCAGTGCGCTGCAACCCCGTACTCCGCAATCTGGTGCATCTGCTCGGTGCGGATCTGGATCTCGATGTGCTCCCCGCCTGGTCCGACCACAGTGGTATGCAGGCTCTGGTACATATTGCCCTTGGGCATGGAAATGTAATCCTTGAACCTGCCTGGCACCGGAGTCCAAGTGGAATGCACCAGGCCCAGCATCGCATAGCAGTCCTTGATGGACTGCAGGATGACTCGGAAGGCGATCAGGTCATAGACCTGCTCCAGGCTCAGATTCTGTTTCTGCATCTTACTGTAGATGCTGTAGATGTGCTTTTGCCTGCCGCTGACGTGGCCCTGGATCTGGTTCTCTTCCAGCATGTTTTGCAAAACAGAGATCACGTGCTGGATATAGTCCTCTCCCAGAGTGCGGTGCTGGGAGATGCCGCTGACAATGTGCTGGTAGACATCCGGCTTGAGGAAGCTGAGGCTCAAATCATCCAAATCCACCTTGATCCGGTACAGACCTAGTCTGTGGGCCAAGGCGGAGTAGATCTCCAGGGTCTCCTGGGCGATCAGCTTCTGCTTGACTTGGTTCTGGTGCTGCAGGGTGCGCATATTGTGCAGCCTGTCCGCAAGTTTGACCAGGATGACGCGGATATCCTTGGCCATAGCCAGGATCATCTTCCTGATGTTCTCTGCCTGGGCCTCCTCCTTGGAGGTAAAGGTCACCTTGCCTATTTTGGTGACTCCATCCACGATGCGGGCCACATCTGAGCCGAAGTGCTCCTCCAGCTCCTGGATCCCCACCCCTGCGTCCTCCACTGTGTCGTGCATTAGCCCGGAGGCGATGGTTGCTGAATCCAGACGCATCTCCGCCAGGATGTTGCTCACCTCCAGGGGATGGGAGAAATAAGGCTCCCCTGAGAGCCGGACCTGGCCGGAATGCACAGAGGCGGCATATACATAAGCCTTCTGAATCAGGGCCAGCTCGCTCTGATTCAGATATTCGCCGGCCTTGTCCAGGATATCATTAATTCGGATCATATCGGGCTACGCAAAACATTTTCTGGGTTTGGAGATGCCATTTTGCTGCTGGGCCTATTTTCTTTGCTGCCCCAAAAAAATTCCTTGTCAAAAAATAATAAATGAATTAAAAAATTAGTTTAATATTTTCTCATGCCCTGCCCGGCCCGGGTTGCTTCGGGCCTGCTCCCGTCTGCGCCCGGGACAAATTTCAGGATATGCAAATGCCAAGGCACAGGCAATAATTATTTTAACTCAAAATACCAGTCAACTAAGTCAACTGCCAAGGTAAAATCAAAATCATGACCAACAGGGAAGAAGAAAAGGTAAAAGAGATCACCCGGGAGTTTTTAAGGGACAGCATACCGGAGTATATCCTGGAGGGCTCCCAGGCTATGCTGGCCAACGATGAGCTGCAGAAGCTGGATTTCAAAAAGCAGGATCAGCATTGGGATGTGGACGGCAGGATCCAAAGCGAGGACTTCCAGTTCTATAACCCGGAGATAGGCATCAATCTTCTCTCCGGGGCAGTTAATTATTTCTGCAACTGCCCGGATTCTTTCTCAGGGGTCTGCCCCCATGTGGGGGCAGCCATGCTCCAGCTCCTGAATTTCCTGGAAAACGGGGAACAGGAGAGCACGCCCAAGCCCAGGACAGACTGGAGACACAGTTTCAGGCCCTTCTTTGTGAACCCACCGGAGCCTGAGCCTGGCAACAACTATCTCATATTCCGCTTTTTCCCGGAATCGGAACGCCTGCAGGTGGCTCTGTACCGGGCCAGGCAGAACAAGTCCGGGCTGTCCAAGGTACAAAACCCCATCAGCCTGGAGCAGATCGTCTACAATCCGGACTGGTCCGAGCTCTCTCCCAACCTGCCTCTGGTGGCCCAGCAGATAGGCCAGTATCTGGATTACCAAGGGCACAGGGTAGAAATCCCGCCTGGGCTGCTTAGCTGGTTCCTATACTCCATCAAGGACGAGCACTATCTGTTCTGGGAGGATACAGACCAGCCATTGCATGTCCAAACCCAGAGCATGCGCCTGCAGGTCAGGCCCCAGATCTCTGAGCATGGACTCAGCTTCGAGGTCATGCTCAGCCAAGAAGACAAGACACCGTTCCCCATCTCCGGGGAGAACGTATTCCTTTACGGTCAGATGCCCATCTGGATCCTCTGGAGGCAGACCTTCTATCCAGTGCTGAGCAGCCTGAACGTAGGCCTGATCCAGGAGCTGCTGCAGGAACCGCCCATTGTGCCCCACTCCGAGCTCTCGGAGTTCCTGGACCGGGTCTGGACCAAGATACCCGCTTCCAATCTGTACGGCCAGGAGGAGTTCCTGGAGAGGATGAAGCCCATCTTCGTGCCTGCCAAGTATAATCCCAAACTGTTCTTGAACGAGGAAGGCAGTCTGCTGACCCTGGAGATCGTAAACATCTACGAGACAGAGCACGGGGAGATCACCCTCTCCAACCCCGACCCAGAGCTGCAGACCGGCAGCTACCAGTTCGAGGGCAAGTCCTTCCTGCTCAGGCGGGAGCAGCATGAGGAACAGGAGCTTTTGAACGAGCTGGCCAACATGAATTTCCAGCCCAGGAACAACTCCATCTGGTTCTTGGAGCCTGAGGAGGCCATTAAATTCCTTCTGGACTCCTACCCAGAGCTGGTCAAGAAGTACCGCATCTATGGGGAGAAGAACCTGAACAGGTATAAAGTCCGCCATTCCCAGCCCAAGGTTGTGGCCAGCGTGGAGCAGGACCAGAAGGACTCCAACTGGTTTGAGTTGAACTTGAGCGTAGATTACGACAATATGCAGATCCCCATCGAGAAGATCTGGAAAGCCTGGATCCAGGGCAAGAGATACGTGCAGCTCAAGGACGGCTCCTACACCAGCCTGCCGGAGTCCTGGCTGAAAAAGCTGGGCCACAGATTGAGGGCCATGGGCCTGGATCCGGAAAAGCCGCCCAAGCAGAAATACCAGAAGTTCGAGGCCCCTGTCCTGGACAAGCTCCTGGAGGATCTGCCCGAGACCAGGACCGACTCCTTCTGGGACAGTCTTAAGGAGAAGCTGCACGACTTCCAGGAGATAGAACAGGTCCCCAAGCCCCAGGGGCTGCAGGCCACTTTGAGGCCCTATCAGCTCCAGGGTCTGAGCTTTTTGAATTTCCTGCACGAATACGGCTTCGGCGGGATCCTGGCGGACGAGATGGGCCTGGGCAAGACCCTGCAGACTCTGGCTATGCTGCAATACATGAAGGAGAAAAAAGGGCTGGAGGGCCCACACCTGATTATTGTGCCCACTTCAGTGCTGCCCAACTGGCAAAGGGAGACTCAGAAGTTCCTGCCGGAGATGCAACAGCTGATAATCTATGGTTCCCGCAGGGAAGGCCTGTTCCAGGAGATACCCCGCTCCCATCTGGTATTAACTACTTATGCCTTGCTGCGCAGGGATCTGGAGGATCTGAACAAGTACACATACTCCTCGGTGATCCTGGACGAGGCCCAAAACATCAAGAATCCCAACACCATCACAGCACGTTCCGTGCGCAAGTTGCGCACCAGCTTCAAGGTCTGCCTCTCCGGCACCCCAATAGAGAACAATCTCCTGGAGCTGTGGTCCTTGTTCGAGTTCCTGATGCCTGGGTTCCTGGGCTCCCAGAACGCCTTCCAGAAAGGCTTTATCAAACCCATCAAGGACGGGGACCAGGAAAGCCTCTCCTATCTGCGCTCCAGGGTCAGACCGTTTATCCTCAGACGCCACAAGGATGAGGTGGCCAAGGACCTGCCCCCCAAAGTGGAAAATGTCTACTTTGCCGCCCTGGAGAATGAGCAAAAGGAGCTCTACGCCTCCTTGGCCAAGCGCCTCAAGGAGCAGGTGCTGCAGAAAGTGGAGGAAAAAGGCATGGCCCAGAGCCAGATGTCCATCCTGGACGCCCTGCTCAAGCTGCGCCAGATCTGCTGCCATCCCAGACTGCTCAAGCTGGATATGCCAGGGATGAGTACCAATCTGCCCTCTGGCAAGTTCGAAGCCTTCAAGGATCTGGTCAGCGGCATCATGGAAGACGGGCACAAGGTCCTGGTTTTTTCCCAGTTCGTGCAGATGCTGCATATCATACGCTCCTGGCTCAACATGAACAAGATTCCCTTCGCCTATCTTGATGGAGCCAGCAAGGACCGCTACGAGCAGGTGGATAAGTTCAACAACGACCCCGAAATCCCCATCTTCCTCATATCACTGAAGGCCGGGGGGACAGGGCTAAACCTGACAGCCGCCGACTATGTAATCCACTACGATCCCTGGTGGAACCCTGCTGTGGAGGACCAGGCCACGGACAGGACCCATCGCATAGGGCAGACCAAGAAGGTTTTCTCCTATAAGCTGATCTGCGAAAGCACTGTGGAGGAAAAGATCCTGCAGCTGCAGGAGCAGAAGAAGGGTGTGGCTGATGCCATCATACCTGGCCAGGACCAGTGGAAAAACCTGACCAAGCAAGACCTGGAGATGCTGTTCGAGGTTTAGCCTGAGTTCCCCACTTATTCCGGGCCAAAGGAATAACCCGTTGGAAAAACAATAAGCTACAATATTAACACTGCAACGAAACGTACTTATTCAGCACCTGATAAAGCTGGAAAATCTAAGCGCACCGGTGAACAGTTACAAGTTCTTTTATATAGCTTGACAGCGCTTTAGGCTCTAATAAGGATCCTTCAATAAAGATTGTGCCTGGATTTCAAATTGTTGGCTGTTAATCAGAATGTAACTCTGACCTCGAAAGTTGAGTTAATAATGAAAGGCTCTCTATCGAATCAACGAATCCGAATTTCTGCCCTGGTGGAGGCATCCTTGCCATCTGAGCCCAACTTGGGCTTTTCCCGGAAGAGGCGCTCCGGGGACACAGGCCCCGCCTCTCGAAGATAGCCAATTACTTTCTCCGCCCTGCTGGCAGCCAGCTCTTTCAAATCCTCTTGCTCAACGGAAATATGGGTGCGCAGTCTTTGCTCGAGCTCCTCTGGAGGGAGCTTCTCGGTGCCGCCGAGGACGTTCGTGGGCTTTTGCATGGACGCGGCTTGATAGGCCTGCCACAGATATTCTTCGTACTCTTCCGAGGTAACCCGGACCTCTTCAATCGATGTCTCTACCCGTTCCTCCTCGCTTAAATCCAGATATTTCTGCCTGCGAAGCAAACGGGAGAACCGCGCTTCGTGCAGCGCCTCCCTGTCGCGGGAGGTATCCGCTGTGCCCAGCACATCCACCTGCAGCTCCGGGCGCTCAAAGAGGGCCTTGCCCAGCTTTTCCAGCTTCTGCTTCGCCTCTTCGTCCAGGCTGGACTGCCCCGGGGCGAAAAGCACTTGGTTGATATCCTCGCCTGCTCCGGGAACTAAGGCTCCAAGAACAGCAAACGGTGATTGGGCGGCCTTGACCAGAACATTGACGAAAACTCGCATAACCAGATCGCCGACTGTGAACTCCGGGTCGCTCAAATCGCCGCCAACCGACTTGTCAATGCTGATCTGTCCCTGGCGGTCCTTGAGCAGGGCAATGCCGAGCTTGATCGGTGCGTTGATCGCCTGCGGGCTCTCCACCTCCTCTCCCAGGGAGAACCGGTCCAGACGGAGGGAGTGCTTGCTCTCCAGCGCAGTGCCGTGTATGCGGATATTGGAGTCCAGAAAGAGCTTGCCCTTGCTGATGGCATACCCGATGTATCTCCCTGAGTATGGAGAAAACGGAGACAGGGTCATATTGCTCAAGCTGACCTCAAGATCCGTGAAGAATTGTCCTTGCAACAGATTGAAGCTCCCCTCCAGTCGCAGCGGGGTATGACCGCCGAGATCGCCTTGAAAGGAAATGTCGGAAGTTGTCCCCTCCTGGTTGGAAATATTCTCGATGTCGCAGCGCATATTGCCAAGGGAGGTCAGAAACCTGGGAGAAACGCTCTGGTCCTCGAAGCTGAGACTGCCTTGGCGCAGACGAAACTGCTCGATCAGGACCATGAATCCGTTCCCGGGATCCTGTTGCCCGTCATCTTTTTGTTCCGAGGAGTCCCCGGAGGGCATAAGCTTTTGGATATTGAGCTCTCCTTGCTCATCAAGGATCAAGCGCGTGTCCAAGCCTTTGAAATCGATTTCTTGGACACTCAGGGCAGGCCGGTGGCTTGCCAATTGAACTCCTTGCAGGTTGAGATCATCCCAGGCCAGCAGGTGCCGCTCCTTTTTTGCTTCGGACAGACTCAGCTCCCGGATGGCCGTATCTCCGTCAAAGGATACTGAAAAATCCCGGCTCGCATCAGAGCCCAAGACATCCATTTTCCCCGTGAGGTCCACGAACCCCGTATCCAGCTCAAGCCTGACAAACTCCTGCACCAGGGGCTGCAAAGGCTCCAGATCGAATCGGCTCAAGGCGATATCCAGATTCGCCTGCAGCGGAGCAATGCCCACCTCGCCCTGCAGGTCGAGGCCGCCCTGGTCTCCAATGCTAAGGGAGGCATCCAGGGCGGCCTCGTGCCCCTGCCTATTGCTCAACTGCTCCAGGCGACACGAGATCTCTGAAACATCCATTCGCATCCTTGAGGCAAAGGTCTCGTCCGTATAGACCGCTTCTCCCCCCTGGACATTCACCTCGTCCACAGCGAATTCCCACGGCTCCTCCCCTTGCTCGGCGCTTTCCCCAGAGGAGTCATCCACCGGGGCACCAGCCGCAAGGTCAGTCAGATTCAGCCCACCGTCCGCTTTCCGGTCAACCTTGAGGTCAAAATCCTTCAGGCTGACAGAGTCCGCTCCGATCTCCCGCTGAAAAGGAAGGACCCGGGCCTCACGCAAGGAAAACTCGGACAGGGCCAGGACTTTCTGGCCGGTGGCATCGCTGACTGACACGCCCTCAAGCCCAAGGCGCATACCAGTCAGCTCCATGTCCATGGTATCCCCCAGCTGAAGGGAGATCTCCGCGCCCAGGTCACACTTGCCATCATTGACAGTCCCGTTCAAATAGGGATCGAAATAGGGGGCGTAGGAGGTCAGCGCCATATCCGACAGGCTTGTCTCAGCCTCGAGACGCACCGGATTCGTTGTCAGGCTGCCGTTGACAGCCAGGGTCTCCTCTTTGTCCGTTTGCATCTCCATCTGGAACGTCGCGGCATCGTCCGAGCCTGTTTTCAAGCCGCTCATCTCGAGGCTGACCGGCTGGAGGGTGGTCGTAAAAGCGGGGGAGACGGATTGATCCCTAACCTTGATGCTGCCCGAGCGAACCAGCATATGATCCAGGGAGAAAGAAAAGAACCCTGTGTCCTGCGTCTGAGCCGACGAATCCTTCTCCGCCGGGGCTTCGTCATTGGACCCCATATTCAGGGCGGGCAGAAAAAAGGATCCGTCGCCGCCGCGAACCAGATTCAGCTGCGGTTCATGAATCTGCAGCTCGGTCAGCTCAAAATCGCCTGACAGGAGATTGCTGTCCCCTACTTCCAGCCTTACGCTCGGGATGGTGCAGAAGGAGCGCTCCTCCCCTTCTGCCAGGATGAGTTGCAGATCACTCAACTCGATGCTCCCCTCGAGTCGCAGATAGGGGACCTCCTGTTTTGGATGGGCGTAGGTCACTCGAAGATCGGTGGAGAGACGCCCGTCTGCCAGGCTGAAATTCCTCTCCCCCGGCAAATAGTGGATATAGTTTTGCAGGGACAGCTCATCCACAACCACATCGAATCCGCTCTGCCTGCTGCTGGCAAAGGGTTTCGACCGTCCCTCCAGGTCAAACTCCGTTTGATTGACTTGGCCGGAAAGGCTGGGCTGGACAAATGTCTCCACAGCGTAGGGAAAATTGGAAAACGTAGGCAGGGTGAAATCCAGATCTGAAAGGGTGTGGCGCGTCTGGGCCAGCTCATCCTCGAGCTCCACCGTGCCAGAGTGGATCTCGATATTGTTGATGGAATACCGAAGCGGCTCGCCCTCCTCCTGGTCTCCCTCTGCTGTGTCGGCATCGGGCCCACGTCTTAACAGATCGGAAAAATTGTAGGAATTGTCCTCGTGCCTGGTCATGGAGATGCGCGGATCTTCGATACGCAACCGGCTCAGGATCAGGGCCCGTTTATATACCGATGCGACCTGCAGATTGACCAGGAGGTTGTCCACGGCAACCCAGCGCCCTTCCCCTTCCTTTTTTTCGATGCTCAAGCCATGTATTTCACAGCTGAAGCGATAGGGATTGAATTGAACCTGCTCAATGCGGGTTTCACGGTTCAGCTGCTCAGTGAGGACGGACTCAGCGTAGTGCCCGATGATCTTTGGAACCAGGAAAAAACCGAGCAGGGTGTACAGGATCGTGGCCCCAAGAACAATGATCCCCGCTCGCTGCAGCCGGTTCTTTGGCCAGATCAATGACTTGATGTTCATAAGAAGCACACCTCGCTTTGCTGAGTTTGCCGGCGATAGAATTGAATTTTGTCAAGCACAGGGTTAGGCTCATGGCCATGGAAAACCCCTGGCAATGGACTTGCAGGCTATCTCCGGCCGCAGACAGCTTGCACAAGCCTGTTAGTCCCTGCAGCTATAATCATGATGCCCTCATGCAGCAGATTGCGGGCAGGCTTCCGCTAACGAAGCATACAAATTGATCATTCAAAGAGCAGCCCGTGCCTCGGAGGTCGCCCTTGCCCTCAAGTTCTGAGCTTTTTAGCTCTGGAAGAAGGGCAGCGTTTGAGGGCAACCGCGTCCTACCTAAAAACAAAGCCCCGGTTATATTTAATACTAAGAAATTAAAGAGTTATTGGTG
>JBKGXZ010000060.1:0-10212 GCA_046546355.1 Desulfohalobiaceae bacterium | reverse complement strand
TCAGGATCGATACAAATGATCCCCTCCGCATCAGCTCAAGGACATAGGCCTGCCCAGACACTCATAGCTGGGTCTGTACAGCTCCTCCAGCAGGCTGTGGACCCCTTCCTGCATCTGGGCCGGGGGATAGGTATTGGCCACTTGCTCCAGCTCCTCCAGATACTTGCGCCAGTGATCCAGGTAAAAGGCCAGCGGCCTGGAGAAGTTCTCCCCTACCAGGCCATCCAGTAGCAGTCTGCTGATCTCCTTTTCCCGAAACAACACGTGCTGGGAGAGCAGGATCACCTTGCGCTCCTCCCGGCTCATCTGCCTGAAGAGCTGCCTCAGCACTTCCCTGGCTCTGGGCTGGTACATCCAGAAATATAGCAGATCCAGGGCATTAACTATAATGATATTCACCAACTCCCTTTTCTCGTACTCCACGCTTTGCAGCAGCTCCTCAGTGGATTCCAGCAGGGAGAGCACATCATCCATGGGGAACATCCTCTCCAGCTGGTCATAAGTATTAAAAAGCTGCTGGAATTTGCTCCTATAGTCCAGGACTCTGCGCCTGAGGTACCTGGCCCGGTCCGCCAAGCCCTCGATCACCCCGGCCACACTGTCCGAGGCCAGCTTGGAGATGATCGCCGCCCATTGCTGCAGCATGGCCTGTACCGCAGCCACTCCCAGCAGGCCCAACAGGCTGCCCAGGATCCAGTTCAAAAACAGGGCCAGAGGTATAGCCAGCATGCTGCGGAAGAAGTTCCCGATGACTGCTGCCCTTGGCAGGCCCCGGAAAAGATTGTGCGTGGACAGATACAGCCCATTGACCAAAGAGATAGAGGCATAGACAAGCACCGGATTGGTGGCCACCGTAGCCTCCAGGCCCTGATCCAGGACCAGGGTCTTCAGCAGGTAATCCAAAAGGGGCACGGAAAAGCCGGTGAACATCAGGGAATCAGCCAGCCGGTCCCAGCTGACGTAGTTGTTCCACTTGACCAACGAGGGCCTGTTGATCCCTCCGCAGCCCAGCACGGCCTGGATGATGTTCCTGATCCCAGTAATTGCGAACCAGACCAGGGCCCCAAAATAAGCCAAAAGCCACCAGTCCTGGCTGAGATAGAAAGTCAGAAAGGCGGGCACAAAGCCGACCCCCACCTTGAGCCCGATCTTGAGCTTGCTCTTGAGGTAGTTCCAGCTGCCTAAAGGGCTCTTCCGGGCCCCATTTGCAGAGCCCTGACCGCCCCGCACCCCGCCCAGGGTATAGATGTTGCTTTGTTGCGCGCTCAAGGGGAAATAATCCTGCACCACCCACTGCCGCCTGCGGGTCAGCCCCAGCCTGCCCAGCCCCGGGATACGCCTCAAGATTCTGTAGAAAGAGCGCCTGAAGCCAGGCTCCAGCCTGGGCAGCCAGGTATCCTGGAGATAGGAGCGCACCCCGACAGGCAGGCTCCTGTGGATCTGCTTGCTGCGGGCTCTAAGCTCCTTTTTGGCCCTGGCAGGCAGGGACTCCCTCAATACCAGCCCCATGCCGTAGACCCTTGCGGACTGGCCTGTAGAGTCCGTGCCGATCACGCCCCGCAACGGTCGGTTGCGGTAAAAGGCCTGGAAGCTGGAAATCTCACACAGGATTTCCACCAGCCTGTTCTGTTTCTCCTGGTCCAGGCCCTGTTCCCTGCTGCCTAGCTGCAGCAGATCGCTCAGCTGCCTCTTGAGCCTGATCACATTGTCCGCGTTCAGCGCGCTCTGCAGCTGGATAATCCTATCCCGGTCCTGTTCCCTGCCCAGGACCTGGTTCTTGAGGTTCAGGATCTCCAGATGAGTGATCAACCCCTGGCAGTCAAAGAGCAACTCTACCACATCCAGGGCGTCCAGGTCGCAAAGGTTGAGAATGATATTGGAGTTGGAGTGCAGACCATGCAGCTTGAAGGCCAGCTGGGCAGGGGTCAGCCCCAGCAGCTCCGGAAGGTCCTGGCCCTGGAAAATGTCCTGCACCTCAGGATGTTGCTCCTGGCTTAAGTAGTCCTCCACTATATCGTAGATATCCAGACCAGCCACAAAGTCGCTGCCCGTGGCCTCCTGCTCTGGGGCCTCCTCTAGCCTGGTCTGCAGCAGGGTCTGCTTGATCAGCTCGTGGATATACTTGGCCAGATGCAGGATAGAGACCTGGCCTTGGCCCACGGACTGCAGAAATTCCCTCTCCTGCAGCTGGGGCAAATCCAGGTCCAGCTTGCGCCTGAGCGCTGCCAAGTGATTGCGGTTAAAGGAGTGCAACAGCTCCAGCACATAGGCCCTGTTGCGCCTGGATATCTCCTGTCCCTGGCGCATGAGCTCCCGAATGCGGGGCATCAGCAAAAATTCCAGAAACCCGGCGGGATCCCGCAGTCCCCTGGGCACCCAGACCAGGCGTACCTGCTTGCCCCTGAACTTGACCGAAAACTCGATCCCGATCTTGACCTGGATGTCCATAATGGCTGCGGCCTCCAGGAGCTCTGCCGCGGCATCCCTGGAAATGTGATTGTAATGGATTACTGTCAGGCTGCGGATGCCCTTGATCCAGGCATCCATAATCAGATGGGTGGGGGACTTACGGCCTATGGTGTTCACATCGTGCACGTGCTCGTCAAAAGCCACCTGATTCCAATCCTCCGGCATCTCCAGCAGGTGATACTTGCGCAACTGGGCCCTGACCTGCCCGGGCTTGCCCTGGGCAGCTGCAGAAAAGTCCCGGGCCAGCTCCAGCTGCCGCTGGCAGTCCCCGTGGCTGCGGATCAGGTTCTTCATGATCTCCACCAGGACCCGGGCTGCGTTGATGCGCAGCGTCCCGTAGGAGGTATACAAGACCTCGTCCCGCAGGGAGCACAGGGCCTTGATCCGGTCCCTGCTCTGACCGCCTTCCAGGGAGCCCAGGAGCTGGATCACTGAGTAGGCTATGCGCAGGGCCCTGGGCGCGGCCATCTCTTTGATGCCGTGGGGGTGCAGGTACGGAGCCAGCAGCTCTTTGGAGTCCGGCAGGGTGGGCTGGGAATAGACTTGGTTCACCAGACGCAGCAGATCAAGATCCGCCTGATCGAAATAAAGCCAGGAAGGGTTCTCCTGCTCTTGGCACTTCAGCTCTTGGGGGTTACTCATCTAGCCTGGATCAACACTATATTTTGGCTTTTGTCCGTGATCGGTTGCCGGTTTAATAGTTCCCACGCTCTAGGTCCCACAAAATGACTGCGGAGAGATGGGACTGCGTCCCCCCGCGGAGCGCAGGGACGATAACCAGGACAAGAAAGGGCGACTGCCAGTCGCCCTCCACGTCTGCGGCACCACATAGAGCAGTATCTAAGTGTTTTGCTGCTGCTATGCCAGTAGGGGCGAGCGGCGCTCGCCCTTCTTTGCATGCGTACGCCGCTCGACCTCAGTGTTTAGGGTTGCTGTTTTCCAGCCCAAGCTACAGCCCTCCTGGATCCACCGATTCCCCTGCCAGCCAGCCTGTGCTGAAGGCTGCCTGCAGGTTGAAGCCCCCGGTATCCGCATCCAGGTCCAGGATCTCCCCGGCCAGATACAGCCCTGGCACCAGCCTGGAGGCCATGCTCCTGGGATCCACTTCCCGCAGGCTGACTCCGCCGGCAGTAATGATGGCTTCCTCCAGGGGCCTGCAGGCCTGGACCTCCAGGCAGAGCTCCTTGAGCCAGAGCCTGAGCCTCTTTTGCTGCCCAGCATCCACCTGGCTGGCTTTTTGCTCCGGGCTGATCCCGGTCTGCTCCAGGCAGGGCTGAATCATCTTGGGCGGCAGAAACTCCTTGAGCACTTGCTTCATGCCCTGCCTGCCCCTTTGCTGCAAGACCCGGGAGATCCTGGCCTGCAGCTGGTCCTGGGACACAGCAGGCTTCAGATCTAGAACCAGGCTCACCTGCCTGCCCTGCTCCAGGTCTCCTGCCACCTGCCTGCTCAGACTAAGCACAATCGGACCGGAGACTCCAAAATGAGTGAACACCAGCTCCCCGAACTCCTTGGCCTTTCTTTTGCCCTGCACATACAGCGAGGCCTGCACATTGCGCAGGCTGAGTCCCTGCAGCCTGGGGGCCAGCTGGCCTTTGGTCTGCAAGGGCACTAAGGCGGGTCTGAGCGGGGACACAGTATGCCCCAGGCCCTGGGCCAGCCTTTGTCCCTCGCCGCTGGAACCCGTGGCTGGATAGCAGGCCCCGCCTGTAGCCAGAACCAGGCTTGCAGCAGGCATTTCAAACCGCCTGGATCCTTGCGCCCCCTCCTGCTGCAGCAAGGCTCCTTGGAGCCTGCCCTCCTGCAGCAGGATATCCTGCAGGCTGGTGCCTGTCATGAGCCTGGCACCCTGCTCCTTGGCCCAGGCAACCAGGATCCTGGCCAGCTGGGGCGCAGAGTGCGCAGCAGGAAAGATCCGCCCCCCTCTCTCCTGGAGAGTCTCCACCCCCAGCTGCTGCAGAAAATCTCTCAGATCCTGATTGGAAAAGCTTTGCAAGGCCGGTCGCAGGAATTTGCCCTGGGGGCCGAATCTGGCCAGAAACTCCGCCAGCTCAGCACTGTTGGTCAGATTGCAGCGTCCCTTGCCTGTCAGCCCCAGCTTCCTGGCTGGCTTGGGCATCTTCTCCAGGAGGATCACCTCCAGTCCCCGGGCTGCTGCCCTGCCCGCGGCCATGATCCCGGCCGGGCCACAGCCAGCGACGATCACCCTGCTGCCGGACATGCCTATTCCTGATCCTGCTGGGCATCCTGCATGGGGAAGTCCACCCGAATCTTGAACATCCTTTCCGCAGGCAGATTGAGGACCTCCAGCCCGGTCCTGCTGCTTATCTCCTGCAACTGGGCCTCGATCTCCTCCCAGCTGGGCCGGATCATGGTAAACCAGACATTGTACTCGTGCTGGCGCAGATAATTGTGAGTTACCCCTGGATAGGAATTCACCAGATCCACGAACTCCTGCAGCCTGTGCTCAGGCACTGCTGCTGCACACAAGGTACTCTTCCAGCCCAGCTTCCTGGACTGGAAGTTGGCTCCGATACGCCTGATTATCCCAGAGCCCTGCATGGCCCTGACCCTGGCCAGCACCTCGGCCTCTGTCAGGCCCAATTGCTCTGCGATACTGGCATAGGGCCTGGAGACCAGGGGGAAGTCGGTCTGGATGATGTCCAGGATCCGCCGATCAGCTCGGTCCATGGGAATCCTCGCCTTTGCTGCGCAGTTTGGCAGGCTCATAGCTGCACAAGGGCTCCTCCTCCAGGTAGTGGCCCAGCATGCTCTGGGCCCGGGCCCTGCAGCCCCCGCAGACCTGCAGGAACTCGCAGGCCCCGCATTTGCCCCGGTACTGGCTGGGGTCACGCAGCTGCCTGAATTGCGGAGACTCCCTCCAGATGCTGGCAAAGTCCTGCTGCCTCAGCTGGCCGCAGTCCAGCTCCAGATAGCCGCAGGGCTGTACCTGACCGCTGTGGGAGACAAAACAGAATCCGGTTCCGCCCAGACAGCCCCGGCTGACAGCATCCAGGCCGAAATTCTGGTAGCTGACCTGCACTCCCTCCTGCCTGGCCCGCTGGCGCAGTATGCGATGGTAGTGGGGGGCGCAGGTGGCCTTAAGGTGCATCTCGGTCCTGCGCCTGAAATCGTAGAACCAATTCAGGACCTCCTCGTATTCCTCAGCTGAAATCACCTGCTGCGCCAGATCCCTGGCCCTGCCGGTGGGCACCAGCAAAAAGATGTGCCAGGCCACTGCCCCCAGGTCCCGGGCCAGCTCGAATATCCTGGTCAGGCTGCCCATATTCTCCCGGGTCACTGTGGTGTTCACCTGGAAAGCCAGACCCTGGGTCTTCAGGTTCTCCACTCCACGCATGCAGGCCTCGAACGCCCCTTGTACTCCGCGGAATGCATTGTGGCTCTGGGCATCCGGGCCGTCCAGGGAGATGGAGACCCTTTCTATCCCGCTTTGCAGCATGCTCTGGATATTGGCCTGATCCAGCAGGGTGCCGTTGGGGGCCATCACGCATTTCAGCCCCTGCTGTTTGGCAAAAGCCACCAGCTCGAAGACATCCGCCCGCAGCAAGGGCTCCCCTCCAGTAAAGATCAAAATGGGCCGGCCCACCTCCGGGATGCTGGAGATGAACTCCTTGGCTTCCCGGGTGGAGAGCTCCTCGGGGCTGGGGTAGGGATTGGCCTCAGCCCGGCAGTGCTTGCAGGCCAGGTTGCAGGCCCGGGTCACCTCCCAGGCCAGCAGACGCAGCTCAGGGACTTGGTCTTGCTTGTTCATATCTCTACATCTGGCTAAAGGTTCGCCCAGCCAGGAGCTAGGGAGAAAAAAGCCTGCTGGAGGGCCCAAGTTCTTTGCATTTGCCCAAGGCCCAGCAGGCATCCCGAAGCTTGGAATCCTTCTTGTGGGAGAAATCATTCGTATCGAAAGCGATTATGACTAGGACTGCAGTTAATCCTCCCTCGCTATCTTAATCGTGGTGGTTGTCGTGCTTGATACAACTGATCTCATTCCACACCCCTGATGCTTCAAAGACCCCGCCTAATATTAAAGCTCCTGCAAAAGCTCCAATACCTGCTCGGTAAAATAGCTGAGAACAATATCCGCCCCAGCCCGCTTGATGGCCAGCAAAGACTCCAGCACCACCTGGTCCTCGTCTATCCAGTTCTTTTCCCCAGCAGCCTTAATCATGGAGTACTCCCCGCTGACCTGGTAGGCAGCCAATGGGACGTTACACCTTTGCCGCAGCCTTTGCAGGACATCCAGGTAAGGCAGCGCCGGTTTGACCATCAGGATGTCCGCACCCTGCTCAAGATCCGCCTCTGCCTCCACAATGGCCTCCCTGGCGTTGGCAGGGTCCATCTGATAGGTCTTGCGATCCCCGAAACTGGGCGCGCTCTGGGCAGCTTCCCGGAAAGGGCCGTAAAACACGGACGCATACTTGGCTGCATAGGACATCACAGGCAGATCCTGGTAGCCTGCTGTATCCAGGCTGTGCCTGATCCTTTGCACCCTGCCGTCCATCATGTCCGAGGGGGCCACCATGTCCGACCCTGCCTGGGCGTGGGACACAGCTGTTTTGGCCAAAAGCTCCAGACTGGGATCGTTCAGCACCCTGCCCTGGTCCACAATGCCGCAATGGCCGTGGGAAGTGTATTCACAAAGGCAGACATCCGTGATCACAGTCAGCCCAGGAAACTCCTTCTTCAGGGCCCTGACCGCCTGCTGCACGATACCTTGCTCTGCATAGGCCTGGCTGGCCTCCTGATCCTTCTGACTGGGAATCCCGAACAGAATCAGGCTGCGCAGTCCGTTCTGCACAGCATTATCCACCCTGCGCAGCAGGGCCTGCAGCCCCAGCTGCTTTTGCCCGGGCATGGAAGAAATAGGCTGCACAAGGGACTGGTCCTCAGCCTGCAGCACGAAATAAGGCTGCACCAGATCCCTGGGCTGCAGACAGGTCTCCCGTACCAACTCCCTCAGGCCCGGGGTACGCCTCAGCCTTCTGCCCCGAAAAAATTCAGCTCCTGAGCTCATCTAGTCCTCCTGCTGCTCCTCCAGCAGCCCGATCTCCTGGTCTGTGAGATAACAGGCCGGATCCGGGGCCCAGACATCCCCATAATAGGCTTCTGCCCTGGCCCGGAAATTCCCGGCGCAAACGTCCAGATACCTGCACCTGGAGCACCTGCCCTTGACATGCTCCTTTTTGCGTTTCAGCTTCTGCAGAAGATCCAGCTCCGGGTCCAGCCAGATCCTGGAAAATGGCCTTTCCAGGACATTGCCGAAGCTGTGGTTGCGCCAGAACTGGTCTGCGTACACTTCCCCGTCCCAGGAGATACAGCCGATGCCCCGGCCGGAGTTGTTGCCCTCGTTGTACTTTAAAAGCTGCAGCACTTCCGCCGCTCTGGCAGGATCCTCCCGCAACAGTCGCAAATAGAGATAGGGCCCGTCAGCGTGGTTGTCCACTGTGAGCACCTCTTTCTGCAGTCCCCTGTCGAATAGCTTACTGGTGCGTTCCAGAATCAGATCCAGGAGCTGTCTGGTCTGCTGCTGATCCAGATCCTGCTCTATCAGCTCTGAACCCCGGCCGGAATATACCAGATGATAGAAACAGACCCTGGGGATCTCCCGCTCCTGGATCAGGTCAAATATCCCGGGCACCTCCTGCATATTCTGCCTGAACACAGTAAAGCGCAGGCCCACCTTCAGGCCTTCCAGCTGGCAGTTCTCCAGGCCCTGCAGGGCCTGGGTGTAGGCCCCGTCCTGGCCCCGGAAGCTGTCATGCACTGCCTGGCCTCCATCCAGGGAGATGCCCACATAGGACAAACCTATTTGCTTCAGCTCCCTGGCTTTGGCCCTGTCGATCAGAGTGCCGTTGCTGGATATCACCGCCCGCATGCCCTTTTGCACAGCATAGCTGGCCAGCTCCGGCAGATCCTTGCGCATCAGCGGCTCCCCTCCGGAGAACAGCAGCACCGGAGAGCCGAACTCCGCAAGGTCGTCAATTACTTCCTTGGCCCTGGCAGTGGAGAACTCGGTCTGCTTTCCGCTCACCGCCCGGGCGTAGCAATGAGCGCAGCTCAGATTGCAGCGCCTGGTTATGTTCCAGACCACCACCGGTTTCTTGTCCTGGGAGAACTGCAGCAGGTGGGAGGGCAGATCCCTGGACCTCCTACCGTAGCGCAACGCGTCTGAGGGCTCTATAGCTCCGCAGTACAGCTTGGATATGCCTATCATTTAATCTATCCTTGATTTGTATGGAAAACTGGATCTCCAGCAACAGCTTTCTCCACCAAGGGCCACCGCCCGCCTGCAGCGCCTTTGCGCAAGCAATGCGGGCAGGCCCCTGCTGCCTGTGGTAAGTTAGAGATCATTCGTATCGACAGCGATCACGACAACGATTACGATTTGCGCTGCCCTACCCTCGCTGTCGTTGTCGTGGTCGTAATCGTAATCGATAATAAGGTCATTTGACCAATACAAAGGGCGAGCGCCGCTCGCCTGCGCCTTGATAATAAAATCTGCCCCTGCCCTGCAGACGGCTACTGCATCCTGTCCGTGGGGCAGGGCGCGGATTGCAGGCTCTTGATCAGCTCCTGCCTGGATACCAAAAGGCTTTTGTGCAGCTCCTGCTTCTTCTCTTGTGACAGGCGACTGAAGGCCTTGTGGGCCAGCAGCCTGTCCAGCTGATCCATTTCCTTGTGAATGCGCCTGATCCTTTCCTGGAAGGAATTGTCCCCGGCCCAGACCCTGCCTGAAAGCTCAGCAATGTCCCGGACCTCCCTGGTCAGCTCCTTAAAGCCCTCTGCCGTAAGCTCCTGCCTGGAGCCCGGCCTGAAGAGCCTGCGCATCCAGGTCCGCAACCTTTGCCACATAGCTTCTCCACTTATGGGCAAATTTCTGCGCTTGTCCATGCTAGGTAATTCAGATATTCCCCAAAGGCCGAGTCCGGTTAAAAGCCCTGGCCCAGGCCCAACAGAATCAGGCTCAATAGTATTATGAACAAATAGGGCAGCACCATGGCCAGCAGCACCCTGGGCCCGGGAGTCTCATGCACCAGCCTGAAACCGAAGAAGGTGCAGACCAGGGCCCAGACAAAGCCAGCCCAGGGCCCCAGCACAGGCACCACTCCCAGCAACATGGGCGCATTCGCGTAGGCTATGACCCTGAAGGTGCCCTCAAAGCCATTCTTGCCGGATTGCACCGCCAGCAGGCAAAGATGACTGACCCCGGTGTAGAAAAACACATAGGCCGCCATGATCAAGGGATACAAGAGCAGCAGACTGAATGCTCCGGCTCCGGTCAGGGCCAGGCCGAACATGCTGGCGGCGTCGTCCTGCATATTGGGCAGCACCCCAGCCATACGCCAGAAAAAGATGCTCAGCACCTGGACTTCCGCGATGAGCAGATAGAATATCAGGGGCATGATAAAGCCCCCTTGCACCGGCATGCGGCTGAAGAAGCCCACCGGGGCCAGCAGGACCAGCTTGATGGTCAACCACAGTCCGGGAAAGAATCCATGTTCCTGCAGATCCTCCCAGGGCACTTCCCAGGCCGGCTTTTGTCCTGCAGCTTCCTGCTTAGGGCCCGGGGATTCCTCTTCCTGCAGGGATTCCAGCCTGTCCCAGATATCCGAGTCATCCTGCTCCTGCCCTGGCTGCTGATCTCCATAACTGGAGACCGTCTCCTGCTGCAGCCCTGAATCATTTCCGGACCCCTCCTGCTCTTGCTGTTCTGCCTGTTCTTCCTGA
>JBKGXZ010000059.1:0-10331 GCA_046546355.1 Desulfohalobiaceae bacterium | reverse complement strand
TCCCCTCCTTAGCAAGGAGGGGCAGGGGTGGTTGGGATAATGTTTCTTAGACCTTGTTTTTCAGTATGTTATAAACCCACGGTGTCAATTCTACTGTGCCAAGGCTTAGGCCTGGGCCGAGGTCTCCTGGCTTTGGGTCTCAGCCTCCAGGTCCAGCATGGAGCCTGTGGGGCACTTCTCCACGCACACTTTGTGCCCTTTGCACTTCTCAGGCAGGACCACTGGCATCTTGTTCTGCATGACCACTGCCTGCTCTGGACATTTCTTGATGCACATGCCGCAGCTGATGCAGCCTACGCTACAAACGTTCTTAACAACCTTGCCTGACTCGTGGGTAGAGCAAAGGTTGGCAGTGGGCTGGCTGATAGGGATCAACCTGGGCAGATCCCTGGGGCAGGCGTTTATGCAGCAGCCGCAGCCGGTGCAGAGGTAGTTGTTGACCACTGGCAGGCCGTTCTCCCCCATGCTCAAGGCATTAAAAGGGCAGGCCCTGACACAGGTACCCAGGCCCACGCAGCCGTATTTGCAGGCTTTGTCTCCACCGGTGGACACGATGGCAGCATAGCAGTCCTGGGCTCCGGAGTACTCGAAGCGCTTCCAGGCCTTGTCATGGTCCCCCTGACAGAATATCCTGGCTACCTTACGCTCCCCGAGTTCCATCTGGACGCCGAGGACACAGCAGACCTGTTCCGTGACGTTAGCTCCTGCAGCCACGCATTTGTTGGGTGACTCACCCTTTTCGACAATGGCCTCAGCGTATTCCCTGCATCCGGCATAGCCGCAGCCGCCGCAGTTTGCGCCAGGCAGGATGTCCATGATGGTCTCTGTCCTGGGATCGGTGTAGACATAGAAGACTTTGGCAGCCAGGCCCAGCACCAGGCTGAGGACTATTCCCAATCCGGACATGGCCAGTACTGCGCTTAATATGGACGTCATAGCAGGCTACTCTCTTTATGCTTCTGGTTTTCCAGGCCCAAGATAATTCAAAGTTCCCGGTCTTGCTGGCCTACTGTCCCAGGCCTATAAAGCCCTGAAAGCAGAGGGCCATAATTCCGGCCGTGATCAAGGCTATAGGGAACCCGCTCATCAGGCTGGGCACCCGGCCCAGGGCGAATCTTTCCCTGATGCCTGCCAGGCCCAGCAAAGCCAGGCTGAAGCCCAGGGCGGTGGCAAAGGCATAGATTACAGTCTGCAAGAAGGTATGTTCCTCCTGGATATTCAAAATGGCCACGCCGAATATCATGCAGTTGGTGGTGATCAGGGGGAGATAGATGCCCAAAGACTTATACAGCGGAGGGGCGGTCCTCTGCATCACGATCTCCACCAGCTGCACCAGGGAGGCGATGACCAGAATAAAAGACACTGTACGCAGATACTCCAACTCCAGGGGAATAAGCAGAAAGTTGTAAACGTTCCAGGTAATGGCACTGGCCAGGACGTTCACGAACAGGGCAGCTCCGGACATGCCCAGGGCGCTGTCCAGTCCGCTGGATACGCCAATAAAGGGACAGACTCCCAGGAACCTGATGAGCAGGATATTATTGGCGAACATGGCAGTGACTATGAGCAGCAGATACTCATCCATGGCAAAAACCCCTCAGAGTGTTGGTTAGCTTAGCAGTGGCCCTTTTCCAGTTTGACCGAGACCACGTTCATGGCAAATATGAGCAGGCCCAGCAGGATAAAGGCCCCTGCAGGGCTCTGGAAAAGCTCGAAGCCCATGTAGCTCTCAGGCATGATCTGCAGCCCGAACCAGGTGCCTACCCCGATTATCTCCCGGATGGAGGCCAAGACCACCAGGGAAAGGGTGAAGCCCAGCCCCATGCCTAACCCGTCTGCTATGGCCAAATGCACCGGGTTCTTTCTGGCAAAGGCCTCAGAACGGCTAAGTATCAGACAGTTGACCACGATCAGGGGGATCCAGATCCCTAAGACCTCGAACAAGGAGTAGAGGTAAGCCTCCATGACCAGTTCCACAATTGTTACTGCAGAAGCTATAATCACGATAAATACCGGAATCCTGACTTTTCCCGGAATATAGTTGCGCAAAATAGAGACCAGGGTATTGGCCAAAAAAAGCACGAAAATAACCCCACAGCCCAGCCCCAGAGCGCTGTCTACACTGGCGGTCACCGCCAGGGTGGGGCACAGGCCAAGGACAATCCTCAGTGGAGGCAGGTCAGTCCAGAGGCCTTTGGTGAATTCTTTAACCAGCTGAGCCATTTCCTTCTCTCCTTATGGCTGTTTGAGAGCCCAATCCCAGACGAGCTATTGCTCTTCTTCCAGGATCTTGGATTTGTGCTCCTCGAAAATCTCCACACCTTTCTGCACTGCATTCTGGATGGCGTGAGAAGTCGTGGTGGCTCCGGAACGAGCGTCTATATCCGGGCTGCGGGCGGCAAAGTTCGTATCCAAGGGTTTGCTTTTGAACTGGCCCATAAAATCCTGACTGTCTATGGCTTTGGTCCCCACACCCTGGGTCTCGGAATGGGTGGTAACGTCCACACTGCCCACCTCTTCCTTATCCAACAGGATGGAGATCATGACCCCGACATCTCCCTCGTAGCCGCCTGCGCTGGCCTCCAGGGCCACTGCCTGCAGCTCGTCATTTTTCTTGGCCAGGAAAAAGATCTGCTCTTGGGGCTGGCCCCGGCTGTCCTTGCCTACCTCCAGGCTCATCCTGTCCTGTAAGGGGTCGTTGTCATAATCCACGCTGGACAAAGCCTGTTTCAGGGCTGGTTCCTTGATGTTTTTTAGCTTCTGGTACTCGATCTGCTCCTCGGTGGCCATATTCACCAGGGACAGGGCCCCGCCCCAAAACCCTGTGACTAGGGCCAGAACCACAACCATCCTCAAGATTTCCCTTGCAGTCACGGCTACCTCCTCCCGAAAACTTCGGGCGTGATTTTATCCAGAAATGGCGTGGCCAGGTTCATGATGAACACTGCATAAAAGCCACCAAAGGGCCAATCTCCCCAGGTGCGGATAATCACAGTCAAGATCCCGGCTGCCAAACCGAAAATGATCATGCCTATTGGGGAGACGGGGGTGGAGGGCAGATCTGTGGCCAGGAAAAATGCGGCCAGGAATGTGCCGCCTGCCAGCAGATGAAAAATGGGGTCGGCATAGACCTGGGGGTTGATGGCCCAGAACAGCCCGGAGAACAGAAACACTCCTGCCAGATAGGTGATTGGCAGACGCCAGCTTATTACCTTGCGGGCCAAGAGGTATATCCCGCCTATAAGCAGCATAAGGGCGGAGACCTGGCCCAGCTGGCCCGGGATGCGGCCCACAAATAGATCCCAGTAAGAAAAGTACTCCCGGACATAGGCCGGACCCTGATCCTTGAATACCTGCAGGGGAGCCAGGGAGCTGGCTGCGTCAGAGGAGGGCACTATCCAGTCCTGCATATGGTCAGGGAAGGAAATCTTGAGCACCACCCAGGCCAAAAGCACTGCATTAAAAGGGGTGCTGCCCAGGCCGCCAAAGACTTCCTTGCCCAGGGCAACCATGACCAGAGTGCCCACCAGGATCAGCCACCACGGGGCTGTTGGAGGCAGGAGCATGGCCAGAATCAGACCTGAGCTCGCAGCGCTCAAGTCATTGATGCTCAAGGGCTTGCCTGCGATTGTCTGCAGCAGGGCTTCCCAGGCAATGGCCGAGATTATGGCTATGGCCAGCACATAGATCACTTGGGGGCCGAAGGAATAGATGGCATACAGCGCAGCTGGAATGAGGGCCAGCATGAACTCCAGCATGATTCTGGATACTCTGTGCCCCGCATGTACGTGGGGGTAAGGGGAGACCACCAGCAGGTTAGACATGTTCCTGACTCCTTTGCGCATTTAGCATGGATTTGCCAAGTTGGATCCATTGCAGCATGGGGATTCTGGCTGGACAGACATATGCGCAGCAGCCGCATTCTATGCAGCTGAAGATGTCGTTCTTGGCAGCCAGTTCATAATGGCCTCCCTCGGAGAATCCAGAGATCATGAAAGGCATGAGCCGCATAGGGCAGACATCCACACAATAGCCGCACTTGATGCAGGCTTCTTGGCAGGGGTAGTATATGTGCTCCCTGTCCAGGACCATAATTTGGGACATGTCCTTGGTCACAGGAGTATCCAGGTTGGAGATGGCCTGCCCGGTAAGGGGGCCGCCTACAATAACCTTGCCCGCAGACTCCAGGTTCAGACCGGCATATTCCAGAGTCTGCCTCAAAGGGGTCCCAATATGCACCAGAATATTCTGAGGCCCCTTCAGGCCAGGACTGTCCAGGGTCATGAACTTCTGCAGCTGGGGCTGCTTGCTGCTCACGCATTGCTGCAGGTTATAAGCGGTTTCAGCACTGAAAACACTGTATCCGAAGTCTTCCAGGGTTCGCTCTGCAGGGCATTCCTGACCGCTGGCGGCAAAAAAGAGCAGCCTGTCCATGTTCTGGGGGTGTTTAGGGGGTACAGGCAAAAACTGTATGTCTTGCTGATCCCATTTGTCCTTCTCCAGGTGTCCCAAGACAGACGAATACACAGCCAATAAAGCTTGTCTGGCCCCTGTGAGGCGCAGCAGGAGCCTGATGCCCTGTTTTACTTCCTCGGGCTGGCTGGCCAGGAGGTGGAGCTTGCTGCCCCGGAGCAGGAGCTCGTCCAGGGAGCTGATGATCAGGGTCTGGACTTGATTGCTGCGGGCCAGCTGGACCTTCTGCAGTAAGGGCCTGCTCACTTGGCCAGCATCGTTAATTCCGGCATCCAGGAGCAAGCCTAGGGTATCCTGGGCTTGCAGGGGCAGGGTGTCCTGCTTGGAGCTGGGATCAGCCTCTATAACCACTGCTGTGGTGTATTGGGTGTTGGGCAGGACAAAGTTGGGATCCACTTTGGTGATCTTGCCGGATATAGGGGCGTGGATCGCTGTCTGGCTGCTCTGGCCCAGGACCTGGCCCTTTTGTACCACACCGCCCTTCTTGACCTGCAAGGCACAAGGCTCTCCTTGATGCTGCTGCATGAGCAGCGTGGCTTCTTCCGGGGGCGAAGGCTGAATGAGCTCCGGGATCTGGGAGGGGTAACGGGACAAAAGCTTGATTCCGCCGCTGATAGCTGCAGGAGACATGGGCTGTCCTCTTTGGGCTTGTGGCTAATGATACCGCAAAAATATGCCAAATGAATATGGTGTGTTAGCTTGTGAAATTTTTTACGTTGCTATATTTGTTTTTCCAGGAAATGTCAAGCCGCCTTATTTTCATTTAAGGTCGTTTGTAAACTAGGCTCTTGTTATTTTTTGCATTATTCAAGCTGGGGTCCTTGTGAGGCCAGAAGATTGACAAGAGCCTGCCATCTGCTGCTATAATTAACACCTGGTTTCGAGGTATACAAATTTCCAACTAAAAGGAGAAGTTATGCAAACAAAGCAGGTTCGGTCCAGAATAATCTGGTTGCTGGGGGCTCTTGTGCTCGGGATAAGCCTTGGTCTTGGAACTCCAGCCCCGGCCCAGGAACAGGGCGGCCAGGGACAGGAGGGTCAGGGCATGGACCAGGGGCAGGCCGAGCAGCAAGGACAGAAAGAGATGCAGCAGATGCTGCAAAGGGCCCAGGAGCTGCAGTCCGATCTGGAGGAGATCCAGAACAGTGTTCTGGAGAAAAAGCCTGAGCTGGAGGAGAGGCAGGAAGAGTTGACAGAGATGATGAATACCAGGATGGAGGACAATCTCCAGGATGAAGGCATTGATGTGGATGAGATGAAGGACATCAGGGAAAAACTCCAGGCCGAAGATATCGATGAAGAAAAGCGCCAGGAGCTGCAGCAGGAATACCAGAGTCAGGCCCAGGCCTTCCAGGAAGCCAGAATGAAGACCTTCCAGGACGAAGAGATTCAGAGCAGGCAGGAAGAGCTGGGACAGGACATGATTTCCGCCATGGAGGAGGAGGATTCCGAGGCCGAGGAAAAGATCGAGGAGCTCAGGGAAATCCAGGCTAAGCTGCAGCAATTTCAGCAGATGCAACAAGGCCAGGGCCAAGGCATGGGCAACCAGGGCCAAGGTATGGGACAGAAGAAAGGCCAGGGGCAAGGCAGCGACCAGTAGACAGCTTCGCTCTTGATAGAGAGCGAATAATCAAAGGCCGGGGCTTGCCAAGCCCCGGCCTTTGATATTGGTGGCTCTATTCCTGGTCTGGGGCAGGTCTGGACTCTACATGCTCCAGGGCTGATTCTTCCTCTGGGCCCTCATCAGATGGCGCCGCAGACTCTTGCTCATCCTGGGGGCCGGCAAAGGCCTTGAATGCCTCCAAGGGGATGGGGATAATGGTGGTGGCCTTGCTCTCGTAGGTCATCTCCCGCATGGTCTGCAGATATCTGAGCTGCAGGGCAGCCGGGTATTTGTTCATAATCTGGGCAGCATCTCTCAGGCGATTGGCTGCCTGGTATTCGCCCTCGGCGTTGATGACTTTGGAACGTCGGTCCCTTTCTGCCTGGGCCTGCCTGGCCATGGCCATCTGCATTTCCTGGGGCAGATCGATGTACTTAACCTCCACATTGGTGACCTTGATGCCCCAGGCATCGGTGTGTTCGTCAAGTATCTCCTGGATCTGCTGATTGATCTTGGCCCTGTGGGCCAGGATCTCATCCAGCTCCACAGAGCCGCAGACACTGCGCAGGGTGGTCTGGGCCAGCTGGGAGGTGGCGAACATGTAGTCCTCCACCGAGAGAATGGCACTGTTGGGATCCACCACCCGGAAGTAAATCACAGCATTGACCTTGACGCTGACATTGTCCTTGGTGATTACGTCCTGGGATGGGACATCGAGGGTTATGATGCGCAGGGAGACCTTGACCATCTTGTCAATGACCGGGATCAGGATGATCAGGCCCGGCCCCTTGGACGTGAGCACCCTGCCCAGCCTGAATACTACGCCCCTTTGGTACTCGTTGAGCACCCGGATGGCAGAGGCCAGAAAGATCACCACCAGGATGATGATAGGCAGGAAAGTGTAAAGGGTCTGCATAGGATACTCCTTTGTTTGTTGCTTTGGCTTAAAGGTCGTCTTGTTTTGGAGAGACTGTCAGGATCAAACCCTGCAAGTCCTGGACCTGCACCCGGGTACCCTTTTCCAGGGGACGTCCGTCCTGGGTCCTGGCCCGCCAGAGCTCTCCCCCAACCAGGACCTGGCCCTGGCCGCCACTCCAGTTGACCACCTTGCCAGGCAGCCCGAGCATGGCTTCCTGCCCGCCTTGTCTAGGTTTGACCTGGCTCCTGGTGATCAAGTACAAGCCTAGGGCGATAAATGCAGAAACACCTGCAATGGTGGGCAGGATGACCTGCAAGGGCAGTCCCTGGTAGCCGTACTCAAAGTCGAACAGGAGAATGGAGCCCAAGAAAAGGCAGACTATGCCTGCAACACTTAGCAGGCCGTAGCTGACCACTGCCAGCTCCAGGATAAACAGGATGAAGCTAAGCAGGATCAGCAGCAGGCCTGCGGCATTTGTGGGCAAAACAGCCAGGGCGTAGAGCCCCAAAAGCAGGCAGGCAGCTCCCAGCACTCCAGGGAATATGGCTCCAGGATTGCTCAGCTCGAAGAACAGGCCGGCTATGCCGCCCATGAGCAGGAAATACGCAATCTGGGGATGCAGCAGCCAGGACAGGATTCCGTGCCTCATGCCCGGCTCGAATTCCACCAGCTGAACCTCCTGGGCAGTGAAGTGCACGGTGCCTTCTGGCAGGCTAAGGCCCCGGGCCCCAATCTGGTCCAGGAAATCCTCCGGACTGGTGGCCAGCATGTCCACCACCCGGTTCTGGGCTGCCTCTGTGGCTGTGATGCTGGCGGCCTTTTCTACAGCCTCCTGGTACCACTCAACATTTCTGTCTTTGGCTTTGGCCACCCCGCGGATCAGGCTCATGAAGTCGTTCATGATCTTTTCCTGCATCGCGGAAGGCGCGTCTTCTCCGCTGATCTGCACCGGGGTAGCAGCACCAATGGTGGTCTCCGGGCTCATGGCTGCAATGCTGGAGCCAGCCACCAGGAAGACCCCTGCAGAGGCCGCCCTGGCTCCCTTGGGGCCTACCCAGGTAGCCACAGGCACTGGGGAGTTGAGAATGCTCTGCAGCATGTCCCGCATGGACTGGCCCAGACCGCCAGGAGTGTCCAGCCTGAGAAGGAGCAGCTCATGTCCCTCCTGCTGGCAGGCAGCAATAGCCTTGTCCAGCATATCCGCCTGGGCAGGGGAGATGCTGCCCTGGACGTTTACGTAAAGGGCGCTGATCTTGGCAGGCTCCTGGTCCTGCTGGGCAGCCAGGGAGCCAAACAGCATGAAAAGGCCCAGGCAGGCTGCGCAGAGGCTGATCAGGAGTCTGGATTTTCTGGTGGCTGCAAGCATATGGCAATTTCGCTGTTAGGGTTACATATGGGCAGGCAGAGGGCTTGCTTCCGAACAGAAATATAAGCCCCTTATTTCCACCAGAATACGGGAATACATGCTCCAGGTCAATTACATTGCGGAGCATATCGTTTGAGACATGACAAAGTATTTTCTCAATTATGGCTTGATTCAGACAGGACTCAGGTAATACAATCTATAAAACAGCTTGATTTTCCATGCTTTTTAAGGCTGGGGCTGAAAGTCAGGGAACAATTTTGGCTCATGGATCTCAGTCAGTTACGATTTAAATGGTTTAATTGGGTTGAATATGTCAGACAAGGCAAAAGATTTGAGTAGCTGCCTGCAGGGCCTGCAGGGTAGATACAGGATATTTTTCCATGCCGGCAAAAAGTCTTTGCAGGACGCTGGTTGGCAGGAGACAGAGGCTGAGTACCAGGCCAGGCAAAGGGCCTGGCTGCAGAGGAAGGATCTCAAGCGCAAGACTGGGACTAGCAAAGATGAATAGCTGGCAGCCAGTGTCCAGATACGCCTGCCAAAATCCAGATTCGCTGCCGTGTAGGCGAAAGAACCTTTTTCAATTACATCTGTCAAGCCCTGGGAGCGATTTTTCCTGGCAATGTGTTTTAATCCTGGCTGGGCTTTTGTTCTTGCTGCAGGCCTGCGCACAGAAGCAGGAGCAGCGCATACCGGATCTGGCCAGTCTGCCACAGGATCCAGGCTTTTACCTCCAGGAGGCTCAAGGCGGCCAGGAGCCCTTCCTGGATAGTCAGGAGCAGGAGAAGGCAGCGCAGGAGTTTTTGCAGAGCTGGAGCTCGCCCTGGCGCGGGGAAAAGGAGCCGGATCTGCAGGATTTTGCGCAATATGCGCGCAGCCTGCAGGAAAAAGAGCTGTTTGGGGAGAACAAAAGACCCAGGCAGGCAGGCTGGCTCGAAAGATTGCTTTATAGATCCGATTTTGCAAACAGCCCTGCACTGGATCAGCCAGGTATGGTGACTGAGAATTCCAGCCTGAGGTTATTGCCCACGCACAGGCCTGCATTTCGGGATTTCAGCCTGGCCGGCCAGGGCTATCCATTCGATGTGCTGCAGATCTCCGCGATCTGGGCCGGGACCCCGGTGCGCATCCTGCATGAGTCCCGGGACAGGGCTTGGTATCTGGTGCAAAGCGGCTTTGCCCTGGGCTGGATGCAGGTCCAGGACCTGGCTTTGCTGGATCAGGAAAAGGCCCAGGAGTATACCCAAAACAGATTCCTGGCTGTGGTTAAGGATGGGGTTTCTGTGCTGGGCAGACGAGGGGGGCATCTGCTTACCGCCCATATAGGCAGCCTGTTTCCGCTCCTGCAGGAGCAGGCCCATGGCTACCTGGCCCTGGTGCCTGGCAGGGATGAGCAGGGCAGGGCGGTGCTGCAGGAGGCCTTCCTGGCCAGATCACAGGCTGAGGTTTTTCCGATGCCTGCGGAGCCTGAGAGCATCGCGGATCTGGCCTCGCGGATCATGGGCCAGAGTTACGGCTGGGGTGGGCTTTATGAGAACCGGGATTGTTCGGCCTTGATGAAGGATTTGTTTGCGCCTTTGGGGATCTGGCTGCCCAGGCACTCCAGGGATCAGGGCCAGGTGGGCCGGGTGGTGGAGCTCAAGGACTTAGAACTTGAGGAGAAGAAAAAAAAGATCCTGCAGCACGGCAGGCCCATGCAGAGCATTTTGTACATGCCCGGACATGTGATGCTCTATCTGGGCAGCTACCAGGGCCAGCCAGTGGTCCTGCACAACATGTGGGGCCTGCGTACCAGGGACATCCTGGGCAGGGAAGGCAGGGAAGTAGTGGGCAGGACCGTGATCACCAGCCTGGAGCCTGGCAAGGGGCTGTGGTCCCTGGACCGGGAACAAGGAGATCTTTTGCAGCGGGTTAAGAGCATGAATATTTTGGGAGCAGGTTTGTAAGGAAAACTGCATCTCCAGCAACAGCTT
>JBKGXZ010000058.1:0-10333 GCA_046546355.1 Desulfohalobiaceae bacterium | reverse complement strand
CATCCCCCTGGCTGTCCTCCTGCTCCCCATCTTGTCTGGCCTTTTGCCTGTCATTACCCCCACGGGAGAGCCTGGTGGGCTGAGTGCCTGCCTTAAAGGGCAGCAGGTAGCTATCTTCGCTCCCCGAGGCCGCTAGCAGCCCGTTTTCGGCATCCACCCTGGCCATGACTATGCCTGGAGGCCGGGTGAAATCCTGCACCGGATAACTGTCCTCCACCTGCTGCCTGTAGCCCAGCCAGATCGGGACCGCGGCCCTGGAGCCGGTCTCGTACTTGCCCATGGGCTTTGGATCGTCAAATCCCACGTAAACCCCGGTCATCAGATACGGGGCATAGCCCAGAAACCAGGCATCCTTCTGCTCGTCCGTGGTGCCGGTTTTGCCCGCCACAGGCCTGCCCAGGGCCTTGGCCCGCCAGCCTGTGCCGTCCTGGACCACCTGCTGTAAGAGGTGAGTTATGATGTAAGCGGTGCGGGGGCTGATGGCCTGCTGGACCTGTTTTTCAGACTGATAAAGCTCCTCTTCCCAGGAGTCCCTGACCTGCAATACCAGCCTGGGCTCAACCAGGCTTCCTCCCCTGGCCAGGACCCCATAAGCCCTGCAAAGTTCCAACAAACTGGTGGAGGCAGTGCCCAGACTCACAGAGAGCTCCCTGGGATACTCTGTATCCCGCAGCCCCATCTGTTTTGCCCTTTGAATCACATTCTCAATTCCCAACTCCCTGGCCACCCTGATGGTCACCAGGTTCCTGGACTTGACCAAGGCTGTGCGCAGTAAAGTAGGCCCGAAGCTTGTGCGCTCGTAGTTTTCCGGCTTCCAGGCGCTGTCCGCACCTCCCCCGGCATAGACCACAGGAGCATCCATGAGCACCGAGGCTGGAGTAAAGCCATGATCCAGGGCAGCTGAGTAGACTATGGGCTTGAATGCGGAGCCTGTTTGCCTTTCTGACTGGGTGGCCCTATTGAACTGACTTTCCTGGAAGCTGTAGCCACCCTGCAGGGCCCGAACTTCTCCAGTCTCTGGATCCATGGAGAACAAGGCCCCCTGTACCCGGGGTTTTTGCTCCAGAGCCAGCTCCAGGTCCTGGCCTTCTTCATCCTCACTGGCCAGGGAGGCCCAGACCACATCCCCGGATTCCAGGACCTGCCTGGCATCTTGTATATCCCGAACATCCTCTGGAGCCTTTTCAGGATTGGGCTCTCTGCACCAAGACATGCTGGAGACATCCATCCAGGCCTCCTCTGAGGCGAACTTGACCTCTGCGCCCTGCTTCTCCACCTCAGTAACCAGGGCCTGGATCCAATCCCCTGCCCGCAGCTTGCGCATAGCCTTTTGGCCCTGCTCCTGCTTTTGCTCTTGCAGAAAAGAGGAGTACTCGTGCTGTTTCAGGCTCTGGATGGGGCCCTGCCAGCCCCTGCGCTTGGTAGAGTCCTCCAGGCCCTGACGCAGAGCCTCATGGGCAGCTCTCTGATGCTCAAGATCTACAGCTGTTTGCACCTCCAACCCCCCGGTATAGGTCTTTTTTTCCCCGAATCTGTCCAGCAGCCAACGCCTGACCTCCTCCAAATAATAGGCGCCGGTCTGCCAGGAAGGATCCAGCATGGGCTGGTAGTTCAACTCCTGCTGCAGGGCTTCTTGGTGCTGCTCCTGGGTAATCCAGTCCTTGTTCAGCATGCGGTCCAGAACATACTTCTGCCTGGCCTTGGCCCTTTGCGGGTGCTTATAGGGGTTGTAGGCGGATGGGGCCTTGGGCAGACCCGCCAGTAATGCTGCCTCAGCCAGATTCAGCCCAGAGGAGTGCTTGCCGAAATAGGTCCTGGCTGCAGCCTCCACTCCGTACGCCCCGTGCCCCATGTAGATCTGATTCATGTATATGGTCAGGATCTCGTCCTTGTGCAGGTTGTTCTCCAGCCTGTAGGCCAGAATAGCCTCTTTCAGCTTCCTGGTGTAGCTGCGCTCTGGAGACAGCAGCAAGGACTTGATGACCTGTTGGGTGATGGTGCTGCCGCCCTGGACTATGGATCCGGCCTGCAGATTGCGCACAAAGGCCCGCAATATACTGAAGAAATCCACGCCTTCATGCTCATAGAAAGAGCTGTCCTCTGACGCCATAAAGGCCAAAGGCAGTCTGGGGTCCATCTCGTACAAAGAAACCAGGAACCGGTTCTCCTTGCTCAGATAGCCCAGCACCTGACCGTCCCTGGCATATACAGTAGTGGTCAGCGCCGGATTGTAGTCAGTAATCTCCTTCATTCTGGGCAGATCTTTGGCTGCCCAGAAATAAAGGCCTGCCCCGGCCCCAACTCCCAGCACAACCAGAAGCAGGACCAGCAGCAAAAAGTATTTGACCAGTCTTTTCATCACTAATTACAGCCGCAATTGCCTGCATTTCCGTTCAGCTTCAAACTGCCCTTGCCCAGCAGATCATGCAGGTGGATTACCCCCTGCAACACCCGCTGTGAATCAACCACAGGCAAAACCATGATGGCCGACTTCTCCATGTAGTCCAGGACCTGACCCCCTTTCTGGCCCAGGCTGGCCAGCTTAGGCTCCTGAGTCATGTACTGTTCCACCTCCTGCTGCAGGGAAAAGCTGTGCCGACACAAAATCCGGCGTACATCACCGTCTGTAAGTATGCCCTGCACTCTGCGCTCCCGGTCCAGGACTATCACCGTACCCAGGCCCCCCTGATCCAGAATCTGCAAGGCCTGGCCCAGGCTGTCCCCCAGAGCGGTCACAGGCAGATTGCTTTTCTGCATCAGGCTGTTTATATCCAGACTCAGCTGCCTGCCCAGCTCCCCTGCAGGATGATAGCGCTGGAAGTCCTCCCTGCCGAAGGACTTGATCTCGATCAAGGCCACAGCCAAAGCGTCCCCCAAGGCCAGGGTAGCTGTGGTGCTGGCAGTGGGCGCCAACCCCAGGGTACAGGCCTCCCTGGGCACGCTTATGTCCAAAACAGCATGGCAGAGCCCGGCCAGAGTGGAGTCTTGCCTCCCGGTCAGGCCCACCACATTGGCCCCTAGGGAAAGCAGGGCCGGGATGATGTTGTTCAGCTCCTCTGTCTCCCCGCTGTTGGATATAGCCAGGACCACGTCCCCCTGTCTGATCATGCCCAGATCCCCATGGGCTCCTTCCACCGGGTGCAGGAAATAGGCAGGCGTGCCGGTGCTGCTTAAGGTGGCTGCTATTTTGCGGCCCACCAGGCCGGACTTGCCCACTCCACTGACAACCACCCTGCCCTGGCAGGAGGCCAGCATATCCAAGGCCCGGACAAACTCCTGGCCCAGATTCTCCCGCACCTGCAGGATGCCCTCCATTTCTACCTGCAGCACTTCCCTGGCCAGCTCTATCCAGTCCTGATCCTGCTTACTGTTGAGTTTGTTCTGCATCTCGGTCCATCGTCCAGAGGACTTTTTAATGCTCAAGGCACATCTTGCAATAGTTCTCGCCTGGCAGAACCGGGTAATCACCCTGAAAGCAGGCCATGCAGTAGCCGTTCTGTGCTTGCACCGCCTGCAGCAGTCCTTCCTCGCTCAAGTAATGCAAGGAGTCCAGCCCGATGAATCTGGCAATATCCGAAACCGAGTGGTTGGCTGCGATAAGCTCTCCTTTGGAGGAAAAATCTATGCCATAGTAACAGGGATAGCGGATCGGGGGACAGCTGACCCTCATGTGCAGCTCCCTGGCCCCCAGCTCCCGCAGCTTCTTGATCCTGGTCCTGATGGTGGTGCCCCGGACAATAGAATCCTCTATGATCACGATCTTTTTGCCCTTGATCATGTCCTTGACCGGATTCAGCTTGACCCGAACCCCAAAGTCCCGCATGTCCTGGGAAGGCTGGATAAAAGTTCTGCCCACATAATGATTGCGGATCATGGCCATTTCGAAGGGCAGCCCTGATTCCTGGGCATAGCCTATTGCCGCGTAGACACCGGAGTCAGGGAAAGGCATGCAGAAGTCAGCGTCCACCGGGGCCTCCCTGGCCAGGATCTGACCCATGTCCTTGCGCCGCTGATAGACATTCTCCGCGAATATCACCGAATCCGGCCTAGCGAAATATATCAGCTCAAAAATGCAGGATTTCCTGCTGACCGCCTGACTGATGTGCAGAGATCTGATGCGTCCCTCCTCGATGATCACTATCTCCCCTGGCTCCACCTCCCGCAGGTACTCAGCCTCCAATAGATCCAGGGCGCAGGTCTCAGAAGCCAAGACATAGGTCCTGCCCACTTTACCCAGGACCAGTGGTCTGAACCCCCAGGGATCCCGGATACCGATCATCGTGTTGTTGGCCTGCAGCAACAGGGAGTAGGCCCCCTGGATCTGTTCACAGGCTTGGAGCACTGCTTCCTCGATCCTGCTGCAGCCGTTGCTGCTCTTGGCCACCAGATGCATGAAGATCTCGCTGTCCATGCTGGTCTGGAACAGGGAGCCCTGGCTCTCCAGCTCTTTGCGCAGCTGCACGGTATTCACCAGGTTGCCGTTGTGGGCTATAGCCATATGATAACCCTTGAAATGCACCAAAAAGGGCGAGGCATTGCGCAAAAGGGAGGCCCCGGTGGTGGAATAGCGGATGTGGCCCAGGGCCACCCTGCCCTTTAGCTCGTGACCCAGATGCCTTTCCTGGAACACGTCAGCCACCAGGCCCATGCCTTTTTGCTCCCTTAGCTTCTGGCCGTCCCAGGTCACGATGCCAGCGCTTTCCTGCCCCCGGTGCTGCAGGGCATAGAGCCCGAAATAGGCCATCCGCGCAGCCTCCTGGTGGCCGTATACCCCGATCAAACCGCAATGATGCTTTATCATAAGCTATTCCGTATTTGAGGCTGCCCAGTCAGTGCTGTGGTATTCCTGCAGGCAGCAGACCTCCAGACCCTGGCCTTGCAGCTCCCTCAAGGCCTGGGCCAGGGCTTTGGCCCCTGCCAAGGTGGTGGTATAGGGAATATTGTAGATAATGGTTGCCTGGCGCAAGGAAGAGGAGTCCTGGATGGTCATCTTGCCTGAAGAGGTATTTATCACCAGGTTGATTTCCTGGTTCTTGATCATGTCTATCACGTTGGGCCGGCCCTCGTAGACCTTATTCACCCGCTGGGCTTCTATGCCCTGGCTGGCCAAAAAGTCAGCTGTACCCTGGGTGGCTGCCAGACGCAACCCCATATCAGCAAACGACTTGGCCGGCTCCACTATAGAGGGCTTGTCCCTGTCATTGACTGAGATGAATACCGTGCCCTGGCTGGGCAGATGCTGGCCTGCAGCCAGCTGGGACTTGATAAAGGCCAGGCCGAAGCTGCGGTCAATGCCCATGACTTCCCCTGTGGAGCGCATCTCAGGACCCAGCAGGATGTCCACCCCAGGGAAGCGGCTAAAGGGCAACACAGCCTCCTTGACCGAGATGTATCCGGTTTTTCTCTGCTCCCAGGGAGCCAGGTCTCTGAGCCTGGCTCCCAGCATAACCTGGGTGGCGATCTTGGCCAGGGGCACCCCTGTGGCCTTGCTCACAAAGGGCACCGTCCTGGAGGCCCTGGGATTGACCTCCAAAATAAACACCTCCTGATCCTTGACGGCATACTGCACATTCATCAAGCCCTTGACCTGCAGCTCTATGGCCAGGGCCCTGGTCTGGCGCTCTATCTCCTGCACCAGCTCTGGGGAAATGGTATGCGGGGGCAGGACACAGGCCGAATCTCCGGAATGGACCCCTGCCTCCTCGATGTGCTCCATAATCCCGCCGATATAGGTATCCTCCCCGTCAGAGACTGCATCCACATCCACCTCCACAGCGTTCTCCATGAACTTATCCAGCAGTATGGGATGATCCGGGGAAATGATCACTGCCTCCCGGAAATAGTTCAGCAGGTCAAGTTCGTCATAAACAATCTCCATGGCCCTGCCGCCCAGGACATAAGAGGGCCTGACCACCAGGGGATAGCCGATCTCCCTGGCTATGCGCAAGGCGCCCTCTTCGGAGACAGCAGTGCCGTTCTCAGGCTGCTGCAGATTCAGTTTATGCAGAAGATCCTGGAACCTCTCCCGATCCTCGGCCCGGTCTATACTATCCGGGCTGGTACCCAGGATGGGGACTTGATTGCGCAGCAAAGGCACCGCCAGGTTGAGGGGGGTCTGGCCCCCGAACTGGACAATGACCCCTTCCGGCTCCTCCTCCTCAATGATGTTCAAGGTATCCTCCAGAGTCAAAGGCTCGAAATAAAGCCGATCCGAAGTATCGTAGTCAGTGCTCACAGTCTCTGGATTGGAGTTGACCATGATGGATTCCAGACCCATTTCCCGCAGGGCGAAGGAAGCGTGCACACAGCAGTAGTCGAATTCAATGCCCTGACCGATCCTGTTCGGCCCCCCGCCCAGGATGAGCACCTTTTTGCCCTGACTGACCCTGGTTTCGTTCTCCTGCTCAAAGCTGGAGTAATAATAAGGCGTATAGGCCTCGAATTCCGCAGCACAGGTATCCACCAGCTTGTACACTGCTCGGATATCCCAGCCCTGGCGCACATCTCTGATCTGTTCCTCCTTGAGGCCCCAGAGCCCGGACAACTGCTGATCAGAAAAACCCAGGGCCTTGGCCCGCCTGAGTACAGGCTCTGTTTGCTCTCTTTCCTTAAGCTCCGGGTCCTGCTTTGCGGCCTGGACTAAACTGGGCTCGTAATCCACCAGCTCCTTTATCTGTCTCAGGAACCAAGGATCTATGCCTGTGGCCTGTCTTATCTCCTCCAGATCTATATCCTGCAGCATGGCCTGACGCAGATAGAACATGCGCTGAGAGTTAGGCATGCGCAGTCTGGACATAATCAGCTCCTTGTCCAGGGGCTCAGGACTAAACTCCCTGGCCAGGCCGCTCAAGCCCGTCTCCAGGGAGCGAAGTCCTTTCTGCAGGGCCTCCTTAAAGGTCCGGCCAATGGCCATGGTCTCGCCCACGCTCTTCATGGAAGTAGTCAGCAGGTCCTGGGCCTTGGGGAATTTTTCAAAGGTGAACCTGGGCACCTTGACCACGCAATAGTCTATTGCCGGCTCGAAGCTGGCCACTGTCTCCCTGGTGATGTCGTTGGGCAGCTCGTCCAGACTGTAGCCCACTGCCAGCTTGGCCGCAATCTTGGCTATGGGAAAGCCGGTGGCCTTGGAGGCCAGAGCCGAGGACCTGGAAACCCTGGGGTTCATCTCAATGACCATCATCTGCCCGTCCTGCGGGTTCACCGCGAACTGCACATTGGAGCCCCCCGTTTCCACTCCGATCTCCCGCATGATGGCCAGGGAAGCGTCCCGCATGCTCTGGTACTCCACATCAGTCAGGGTCTGGGCCGGGGCTACGGTAATGGAATCTCCAGTATGCACGCCCATGGGATCCAGGTTCTCAATGGAGCAGATGATCACGCAGTTGTCATCCTTGTCCCGCATGACCTCCAGCTCGAACTCCTTCCAGCCCAACAGGGACTCTTCCAGCATGACCTCACTGGTCATGCTGGCGCTCAGGCCCTGGTAGGCCACCTCTTCCAGATCCTCCATATTGTAGGCCACTCCACCTCCAGTGCCGCCCAGGGTATAGGCCGGGCGGACAATCACCGGAAAGGAGATCTCCTGCTTGAGATCCCTGACTTCCTGCATGGAACGGGCTATCCCGCTCTTGGGCACCGCCAGGCCGATATTGTCCATGGCCTGCCTGAACAGACTTCTGCTCTCTGCCTTCTGGATCACTGACAGCGAAGCACCGATCAGCTGCACCGAGTACTCTTCCAGGACTCCCATTTCCGATACCGCCACCGCGGTATTCAGCCCGGTCTGCCCCCCCAGGGTGGGCAGCAGAGCATCCGGCCTTTCCTTTGCGATGATCCTGGCTACTGTCTCGGGAGTGATAGGCTCCACATACGTGTGGGCGGCCAGATCTGGATCAGTCATGATGGTGGCAGGATTGGAGTTGACCAGGATCACCTGGTAGCCCTCCTCCCTGAGGGCCTTTAAGGCCTGGGTGCCTGAATAGTCGAATTCGCAGGCCTGGCCGATGATGATCGGCCCGGAGCCAATGAGCAGGATGCGCTTAATGTCGGTTCTTTTAGGCATAGTCCACAATCTCGGGTTAAGGTTGCAAGCCTGATTCTTTGCCCCTTTCAATTTCCCTGCCCTTTTAGTAGGGCAAAGGCAGGATAGGCTATATGTTGACAGGAGACAAGGCATTCCTTATAGTACAAAAAGTTAGGCAAGGTAAACAAATTTATTTCCTAAGGAATCTAGATGAGCGCTACCCCTTTAAATCATTTTCCTCCAGGCAGCAAGGTCAAAATAGCCGACTTCCATGCCGGGGGAGCGGCCCGGGGCAAGCTGTTGGCCATGGGCTTGACCCCTGGCACGGAGATCTTGCTCACCTCTTCAGGCCAAGGCCCCTGCAGGATGAAGGTCAGGGACTCGGAACTGGTCCTGGGCCATGGCCTAGCTTCCAAGATACTGGCCAACTCTGTTGAATAGCCCTTTAAATCCAAGGCTCAAGCTAAAATTCGAGACCATATGAACAAGAACATCACAGAACAAGCCATGGAGCAGGCCGGGCCCATAGAGCAGGAGCATATCCCCTTGCGCCGGCTGGCCAAGGATCAAAAAGCCACCATAGTGGCTCTGCAGGCCACAGGAGAACTGGGCAGGAGGATCAGGGATATGGGCCTTAGGCCCGGTGTAGAGATAAAGATCGTTGGCAGGGCCCCTTTAAGGGACCCGGTTGCCCTGAAGGTAAACGACTTCACTTTGACCCTGCGCAACAACGAGGCGGATCATATCCTGGTTCAGCCCTTTTAGGCAGGTTTTAGGCAACCAAGCCCTTTTGCCGCCCAAACAGAAAATGCAGATCCCAGGCCTCAAACAATTGGACACCTGCCTCTGGGAGATTGGTGCCAGGGAGCAGATGCGGGTCCCGACCCGGATCTTCGCCTCTAGACAGATCCTGAATCAGCTGGAGCCACAGGTCCTGGAGCAGGCCAAAAACGTAGCCTGGCTGCCGGGCATTGTCCAGGCCTCCTTGGTTATGCCTGATGCGCACTGGGGCTACGGCTTTCCCATCGGCGGGGTGGCTGCCTTTGATCCTGAAGACCAGGGCGTCATCTGCATGGGCGGAATCGGCTACGATATCTCCTGCGGGGTACGCACCCTGCGCACCAAGCTTGACAGAAGCCAGATCCAGCCCCAGCTGGAGCGCTTGGCAGACAGGCTCTTTGCCCGCATCCCGGCTGGGCTGGGCTCCCAGGGCTTATTGCAGCTAAGCCAGGCCAAGCTGGATCAGGTCCTGGAACAAGGGGCTGGCTGGGCTGTACAGCAAGGCTTTGGCGATCCCCAGGAGCTGGAGCTCATCGAGGACCAGGGCCGCATAATCGGGGCAGACCCGGATCTGGTCAGCCAGGAGGCCAAGAAGAGACAAAAGAAGCAGATGGGCACCCTGGGCTCAGGCAACCACTACCTGGAAGTCCAGTACGTGCAAGAGATCTTTGATTCTTTCACTGCCGAGGCCTTCGGCCTGGAGCAGGACCAGATCTGCGTCTCCCTGCACTGCGGCTCCCGGGCACTAGGGCACCAGGTGGGGACAGATTATATCCAGATCCTGGGCCGAGCCGCCCAGAAATACAATATTCAGCTCCCGGTGCGAGACCTGGTCTGTGCGCCCATCCTTTCCCAGGAAGGCAAGGACTTCTACCGGGCCATGGCCTGCGGCATCAATTGCGCCCTGGCCAACAGACAAATCCTGGGTCATCTGGTCCGGGAGGTATTTGAAGAGATATTCCCTGGGGCAGAGGCCCAGCTCCTCTACGACGTCAGCCACAATACCTGCAAGATAGAAACCCACCAAGTCCAGGGCCAGCCCCGCAAGCTCTATGTACACCGCAAAGGAGCTACCAGGGCCTTTGGCCCGGGCAGCGCAGGGATTCCGGCAAGATACAGCCAAGTAGGTCAGCCGGTGCTGATCGGCGGGACCATGGGTACCAGCTCCTATATCCTGGCAGGCCAGCAGGAGAACCAGGCCTGGGGCTCGGCCTGCCACGGAGCAGGCAGAGCCATGAGCAGGAGACAGGCCCTGAAGAGACACAAGGCCAAGGGCGTCTTGAACGAGCTGGCCCATCAGGGCATCCTGATCAGGGCTGCCAGCAAGAAGGGAGCTGCAGAGGAGGCCCCTGCAGCCTACAAGGATGTCAACCAGGTAGTCCAGGCCACCCAGGAGGCCGGGCTGGCCAGAAAAATAGCCAAGCTTGCGCCCCTGGCCTGTATAAAAGGGTAGGGATTGTGAGGGCTCACCTGAGCTTGCTGCCAGGCGCTGCTCCTAAACCACACCTAACACCATAAGTTAGGGGGGTC
>JBKGXZ010000057.1:0-10339 GCA_046546355.1 Desulfohalobiaceae bacterium | reverse complement strand
AAGGTAATGCTTCCGCAAAAAAAGGGGGCAGATTCTGCCATGGCTATGATCACTGACTCAGTGCTGGAAGGTTTGCAGCAGGAAGAGCTGGTACCCGGGACCATGACCCAGTGCCTGGGCTATTTCCCGGAGATATTTGAATATCTGAAGCAAAGGCAGCAGGATATGGGCAAAGCCAGGCCCATAGTTACCTACGCTACTGCTGCTACAGTCTGGGCCTTCCAGAGCTGCGGGGAGCCCCAGCGGGAGCTGCCTTCAGGCATCCTGCAGCACATTTGGAGCAAGTTGGTCCAGGGCAGCGGCGGGGACCATCTTTCCAGCTTCTTGGAACAATGTGAGCCAGGGATGTGGGACTACTTTGTCAAGCTGACCCAGGCCGCAGCCAGGAAAGAGGATTGGGACCAATCCCTGATTGCTGCTGCAGCCCTGGCTTATGCCCCGGTGCTCACTGCCTGTATTTACATTTTCTGGCCCGTTGAAGAGCTGGAAAAGCTGGAAGGCGATATATTCCGTTAGCCGGAGGTGGAGCAGTTTATGTCCAGGCTGGCGGTGGTAAGCGAACAGGGTATGCGCTGGCGTATGGAGGACGCCTATGTCCTCAGGCAGGCTTTGGTATATGCCGGGGATGTCTTCGGCGGGGTGTATGACGGCCACAGCGGGGACTACGCAGCGGTCCTAGCCTCCCGCAGTCTGCATGTCAGATTTGCCCACCATTTGCAGCAGGGGCTCAGCCCAAGCCAGGCCTTCATCAACAGCTATCAGGACACGGATCAGGAGCTGGCCAGGGTTCAGTCCGGAACCACTGCGGCCAACTTCTATCTCCTGGGCAGCAGGCTGTGGGTGGCCAATGCCGGGGACTCCCGAGTGCTGGTGGTCAGCCGGGAGGGGGTCAGGCAACTCAGCCAGGAACATCGCCTGGACCACCCCCAGGAGCTGGCCAGGATTCAGGCTTATGCAGGGCAGATCAGCTATCCATACGTGCTGCGCGAAGGTCTGGGGCTGATGCCTACCCGCAGTCTGGGGGACTCCTTTTTCGAGCCTGCTGGGGTCATAGCTACCCCGGATGTGCATGAGGAGGAGCTGCAGGAAGAAGATCTGTGGCTGATCGCTGCCTGCGACGGCCTGTTCGATGTCCTGAACAACAAGGAGGCAGCGGAGATCGCCCTCGGCTGCCAGGAAGCCAGGCAGGCTGCTGATGAGCTTGCCCAAGAAGTGCTTATTCGGCGCATGGGCACTGATAATCTGACCATTATAGTTTTGGCCCTGCAGACAGAGCCTGGGAGAGACTTAGAAGTGTAGCCTCTTGAGTTAAATGAAATTTTTTCCAGGGTCTGGACATGGCGAGTGTTTTGGGCTATTGGCCTTGCACAAGAAAGCTGGGACAGAAGGCTACGAGGCGGCTGGAGCTCAGAAAAGAAGCGATCAACAGGGGTCAGGGGCTATGGACATCTTCGGGATCAGCGTACAGAAGACCAGGGGCAGATTCGAGGAGTACTTCACCTGCTATCAAAGGGCCTGCCAGGAGTTCGATAGGCAGTGTTCCAATCTCTATCAGGATGGCAGGATAATCCTGATTCAGATCTGCTGGGAGGAGAGGAAGCAGATCTTCAAGCTGCGGGAGATAGCGGCCTAGGAAGTCTTTATTTCAGGTTAAGGTCCACCACAGCCCGGCGGCAATGTGTAATTCAGGGAACAGAGCTGGAGGCGAGGCTTTGTCAGGCAGCAGAAAGTGCAAAAAAATGGAGTCTTAGACATGGACCACGAAGCCCTGGAAGCAAAGATCAAGGAGCGTGGCAGGCAGTTTTTCAGCAGTATCAGCGGAGAGGCGCCTTCAGTATTCAACAAGGGGTGGTGGACCGGCAAGGTCATGGACTGGAGCATGCGCAACGAGGAATTCAAAACCCAGCTCTTCAGGTTTGTGGATGTATTGCCCTATTTGAACACTACTGAGTCCTTGTCCAGGCATATCCAGGAATATTTCGCCTCTGACCAGCAGGGTCTGCCATCCGTTCTTAAATGGGGGGCAAAGGGTGCCGGTTGGGGAAAGGGCCTGGCAGGAAAGCTGATGGCCAAGACCATAAGTGCGAATATAGAGGGTATGGCCAAGCAGTTTATTATAGGCGAAAATACTGACCAGGCTGTGCAGAACCTTCATAAGCTGCGCAAGAATGGCTTTGCCTTCACAGTGGATATCCTTGGCGAGGCTACTGTGAGTGAAGAGGAAGGCAGTATATATCAGCAAAACTATCTGCAGCTCCTGGATGCTTTGGCCAAGCAGCTCCCGACCTGGGACAGCCTGGAGGGGGCCAGGGATCTGGATTGGGGACATGCCCCTAAGATCAATATTTCGATCAAGCCCTCAGCCCTTTACTCCCAAGCCAGGCCTGCGGATTTCGAGGGCTCGGTGCAGGCCATATGTGACAGGCTGCGGCCTGTGCTGAGGAAAGTAAGGGAGACCGGGGGGCAGCTCTGTATCGATGTGGAGCAATACAAATTCAAGGATATCACCCTGGAAGTCTATCGCAGGCTGCGCTCAGATCCAGAGTTTTCGGACTACCCTTTCCTGACGGTGGTCCTGCAGTCCTACCTCAAGGATACTGATCAAGATCTGGAACAGATGCTGGATTGGGCCAGGTCAAAAGAGCTGCCCATATCCATTCGGCTGGTCAAGGGAGCCTACTGGGACTATGAGGTGATTTACGCCAAGCAGGCCGATTGGGAGATCCCAGTCTATACTGTCAAGGCTGAGACAGATGCAGCATTTGAGAGGCAGGCCAGGAAGATACTGGAGAATCACGACATCTGCCATTTTGCCTGCGGATCCCACAACATCAGGTCCATAGCCGCGGTGCAGGAGATGGCCAATGCCTTGCAAGTTCCTGAAGAGAGGTACGAATTTCAGGTTCTGTACGGCATGGCTGAGCCGGTACGCAAGGGGCTGCTCAATGTGGCCAAGCGGGTGCGCCTGTATTGTCCCTACGGGGAGCTGATACCGGGCATGGCCTATTTGGTGCGCAGGCTGCTGGAGAACACCGCCAATGAATCGTTTCTGCGCCAGAGCTTTGTGGAGGGGGAGCAGATGGACAACCTGCTTCAGAACCCGGCTGAGCTTTTGAAGCAGGAGGGGCAAAAGAAAGGGATCGAGACTGGCAGATCAGGACCCTTGAAGCCTGAAGAGCCGTTCAGGAATCATCCATTTGTGGACTTTACCAAATCTGACCAGAGGCAGGCCTTTCCCAGGGCTATCCAGGCTGTGCGCCAGGAGATGGGAGGGGTCTATCCATTGTACATAAACGGGGAGCAGGTCTTCACCCAGGAGAAGTTGCCCTCTGTAAATCCAGCCCAGCCCAAGGAGATTATAGGCCAGGTCTGTCAGGCAGGCACCAGGGAGGCTGACCTGGCGATCCAGGCTGCAAAGCAGGCCTTCCCTGCCTGGCGGGACCTTTCAGCTGCAGAAAGGGCCAATTATTTATTCAGGGCTAGCGATATTGCCAGACGCAATATCTATAAGCTTTCCGCCTGGCAGATTCTGGAAACAGGCAAGCAGTGGGCCCAGGCCCATGCAGATGTGGGCGAGGCCATAGATTTCATGGAGTATTACGCCAGAGACATGATCAGGCTGGGGTCCCCCCGCAGGATGGGCAACTTGCCAGGGGAGCTGAATCAATATTTCTATGAGCCCAAGGGCCTGGCAGCCGTATTTGCCCCCTGGAACTTCCCCTTGGCGATCAGCTGCGGCATGACCTCTGCTGCAATGGTTACAGGCAATTGCGTGATATACAAGCCTTCCGGGGTCTCTTCAGTAGTGGGTCACACCTTGTGCCAGATCTACCAGGAAGCCGGCATTCCTGCTGGGGTGTTCAACTATCTGCCAGGCCGGGGAAGCGCTATTGGAGATTATCTGGTGGAGCACCCGGATATCGCTATGATCACCTTTACAGGATCAGTGGAGGTGGGCCTGCGCATAATAGAGAAAGCCGCAAAGGTCCAGCCGGGGCAACAGTTTGTGAAATCAGTCGTCGCGGAGATGGGGGGCAAGAATGCTGTCATAGTGGATGATGATGCGGACCTGGATGAGGCGGTCCTGGATATAGTCTATTCCGCGTTTGGGTACCAGGGCCAGAAATGCTCTGCCTGCTCCAGGGTCATTGTCCTGGAGTCAATATACGAGAAGTTCGTGCACCGCCTGGTGGAGGCTGCGAAGTCCATAAGGATCGGTCCTGCAGAGGATCCCGCCAACTATATGGGCCCGGTGATAGACTCCGGGTCCCAGGCCAAGATCCAGGAATATATTGAGCTGGGCAAGCAGGAAGGTTCTGTCCTGCTCTGCAGATCCGAGGAACTGCCCAGGGACGGGTATTATGTGCCCTTGACCATAATCGGGGACATTCGCCCTGAGCATCGCCTGGCCCAGGAGGAGATCTTCGGTCCGGTACTGGCTGTGATGAAGGTCAAGGACTTTAATCAGGCCCTGGAGTGGGCAAACTCCACCTGCTACGCCCTGACAGGCGGGGTGTTCTCCAGGAGCCCGGACCATCTGCAGCAGGCCAGAAGAGAGTTCCGGGTGGGCAATCTTTATTTGAATCGGGCCATAACAGGATCCCTGGTGGAAAGGAACGCTTTCGGGGGGTTCAAACTCTCGGGGATCGGCTCTAAGACAGGGGGGCCGGACTACCTGACCCAGTTCATGAATCAAAGGAACACCACAGAGAACACGATGCGCAGGGGCTTTGCTCCAATAGCCGAGGATGACGACTGGGTGGGCTAAGGCAGACTCCAAGCGCACTGGTCCAGGGCCAGGGCCTGTGCTGCCTTGGCGGGCCCTGGCATTTGCAGCTTGGGACAGACAAAAAACTTAACCAAAGAAAGGGGGTTCGCATATGGAGGAAGCTTCATTGACCGCAGGAACTTGGTTCTGGCTGCTGGTACCCATGCCACTGGTGGTTTTGCTCTCCGTGATCACTTTGCTTGTAGAAAGGAGGGATAGGTAATGAATGTCCCGACGTTGACCTCCTTTATTATTTACCTGATTGTGATGATGAGCATCGGTCTGTTTTTTTACTTTCGAACCAGAAATCTCTCGGACTATATATTGGGTGGCAGGAAGCTGCGGCCGTCTGTGGCCGCGCTTAGCGCAGGCGCTTCAGACATGAGCGGCTGGCTTTTGCTGGGGCTGCCCGGGGCCCTGTACGCCGGCGGTATGAGCAACATCTGGATCGCCATAGGGCTTTCAGTGGGAGCATATCTGAACTGGCAGTTTGTTGCCAAGCGTCTGCGCAGGTTCACGGAAATGGCTAATGACTCCATAACCCTGCCGGACTATCTTGAGAACCGTTTCCAGGACCAGACCAAGGTCCTGCGGGTAATCTCCGCGATAGTGATCCTGGTCTTCTTCACCATCTATGTCAGCTCTGGCCTGGTGGGCGGGGCCATCCTGTTTGAGGACACTTTTGGCCTGAATTATCAGCTAGCGCTTTGGGTAGGCACTTTGGTGATCGTGGCCTACACTTTCCTGGGTGGCTTTCTGGCAGTCAGCCTGACTGATTTCATCCAGGGCACCCTGATGTTCCTGGCGCTATTGCTGGTACCCATGGTGGTGATCAGCGTCAGCGGCAGCTGGAGCTCGATGGTTTCTGAGACAGCTGCAGTGGACGAATCCCATCTCAATGCCTTTTCCGGGATGACCTTTCTGGGCATTGTCTCCCTTCTGGCCTGGGGGCTGGGCTACTTTGGACAACCCCATATCCTGGCCAGGTTCATGGCCATTCGCAGCACCAGGGACGTGCCGGTGGCCAGACTGGTGGGCATGACCTGGATGGTGCTGGCCCTGTTTGGAGCTATATTTACGGGGTTTGCGGGCATTGCCTATTTTGCAGATGCGCCCCTGGAGAATTCGGAAACAGTTTTTATTGCCTTGACCCAGGCCCTGTTTAATCCATGGGTGGCAGGAGTTCTGCTGGCTGCTATCCTGTCTGCCATCATGAGCACAGTGGACTCCCAGCTGCTGGTCTGCTCCAGCGCCATAGCCGAGGATTTCTATAGGCAGATCCTGCGCAAGGAAGCCCGGCCCCAGGAGCTGGTCTGGATCGGGAGGGTCTCGGTGGTGATCCTGGCTTTGATTGCGGCATCTATGGCCTCCAACCCGGACAGCAAGGTGCTGGATCTGGTGGCTTACGCCTGGGGAGGCTTCGGAGCTGCCTTCGGTCCGATAGTCATTCTCTCCTTGTTCTGGAAGAGGCTGACCAGAAACGGGGTCCTGGCAGGCATGATCGTAGGCGCCGTGACGGTGATTGTCTGGAAGAACTTGACTGGCGGGCTTTTTGATCTGTATGAGATTTTGCCTGGATTCATTCTTTGTGCGGCAGCAGCCATAGGAGTAAGCTTGCTGGACAGGGAGCCTGCTCAGGAGGTGAAGAAGTTGTTTGAGTCTGTCTAGTACCGCGTCTCATAAGCTTAAAGTTTGGCCCAGGCTGATATTAGCTGCTGCCTGGGCCTCGTATTAAACAAGACTTAACCCCGGTCGCTGGCTTGGCCGTCCGGGAATTCTGAGAGCACCACAACACACCTTTTATCCCAGATCAAACTGGCAGCCGCAGCTAGAGGCCCCCGTGTTTCCCAAAGCAGGCCAGGCCTTGAAAACTGCCAGCACGCAGACCTGTCAGGGCCGGATCTCCACCCTGGCCCCCAGGTATTCCTTGACGGTCTTGATAGGCACTTCCCTGCGGTGGAAGATACCTGCAGCCAGGGCAGCCTGGGCCTGGGTGCTGCCGAAGACCTGCAGGAAATGCTCTACGCTGCCTGCTCCGCTGGAGGCAATTACCGGGATCTGCACTGCCTGGCTTACGGCCTGGATCAGCTCCAGGTCGAAACCAGAGTTGGTACCGTCCTGGTCGATGCTGTTTAGCAGGATTTCCCCCGCCCCAAGTTCCTCGCAGGTCCTGGCCAGGGTAACAGCATCCAGTTCCCGGCCCTCCCTTCCGCCTTTGACAGTGCACTGGAACCAGCAGTAGCCCTGGCCTTCAGGGCCCGGATGCTGGGTGGGCAGGGCCAGGTGCGGGCTGTCCTGGGCAGAGAACACATACCTGCGCCTGGGATCAATGGAGATGACCACCGCCTGGCTGCCGTATACGGCTGATATGGTCTCTATCGCGCTGTCTTTCGTCTTTTGCCCTGTCTCAAGATAGTTCTGGGCAATGTCTACGGCCTCGCTGCCCAGGGATATCTTGTCCGCGCCGGAGCGAAAGTACTGGGCAGCCACTTCCAGGGCGCTGTAGCTCCTGCCCTGGGAATCTGTGTAGTCCCGGATACCGCCGCCTATGGTCAGGGGCACAAAGACGCCCTGCGATGTCTGTTTCAATACCTCCAGCATGGGCAGATCCAGCAGCGGAAAGTCTCTGAATCCGGTGATGTTCAAGAAGACTATTTCGTCCGCACCTTCCTGGTAATAGCGCTCTGCCAGCTCTACAGGCTTGCCCAGGTTGCGCACCTTTCCTTGTTCCCGCACATCGTATTGATCCCCTTTGGTGACTACCAGATCTCCCTGCTCGTTGCTGCGTACATCCAGACAAGCGACGATCCTTTTGGCCAGCCTGGTGGAGGAGGGGGACCTGCCAGGCCTGCTGGGCCGGGATTCAGGGTCCAGAAAGTTCCTGAACAGGGCCAGCCCAGTGTCTCCGCTTTTCTCCGGGTGGAACTGGGTGGCCAGGATATTGTCTATCTGGATGCTGCTTACAAACTGGGAGCCGTAGTCGGTGTAGCTAAGGATCACCCCTGGATCCTCGGGCACCACATGAAAGGAGTGCACGAAATAGACCTTTTCCTGGCCGGCGAAGCCTTGGAAAAGCCTGGAGGGCTTTTGCACCCGTACTCCATTCCAGCCGATGTGGGGCACTGATAGTTCGGTCCTGAAGCGCTGCACATGGCCCTGTAGAAAGCCCAACCCTGGTATCCCGGGGGCTTCCTCGCTGCCCTGGAAGAGGGCCTGCAGGCCGAGGCAGATGCCCAGAAAAGGCCTTCCAGAGCTTAAGTATTCCAGCAGGGGCTGGGTATAGCCCTTGTCCTGCAGGGTGGCCATCATGCTGCCGAAAGAGCCCACTCCAGGGAAGACGAGAGTCTGGGCCTGGAGGATATCTTCCGGTCCCTGGGCTATATGGATTTTGTAACCCAGGTTGGTTATCGCATTGTGTACACTGCGCACATTCCCTGCGCCGTAGTCCAGGAGAGTAACCATTTGTTTTTCCAATACAAATCAAAATATTTTCTCGTGCATGGAGTCAGAAATTAAACAGCAATCCTGCACTGTGCAGGATTGCTGTCTGTTTTTCTGTGCTGACTTCTGTCTTCAGTCCTAGAGCCTGGGATCAATGTTGCCCGGGCCGCCGCAGTCCGGGGTGTAGCAGGTTACATTCAGGAAGTCGCATTTCCTGCCGCACTGGGGGCAGGTGTCGGGGGGAGCGGCAGCAGTGAGCAGGAAGCCGCATTCAGAGCATTTCCAATAGGTGAGACCGCATTGGGGACAGATGTCTCCAGGGAACTTGCCTTCGGCTGTGTGGCCGCAATGGGCGCATTGCCAGTTGTCTGCGTTTTGCATGCTGTGCTCCTTCTTGGGTTAAGGATTGAATGGAATCTATACAGAGTACCTGCCGGACGCCATCAATGGCTGCATCAGGAGCCGCCGGAGCCCCTTCTGGATTTTACAGCCTGGGCCAGCCTGGTCTTGATCTGCTGCCATTCGGACTTGTTGAATTTGCCCTCCTGGTACATGCGGGTAAGCTCGGACTTAAGGGAATCCAGGTCATAGCTGCGATTGGAGAGACCCCGCTGCTGGGCCCATCTGGTCAAGTAGCTGATGCTTTTGTCTCCGGCCTGCCTGCCCCATTTCTGGGCACAGGCCTGGGCTGTGGCCTGCAAAGCGCGCATGAAGATTCTGCCGGACATGTTTTCGCCTTTTGAAATGGTTGATGGGCTCAAGTCCAGGGAGCTGGCTGGAGCTGATGCTCGACAGCGACAAACCTTGGCCCCAGCAGTCCTTACTGCCTCTGGATGTTTCTGATTTCAGCCTGCAGGCCTTGGCTGTTCCAGCCCAGGAGGACGTAGCCTCCCTGGGACAGGGGTCCAGGGTTGAGCACCAGGGTATCCTGGAGCCTGTCCCTGGCCACAGCCTCGTGGATGTGGCCGGTGATGCATATATCCAGCTCATTTTGCAGCAGGAAATCCCGCACCGCCCTGCTGCCCACATGCTGGCCGTTATCCAGCCTGTCTGCGGCAGTGTGCAGGGGCGGGGCATGGGAGATGAGCACCTTGTGCCTGGCCTTGCTCACCTGGGTGAAACCTTGCCGCAGCCAGCCAGCAAGCCTTTCCTCTGACACTTCGCTGGGGGTGCCGAATGGGGTATAGTTGGAATATCCCAGGCCAAATACCCCCAGATCCTGATCCAGCATAAAGCCTTGGCAGTGGATATTCAAGCCCAATTTCTGCAGGCCCTCCTCGACATCAGGATGATCCATGTTTCCGATCTGGGCGTAGACTGAGGGGTTTGCTTTCTGGACCTCTTGCAGTACCTGTCTGGCCCTGGGCCAATTGCCGGCGTTGGTTAAATCCCCGCTGACGATGATGGCCTCTGCCCTGGGGGCTTCAGGAATATGGTGGATATTGGCTGCCTGTTCGTGGATGTCCGCTACGATTAGCCAGAACTTGCCTTCCGGGCTCATATCTCCTGGCACCTCCTTAAATCAGAGCTTTATAGGTCTGGGTCCTGAAGCACTGGCTGCGTATCAGTCAATTGAGCCTAGCAGATATTCTAATCCAGACTACAGTGTTGTAAAGCCCAGCAGCCTTAGACTTAGTCAGCATTGTTGCTTGGGAAGTCCCGGTCAGACCAGGCCCGAAGCAATAAGCACGGGTTGAAAAGAATAGTTTTTTAGTATAAATAATGTCCCTATCTCTGATGCAGCCTTGGTCTGCGCCAGGAAGAGCCGGAGCAGTCTATCTGGACATAAGGAACCTTAAAACAAGTGATGGGCTGATATGCAGGACAAATTCAAGGAGCTGGAAGAGCGTCTGGCCCGGACCATGCAGGGAGGTGGCCAGAAGCAGATCCAGAAGCAGCACGACAAGGGCAAGTTCACTGCCAGGGAGAGGCTGGATCTCTTGCTGGATCAGGGCTCCTTTAAAGAGCTGGATAAGTTCGTGCACCACAGGCGTACTGAGCTGGGCATGGACAAGCAGCACACCCCTGGGGACGGAGTGGTGACAGGGTACGGCACCATCCAGGGCAGGCTGGTCTATGTCTTTGCCCAGGACTTCACGGTCATGGGCGGGACCCTGGGAGAGATGCACG
>JBKGXZ010000056.1:0-10346 GCA_046546355.1 Desulfohalobiaceae bacterium | reverse complement strand
CAGACCCTGCTCCAGGCTTTGATCTCCAAGCCTTAGAAAAAGTTTTTGCTTGGAAACAGAAATCCGTGACCTATCCGTGACTCCAGTCCTGTTACCTTGACTCCAAATCCATTGCATACAGGACAAACAAAAGGAGGGCCAGGGTATGTACAAGCTTAAATTTTTTCCAAGCGTGTTGACGGCATTTTTCTGTCTGACCTGCTGGAGCTGGTGCCTGGCAGGCTCCAGCCAGGCCTTTTGCAGCTCTGTTTCCGGGTTGTCCTGCCTCAACCTGCAAGCTGCAAATGCACTTCTGGCCCAGAAAGGACGTATGCACATTATGGACATATCCAGCCCGGGCAGCCCCAAGGAAGTGGCCAGCGTGAAGATTGGCAAATGCAGTGTAGCTGCCCTTGCAGGTGAGTCCATCTATCTGGTGGATCATGAGAATAGCTTTCGAGTACTGGACATCAGCGATCCATCCCGGCCCAGAAAGCAGGCTGGGTTCAAACTGCCCAGACAGGTTTTGTCCATTTGCATCCAAAATGATAAAGCCTATTTGTACCTAGCCCAAAACCAGCTCTGGTTGCTGGATCTGCAGACAATGGCCAGTGGGGATCATGAGATACATGTCCTGAATCTAAACAATCTGGCCAGCAAGTAGGCTTTAGAGCTCCCCCCTGCCTAGGCCCTGAAAAGGGCGCCTTCAGCAGCAGGCCCGCGCTTTATCTTTCGTGGGCCTGCTTTCCTAAGCTTTGCCTAAAGCTGCTTATTCGTGCTCCTCCAAGATTGCTTGGGCGGTCTGCCTGAAATACTGGTCAAAATACCCGGTCTCAGCCCGGGTTGCTTTACGCAGCAACTGCTTGGCCTCTTCCTGGTTTTGGCCCATCTGCAAAAGCAGGCTGCCCAAATAGACCTGCAGCTCGGTCCTATACCGGGAATCTTCAGGCATGGCCTCCTGGGCCTCTCGATAATACTCCAGGGCCTTATCCCTATCCCTGTAAGGCCAGGGCACTACCTGCCAATACCTGCCCAGGGCCATGATCGGGGTGCTGTCCCTGTAATGCTTGTCTATATCGTAACTCTTTTCCAGGGCCTCCTTGGTCTTGCCCCTGAGGCCTTGGCTTATTGCGCTGACAATGCCCACTGAATCGGAATATACACTCACTGATAAGCCATAGAAATAATGGCCCTGAACCGCATCAGGCTTCAGCTCCCTTGCTTTTTCAGCATACTCCATGCCCTTTTGGCCATATTCTTTGCAAATATCTTTCCAGCCCTCCAGCTCCCTTCGCTGGGCATTCAAGGCATAGTCCCTGTAGGCCCGGGCCAGTTTCCAGTTGGCCTCAAAGCTCTCCGGAGACGCCTGTACAGCCTGTTCAAAGAGCTCTATAGCCTGCTTCAATGCCTGCATTTCCCCTTGGGAATACAGAGCATCCGCCTCTTCCAAACTTCCGGCCCAAGCTGGGGATCCAAACAGGAACACCCCCAGCAAAGCAGCAAGCAGCCACCAAGACATGCGCATAAAGCATCTCCCTCCATGTTTTTGCTAATGCCTCTCTGAATCTGGCCTGTACAGGCAGACCTAGACAGCCAGGCCAGACCGACCAGCCAGTAAACTGACCTTAGCAAAGCTAGATCAGGCACACCAGCCTTGTCAATCCGATCTTGGGCTGCAGGCTCGACTTTGCCTTGACAAAACAGCATGCCATCCTCATTATTTAAGAGAATGAACAGTATTACCGAAATGTTATCCGCAGTGTCTTGCTCAAGATACAGGCTTACTGACTCCAGCGCATCCCCAAAGGCCTTCTGGCAAAGAAGGCCTTTTTAGTATACACTATTTGACTGCTTGGCCTTGAACCAGCAAGCTGCAGGTCCAGGGCCTATTGCAGAAAGCCCAAGACAGTTAAACTGCTGTTCCCATACCAACCAAGTTCGTTTTGCAGGAGATAAAAATGAACCAGCAATATTTCAAAGAAAACAAACCGATGTTCATCATCCTGGCCCTGCTCCTGGGACTTTTGCTCTGGAGCGTCATCTCCCAGCAGATGGCCACCACCAATATCAGCTACAGCGAATTCCTGCAGCAGGTAGAGGCAGAAAATGTGCAGCAAATCAATGTCAAAGGGGATGAAGTCAAGGGCAGCTTAAAGCAGGAAGCTCAAACCGATGACCAAGCCTACCAGGATTTCTTGACGTACATCCCTTCCTTTGGAGAGCAGGGCCTGATGCAAGAGCTGGAAGCTAAAGGGGTACAGGTAAACACTGAGCCTGAAGCTAATCCCTTCTTTTGGTACATTATAATCTCTATGCTGCCCCTGCTGCTCATCGCAGGCCTGGTCTTCGCCCAGTACAAGCGCATGCAAGGTCAGGGAGGAGGAATTTTCAGTATTGGCCAGAGCCAGGCCAAGCAGTATGACCAAAGCCAGGAGAAGACCACCTTCGAAGATGTAGCCGGAGCTGACGAGGCCAAGGTGGAGCTGCAGGAGGTGGTGGACTATCTTAAGGAACCAGAGCAGATCCAGGATGTTGGCGGCAAGATACCCAAAGGGATCATGCTGGTGGGCCCCCCTGGTACAGGCAAAACTCTGCTGGCCAGGGCTGTGGCAGGGGAGGCAGGAGTGCCTTTTTTCTCCATCACCGGCTCTGACTTCATGGAAATGTTTGTGGGCGTGGGCGCCAAAAGGGTACGCAATCTGTTCCAGGACGCCAAAAAAAACGCCCCTTGCATCATATTCATAGACGAAATGGACGCCATAGGGAGAAGACGCGGAGCAGGCCTGGGTGGAGGCCACGATGAGCGGGAGCAGACCTTGAACCAGCTCTTGTCCGAGCTGGACGGCTTCGAGGCCAATGAGAATGTGGTGGTCATAACAGCCACCAACAGGCCTGACATCCTGGATCCTGCCTTAAGCCGGCCTGGCAGGTTCGATAGGCGCATAGTAGTAGACCTGCCCACGACTAAGGATCGTAAAGAGCTATTGCAGATCTATACCAAGGACAAAAAACTGGAGCAGGATGTGGACCTGGAGCGGCTGGCTCGGGAGACTCCGGGGTTTTCCGGGGCAGATCTGGAGAACATGCTCAACGAGGCTGCACTCCTGGCTGCCAGGGACAAGCGGCAAAGTATCAATCAAGAGGATATAGAGGCAGCCCGGGACAAGATCCTCATGGGCCTCAAGCGCCACGGCCTGGCGCTTACTCCAGAGGAAAAACGCATGGTGGCCTACCATGAGGCCGGACATTCCATTGTGGGCGCGCTCTTGCCCTATGCAGACCCCATACACAAGGTCTCCATCGTGCCCAGGAGCCAGTCCATGGGTGCCACCCAGCAGTTCCCGGAGCAGGAAAGGTATATCTTCCACCGGGAATACCTCCTGGACCGCCTGGCGGTAATGATGGGCGGACGCTGCGCCGAAGACCTGATTTTCCAGACCGCCACCAGCGGAGCAGCCAACGATCTGCAGCAGGCCACCAAGATGGCTCGCAGAATGGTCCTGGAATGGGGCATGAGCGAGCAGTTTGAGCACATGGCCCTGGGCAGCGCCAGCCAGGAGGTCTTCCTGGGGGAAGAGCTGGGCAAAACCAGGGAATACAGCGAGAGCACCTCCAGGATTGTAGACCAGGAGGTGGAATCCCTGCTCAAGCAGGCCTTCCAGAAAGCCAAGGATATCTTGAGTGAGCACAGGAAAGCCCTGGACGAGCTGGCAAATGTCCTTCTTGAGCAGGAGGAAGTATCTGGTGAAAAGATCTATTCCATTGCTGGCATAGAGCCCAGATAAGACCCCCTCCTGTTTGTAGAAAATATACTACTTAACGCATTATGGGATCCAGGAGATCCTGGAACGTCAACCTGCGCTCCGGGTGTTCCCAGATGGCCTGCACCAGGGAGCCCGCCCTGGGCACTCCTCGCTGGGAAAGATGGGCTGCTGTCTCCAGGAGGTAGGTGCTGACCTCGCTTTTGGGCAGCTTGTACCTTATTCCATCCACGCTGATCTCTACCTCCCCTCCTGCAGGCAGGCAGAACAGATCCTGCTGCTTAAGCCTGGTGTCTATATACACATTCCACAGCTGCAGGAAACACTCCTCCTGCACAGGGCTCAAGGCCAGCCTTTCCTGCTGCTGGTAGCCGAAATCCGGATCCAGCCTGTCCGCGATATGCCCGAATTCGTGATACAGGATATAGGCGTCTCTTTTGCCGGGTCGCAAGATGGGATGGATGGTCAGATAGACGTTCCTGTGCTCGTCCATCTCAATCCTGATGCCCCTTTGATCCTTCTCATATACGCTGAGGGTCTTGATGCTGGAGGCCAGGTCAGGGTGGAAGGGATGATGCCTGGTAACCTTCTCCAACAGACCCTTGTGCACCAGGTTCTGAAAGTCCAGGACTTGCATGGCTGCTCTAGCGCTTGTAGTGGCTTGACACATTTCCAGTGTTGCACATTATAAGCCCTCCCCTAGGCCCTCCCTTGAAAAGCTGACCTTTATCCACACTTGACACCGTGGGATAAGGAAGATGCCATTATTCAACCACCCCTTACCCCTCCTTGCGAAGGAGGGGAATCATAGCTGTTTGATCTTGCTTAATATTTAAGGTCGTCGCTCCCAATAAACTGAGGAGGATAACCAAAAGACTGATATAAAAGCTTGGTCCTCTTAGCTCCCCTCCTTAGCAAGGAGGGGCAGGGGTGGTTGGGATAATGTTTCTTAGACCTTATTTTTCAGTATGTTATAAACCCACGGTGCCCAGTGTGTGCTATGCCCAGCCCTGGACAGGGAGGGGCTAGGGGAGGGTCGTGATGGGGTTCCCTTCCTTACCCTCGGTTTACCTGGCTAAATAGACCATAGGTCTTCGGCAAAGCCGTATTTAGCTGGGTGTCAAGTGTGGGTAAAGACCCGCCTGACCAGGGAGGGGAACTTGAATTCGGATCTGTTCTCTTTGATGCGGGTCTTTACGTGCATGATTTCTGCCTTTCCCTGTCCCCCAGGGCCAGCACCCTGGCGGGACAGGGAATGAATGACACGGATCAATTGCCCTTCACGCCTTTTTCAATACGCTCCCCGATTTCTTTGTCAATACTCTTCCAGTACTCAAAAGCCCGCTCTAAAACCGGCTCACTAACACCCTTTTTCAGGTGGCCCACCACGTTGGACACCAGGCGCTCGCGCTGGGCCTCATCCATGACTTCCCGCACCAGGGTCCCTGGCTGACCAAAGTCGTCGTCGTCCTTGCGCAGGGTATAGGCGGCCCGGATAAACTCCCCGCTGGCATCCCAGATGGCCTGTTCAGGATAGCGCTCCGGGTCTGCCTGGGGGCCGCCTTTGGAGTTCGGGGCGTAGACAGGGTCTGAGACCTTTTGAACACGCATTGTGCCGCCCTTGCTGTAGCTGTGCACAGGGGCCTTGGATTGATTGACCGGGATCTGCTTGTAGTTGACCCCTAAACGGGCTCTATGGGCATCAGCGTAGGATACCAAACGGGCCAGCAGCATCTTGTCCGGGCTGGGACCGATGCCAGGCACGAAGCTATTAGGCTCAAAGGCTGCCTGCTCAATCTGGGTATGGAAATCAGTGGGGTTCTGATTCAGGGTCAGCCTGCCCACCTCGTGCAGTGGGTAGTCGCTGTGGGGCCAGACCTTGGTCAGGTCAAAGGGATTGAAACGATAGGTCTTGGCATCCTCAAAGGGCATGATCTGAACGTAAAGGGTCCAGCTGGGATTGTTCCCTTGCTGAATAGCCTGGGAAAGATCGCGGCGATGATAGTCTGCATCCTGGCCTGCGATCCTATCCGCCTCCTCATCAGTAAGGAAATCAATCCCCTGATCGGTCTTGAATTGATATTTGACCCAGAACCTCTCGCCTTTGGCATTGACCCACATGTAGGTATGGCTGCTGTAGCCGTTCATGTGCCGATAGCTCTTGGGCACCCCGCGATCGCTCATCAGAATGGTCACCTGGTGGGCTGATTCAGGGGACAGGGTCCAGAAATCCCATTGCATGTCGTGGTCCCGCAGGCCGGTGTCTGCCCTGCGCTTCTGGGAATGGATGAAGTGCTGGAACTTCATGGGGTCGCGCACGAAGAACACCGGGGTGTTGTTGCCCACCATGTCGTAATTGCCCTCTTCTGTATAGAACTTGAGGGCAAAGCCGCGCACGTCCCTCCAGGTATCCGGGCTGCCTGCTTCGCCTGCCACAGTGGAAAACCTGGCCAGGACCTCGGTTTTAGCACCGGGTTGGAATACAGCCGCCTTGGTATAGGCGCTCACATCCTGGGTGACCTCGAAGTGGCCGAAGGCGCCTGAGCCCTTGGCATGTGGCTGGCGGTCAGGAATCATCTCCCGGTTGAAGTTGGCCATCTGTTCCATGAGGTAGTGATCCTGGAGCAGGATTGGCCCGTCCGGACCTACGGTCAAGGAGTGCTCATCGCTGGATACCGGGATCCCGGCATCATTTGTTGTGGGTTTGCGTTTTTTGTCGTGCATGTTGATCTCCTTTGCATAGGAAACAGGTTTTTAACATCGAGCTAATAAGGATTATCATTATCTACTTTCACCAAATCTGTCAACAGCAATGAGCCCCAGGGTCTCATTGCCTTTTCCAGCCCGAATCCTTGCCATTTATGCTTTTTGATGCTTAAAATTCGATTAGTATTTTGGCATTAAAATGACTGATTTGGCAATAACTCTCATGCCCTATTGGGCACAACGAAGCATAAAAAAAACATGATTTTCTACATTAGCAGTATGTTAGCATATTTTTCATACAATGAGACAAGGGGTAATCCATGGCTGAGACTGATGTAGCTTGCCAAGTGCACTGGGTACTCTTCGACTTTGGAGGGGTTTTGGCTGAAGAAGGCTTTGTGCAGGGTCTCGGGGAAATAGCCCGCCTGAACGGCCAGGATCCGGCACTGGTGCTCAGCAAGGCCCAGGAGCATATCCATGCCAGTGGCTATTTGCTGGGACAGGGCAGGGAAAGTGACTTCTGGGAACGTATGCGCCAGGAGCTGGGCCTTGTGGGCCAAGAGGACGACTGGCGTCAAAACATACTGCACAGATTCATCATCCGGGACTGGATGCTGGAGCTGGTGCGCAGAATAAGGGCCACAGGCACCGGGACAGCCATCCTGAGCGACCAGGTGGACTGGCTGGACAGGCTCAACGCGGAGCACGGCTTCTTCAGCCTCTTTGACCGGGTCTTCAACAGCTACCACCTGGGCAGGAGCAAAGCTGACCCTGGAACCTTCGAGCTGGTGCTAAGAAAGCTGCAATGCAAGCCTGAGCAGGCCCTTTTCATAGACGATAGCCCTGGCCATATCCAGCGGGCGAAGCAGGCAGGATTGTGCGGCATCCTGTATCAGGACAGGCAGGATTTCCTGGAGCAGCTGCAGGAATACTGCCCCGGAGCTGTTGCCTAGTGCCAGGACTTTGTATGGAAAACTGGATCTCCAGCAACAGCTTGCTCCAAAAAGGGCGAGCGCCCGCCTGCAGCGCCTTTGCGCAAGCAATGCGGGCAGGCCGATCGACCTTCTGCCTGTGGTAAGATAAAGATCATTAGTATCGACAGCGATTACGACAACGATCACGATTACGATTTGCCCTGTCTTCCCCTCGCTGTCGTTGTCGTGGTCGCAATCGCTATCGATATTTTGACCAATACCTCAAGGATTGAAGTTTTCCAGGCTGCGCTGTGCCCATTTAGGACACGATAGTTACCCCTGGATCTGGAGCCTATCCCTGGCGCAGGGCCTGGATGCGCTGCTCCAGAGGCGGGTGGCTCATGAACAAAATCTTCCAGCCAGGGCCTCCCTGCTTGCCGTTGATGCCGAAGGCCGCCATCTGGTCCGGCAGGGGTTCCTTCGCCCCCTTGCGCAACTTCTCCAGTGCGGAGATCATCTTCTCCCTGCCTGCCAGTCTGCCTCCACCCGCATCTGCCCTGAACTCCCTTTGCCTGCTGAACCAGAGCACAATGGTGCTGGCCAGGATCCCAAAGACTATCTGAGCTGCTATGGTGGTTACAAAAAAGCCGATCCCGTGGCCCTCCTCGTTCTTGAGCACCACCCGGTCAACAAAATGGCCCACAACTCTGGACAGGAAGATCACAAAGGTGTTGACCACCCCCTGGATCAAGGTCAGAGTGATCATATCCCCGTTGGCCACATGGCTCATCTCGTGGGCCAGCACCGCTTCCACCTCATCCTGGTTCATGTTCTGCAAAAGGCCGCTGCTTACAGCCACCAGGGCCTTGTCCCTGCGCATGCCTGTGGCAAAGGCATTCGGGGCCCTGGATTCGAATATGGCCACTTCCGGCATGGCCACTCCCAGCCTGTGAGCCTGATTGCGCACTGTATTCAGCAACCAGGACTCCGCGGCATTCCTAGGGGACTCTATGACCTTGGCCCCTGTCATCTTCTTGGCTATCCATTTGGAGATAGCCAGGGAGATGAATGCGCCCCCGAAGCCGAAGACCGCTGCAAAGACCAGCAAGTTCATCAGGTTGAGCCCTACTCCCTGCTCATCCAGGATGCGGTTTACCCCCAGCAGGCTCAACACAATGCTCAGCACTACCAGCACCGCAATGTTAGTGCCTATAAACAGCAATACCCTTTTCATATCCTTAGAGACCTCCTTGTCTGGCTTTGATTGACTCCCAAGCAAAAAAATCCTGGCTCCGCATAAGGAGTCAGGTACTGGATCCTGTGCTGTGGTACATAGTTATATGCTGTAACTAGTACTCGAAATCCGGGATTTGTCAAGAACAAACCCAGGCTGCATCCATCTTGCATCAGCAGCAATTTGCAATTCCAGTCCAGGTATGTTAGGAACTGCTGCTGTAACTCTACTCAGCCCGCGCAGGCCCAGCCCCTGGCGGTCGGAGCCCTACAGGTACTTAAAGAGAGCCTGAAACTATCCCAACTGATAAACAGGACAATAACCCATGTTCAACAGCCTTTACAACTGGATAATAAGCGATGTCACCAAGCTCTGCTACCAGGACTGCCTGGAGCTCTTTGCTCCGGATTCCAGGATACTGGATGTGGGCATAGGCAACGGGGTCATGCTGGAGAGCTACCACAGTATGATCCAGGAAAAGAATTTGCAGATCACCGGACTGGACATCAATCTCGATTATATCAAGCACTGCCGCAAGCTGATCGAGCGCTACTCCCTGCAGGATCAACTGCAGGTGCTGCACAAGTCAGTATTCAACTACTCCCCTGGGCCTGAGGAGAAGTACGACTATGTCCTGTTCAGCATGAGCTTTATGCTCCTGCCTGATCAGGAGAAAGCCCTGGACCAGGCCAAATCCTGGCTCAAGCCTGAAGGCAATCTGGTATTCTTCCAAACCATGTTCCATTCCAGATCCCCGATGCTGGAATTCATTAAGCCCAAGCTCAAGTACCTGACCAGCATAGACTTCGGCCAGGTCACGTACGAGGATGAGTTCTTCCAGCTGCTGCAACAAAAGGGCTTAGCCACATCTGAGGACCGGCTCCTGAAGCGCAAGTGGTTCAGCGGCGAATACCGGGTGATCGTCACCCAGCCAGAGCACAGAAGGCAAAGGACATATTCCCCGCAGCCCAGCGCAGAGGACCCTGCCGCAGAGCTCTGGCCAGCCTCCCAGAGCTAGCCTCAAGCCTTGGCACCAGGCCAGCCCCTGGCAGCTGCTTCTTTCAGTTCCTTGCCCTCTCCTGGGAATATAAGCTTATCCTCCTCAACAGGCTCCCCTGCTTGAGGCCAGTGCCCAGGCTGAGGCTCAGGCCCTTCCAGGACTGCAGGGCAGGGGCTCTTATCCGCCATGCAGGGACTTTTGCGCACATCCAACTCCGGGCTCTGCACACTGAATTCAATAGGGATATTGTGGGGATCAAAGCTGTACAGAGAATAGATGAAACCGTGGTCCACAACTTCCGAGACCCAAAAACCAGCTGCTTCTAGGCGGCCCTTGATCTCCCACAGCCCCTGCAGGTCCTGGACCCCTATAGATACGTGGTCAAAGCCAAAGGGCCCCTTAACCGGCACCCCGTGATCCTTCTCAGGTATCCTCTCCACTCCCGTCCACTCAAAAAAGGCTATCAGATCCTGCCCGGAGATCTGAAAAAAGTAATGCTTGTAGCCCCTGGAGCCCAGCCCCACCACAAGCCGCAGGCCTAAGAGATCCCTCCAGAACCTGATGGTGGACTGCATGTCCGGGGTGACCAGGGCCAGGTGGTTGATGCCGCTGTACTCTGGCATGAATCCTCCCAGTTTGAGAGTTCCTATTTGTCTAGCGCTTTGCATGTGGCACGGGGACTGGCTCTTCCGGCACCCCTCCGGGCTGGAAGCCACTTGTCCCAAAAATGAAGGCTTTTCGGGCACAAAATT
>JBKGXZ010000055.1:0-10536 GCA_046546355.1 Desulfohalobiaceae bacterium | reverse complement strand
TGGGAAGTGGCAGAAGACAGAAGATAGAAGACAGAGGACAGAAGGCAGAGGACAGAGGATAGCTCCACAACGCAAGTTAGACAAAAATATTTTAAATGTCTTTCTTCACTAAGAGCTGCGGCTCAAGTAGGAGGGGCGAAAAATTTTTCGCCCCTATCTGCGCGCATAACTCTAAAAAAATCTCGTTAAAAGTATAATAAATTTTCGCTGTAGTGATAGTTGAAACTAGAAAAAATCAGTGAACCTAAGTCGCTGGTATGGAAAACTGGATCTCCAGCAACAACCTTCTCTAAAAAGGACGAGCACCGCTCGCCCTTCTGCCTGTGGTAAGGTAGAGATTATGAGTATCGACATCGATATTTTGCCCAATACCATGCTTGGTTATGCCCATTTAGGGGCATGATAATTATTGCTACAGATATACATTAGATGAGGCGCAGCACGGATATCATGCCTGAGATGCAGGATAATGACTCGGCTTTGCTCTGGGCCCAGGGGCTGGCCAAGGCTTATGGCTCCAGGCTGGTGTTTCGGGATCTTGATTTTAAGCTTTTTCCAGGGGAGCTGATCCTGGTCCTGGGGGCCAACGGCAGCGGCAAGTCCACATTGTTGCAACTGGCTTGCGGGTTGCTAAAGCCCAGCAAAGGCAGCCTGGGGTTGGAGCTGGAGGCCTCGGATGTGGGCTATATGGGCCACAGTACCTTTGTTTACTCAGGACTGAGCGCCCTGGAGAACCTGCGCTTCTGGTCCAGGCTCTACAGGCTGGGAGGCAAGGAGCAGGATCTTTTGCAGATCCTGCGCCGGGTGGGCTTGAGGCAGTACAGGCACGAGCCTGCTGCCAACTTTTCCAGGGGCATGGCCCAGCGCTTGAGCTTGGCCAGGGTGTTGCTGATCAGCCCCAGGCTGTTTTTGCTGGACGAGCCAGCCACAGGTCTGGATCAAGAATCCCAGCAGATCCTGCGTCAGGAAATTAAGCAGGCCCGGGAGAACAGGGCTGCGGCCCTTTGGGTCAGCCACAGCCCGGACCTGGATCAGGACTTGGCCAACGGGATTCTCTGCCTGCAGGACAAAAGCGGCCATCTCACCAGAAAGGCATTGCAGGGCCAGGGGATGCAAGGGATATGCTAGCCCGGGTACTGCTGTTGGCAGGCAAGGACCTTCGTTTGCTGCTCTTGCGGGGCCAGGGTATTGTCCAGGCTGGCCTATTGGGGCTTTTGCTTATTTTCGTCTTCAGTCTGGCCGGGGCTGAGACAGGAAAGATCCAGGTCCAATGGGTGGCAGCTATATTCTGGCTGGCTTCCAGCTTTAGCCTGGTTTTGATCTTCAACTCCTTGTATGCCTTGGAAGAGGAAAATCAGGCCAGGCTGGGCCTTTTGCTTTCCCCTGCAGGCCTACAGGAGATCTGGTTGGGGAAGGCCCTGGCTGGCGGGGCGATGCTCTTGCTGCTGCAGGCTTTGTTTCTGCCAGCGGCAATGATTTTCCTAGGGCTGCAGCAAGTAAGTTCCTGGCTCCAGCTAGGGGCCTTGCTCTTGGTAGTGGACTGGGGACTTGTGGTGCTGGGCTCCCTCTTAGGCGCACTGGGACAGGGTCAGCCTGGCAGGGACTCCTTGCTCACGGTGATTGTCTTTCCCCTGCTGGTGCCTTTGCTTCTGACCGGTATCCAGGTGGGCAGCATGCTTTTCCAGCCAGGGAGCCCAGGGGAACAGGAGGGCTGGTTCGCTGTGGGCCTGTCCTTTGATGCCATATTTACAGGTGCGGCCCTGCTGCTTTTTCCTTTTATCTATTCCCAGTATTAAGGGGCAGCAATTTGCAATCAGGGAATTAAAGGACCGGTTTTGAAAGCATTTTATGCCTTGGGCCTGCTCACTGCCCTGCTTATGGGGATCAGCCAGTGGATGATCTGGATTTATGCCCCTGTAGAGCGAACTATGGGCCTGGCCCAGAAGATTTTCTACCTGCATCTGCCCCTGGCCTGGTGGGGATTTGTGTCCTTTTTCCTGGTGTTCCTCGCCAGTTTGCTGTTTTTGCTGCGCAAAAGAAAAAATCATGATCTGCTTGCAGGGGCTGCAGCAGAAGTGGGTGTGCTGTTTAGCACCTTGGTGCTTTTGACCGGCATGATCTGGGCCAGGGCTTCCTGGAACACTTGGTGGACCTGGGACCCGCGCCTGACCACGGCTTTAGTGATGTGGTTCGTGTATTGCGGCTATCTGATCCTGCGCTCCAGCGACCTAGGCGGAGAAAGGCGCAGGAGCATTTGTGCTGTCGTGGGTATAGTGGCCTTCCTGGATGTGCCCCTGGTCTTTATCTCTGCCAGGATGTGGCGAAGTATCCATCCATCGGTCTTTGCCAGCAGGGAGGGAGGGCTGCCCCAGGAGATGCTGCTTACAGTCTTGGTTTGCCTTGTGGCCTGGGGAGTCTTGTGGGCCTGGATCTGTTGGCTCAGGTACATCCAGCTTAAAGCTGCAGCCAGGATTGAACAGATCCAAGGACTTTGAAATCGGAGGCAATATGCAGCTCATACATTTCCTGTTGGCAGCAAATTTGGCAGTTTGGGCCGGAATCAGTATTTACCTGGCGTTTTTGGGCCAAAAGTGCAAACAGAATATGCGCCGGGTGCAGCAGCTGGAGAGTGAGGAACATGAACTCAGCTAATGTATTACATCGGGCCTCCAAGGTAGTGCTACCTCTGATGCTTGCGGGGCTTTTGCTTTTGTTGGGCTATTCCGTGGTCTATCAGGTGCAAAATCCTGGACTGACCCAGCAGGCCAGGCAGAGGCCAGAAAGCCAGACCCAGGGTCAGGACCAGGAGCAGACCCAGGAGATGATGGAAATGGTTTCCAGTCTTATGCAAAGGGTGCAGGAAGATCCCCAAGATGTAGAGTCCCTGGAGCAGCTGGGACTGATCTTTATGCGCATGGAGGCCTGGGAGCGGGCAGCCCAATTCTGGAAAAGGGTTCTGGAGCAGGAGCCTGAACATCTCCAGGCCAGGCAACAGTTGGCCAATTGCTATTATCGCCAGGAGGAGCACGCCCAGGCAGCCATGGAGCTGGAAAAGGTTCTGGAGCAGGAGCCTGAGTCCCCCCATGCCAATTTCAATCTGGCCCTGCTGTACGCCTATCACCTCAATGACAATGAGCAGGCAGAGAAGCTGTTCCAAAGGGTTCTGGATTCTTCTGCTGCCCAGGATCAGCTGAAAAATCAGGCCAGGGAGGAGATGCAGAAGTTGCAAGAATAGGATCTTCAGCTTGCCCTTGAGGGGCAGCTTTTGCCTGATGGATTACAGCACGCAAGATGAGGAGTGAAAAGTTATGCATAAGATAGTCGAGCAGGCCCTGACCTTTGACGATGTTTTGCTTTTGCCGGCCTATTCCGAGGTCCTCCCGGACGAGGCTGATGTCAGTACCAGGCTGACCCCGGAGATATATCTGAACATACCTCTGCTCAGCGCTGCCATGGACACCGTGACCGAGGCCAGGATGGCCATTTCCATGGCCCGGGCTGGAGGTATCGGGATTGTGCACAAGAACATGTCCAGTGAAAAGCAAAGGCTGGAGGTGGAAAAGGTCAAAAAGTCCGAGAGCGGGATGATAGTAGATCCCTTGAGCGTGGATCCGGACTTCAGCGTAGGCCAGGCCCTGGAAATCATGTCCGAGTACCGGATTTCCGGACTGCCTGTGGTACAGGGAGACAAGCTGGTGGGCATTGTGACCAATCGGGATGTGATATTCGTCCAGGATATGCAGACCAAGGTCTCTGATGTCATGACCAGCGAGAACCTGGTCACTGTGCCTCCGGGCACCAATCTGGAGCAGGCCAAGTCCATACTGCATGCCAACCGGATAGAAAAGCTCCTGGTAGTAGATGATCATGGCACCCTGAAAGGCTTGATCACCATCAAGGACATAGACAAGATTAAAAAATACCCCTATGCCTGCAAGGATGAACTGGGCAGACTGCGGGTGGGAGCAGCAGTGGGTCCAGGTCCGGGCATGCTGGAGCGGGCCAATGCCCTGCTGCAGGCTGGAGCAGACCTCCTGGTCCTGGACTCAGCGCATGGGCACAGCAGGAACGTCCTGCAGGCGGTGCGAGATATCAGGCACGACTTTCCGGACTGTCAGCTGGTGGCAGGCAACGTGGCCACCTATCAGGGAGCCAGGGATCTTCTGCAGGCAGGGGCGGACAGCATCAAGGTGGGCATCGGGCCGGGGTCCATATGTACCACCCGGGTGGTGGCAGGAGTGGGGGTCCCCCAGATTACTGCTATCATGAATTCAGTGCAGGCCTGCAGGGAGCAAGACAAGTGCCTGATCGCGGACGGTGGAGTAAAGTTCTCCGGGGACGTGATCAAGGCCTTGGCCGCAGGTGCGGATGCGGTCATGATGGGCAGCATGCTGGCCGGCACAGAGGAGAGCCCAGGGGAGACCATCCTGTATCAGGGCCGAAGGTACAAGATATACCGGGGTATGGGCTCCATTGACGCTATGCGGGAGGGCAGCAGCGACCGCTATTTCCAGGAGGCCAGCAACAAGCTGGTGCCTGAAGGCATTGTGGGCAGGGTGCCGTACAAGGGCAAGGTACGGGAGACCCTGTACCAGCTCCTGGGTGGTGTACGTTCCGGCATGGGCTATGTGGGATGTTCCAGCATCAAGGGGATGCAGGAAAAGGCAAGATTTACCCAGATCTCCCAGGCAGGCTACAGGGAAAGCCACGTGCACGATGTGATTATTACCAAGGAGGCCCCTAACTATCAGGTGGACAGCTAGTCACAGGAACTCAAGGACATGCAAAAGCAGGACAAGATCATTATTCTGGACTTTGGTTCCCAGTACACCCAGCTCATTGCCAGGAGGATCCGGGAAGCCGGAGTATATTCCGAGATCCAGCCCTACAATATAGGGCTGCAGAGGCTAAAGGACCTGGAACCTAGCGGCCTGGTGCTCTCAGGCGGGCCTGCCAGCGTCTGCGGGGAGGATGCACCCGGCCTGGAAGACGGGATCCTGGAGCTAGAGCTGCCCATGCTGGGTATCTGCTACGGCATGCAGTACCTGGCCAAGACTCTGGGCGGGGAAGTGCTGCCTGCGGAGGATAGGGAATATGGCAGGGCCGAGCTGAAGATCCTGCAGCAAAGCGAATTATGGCAGGGCTTAGAGCAAGCCCAGGGTATGCAGGTCTGGATGTCCCATGGGGACAAGGTCCTGAAGTCGCCTCCTGGCTTTCAGGTCCTGGCCAGGACCGAGCAAGTGGAAGTGGCTGCCATGGCTGATCCCAGCCGCAGGATTTATGCCCTGCAGTTCCACCCCGAGGTCTCGCATACTGAAAACGGGGAGCAGATATTGCACAATTTCCTGTTCGAAGCCCTTAGTCTGGAGCCCACTTGGAGTATGTCCGCGTTTGTGGACTCCATGCTTGAAGACTTGCCTGCCCAGGTAGGATCCAAGCCAGTTGTCTGTGCCTTGAGCGGTGGCGTGGACTCCACTGTGGTGGCTGTTTTGCTGCACAAGGCCATAGGCAAGCAGCTGCACTGCATATTTGTGGACAACGGTCTGCTGCGGGCAGACGAGGGTCAGGAAGTAGTGGGCTATCTGCGGCAGCACTTTGATCTGAACCTGAAGTATGTCCAGGCCCAGGATCAATTCCTGCAGGGTCTGCAAGGGGTGCAGGATCCGGAGCAGAAGCGCAAGATCATTGGCAATACCTTTATCCAGGTCTTTGAGCAGCAGGCCAAGTCCATTCCTGGAGTGGAATACCTGGCCCAGGGTACCCTGTATCCTGATGTGATCGAGAGTGTTTCCTTCAAGGGCCCTTCCGCAGTGATCAAGAGTCACCACAACGTGGGCGGACTGCCGGAAAAGATGCAGCTGAATCTGGTGGAGCCCCTGCGGGAGCTGTTCAAGGACGAGGTGCGCAAGGTGGCAGTGGAGCTCGGCCTGCCTGATTTTCTGGTCTGGAGACATCCCTTCCCTGGACCAGGTCTGGCTATTCGTATCATCGGCGAGGTCAGCCCCAAGAGGCTGGAGATGTTGCGCAGGGCTGACAAGATAGTGCACAACGAGCTCATGTCCTCCAATTGGTACTACAAGGTCTGGCAGGGCTTTGCAGTGCTCCTGCCCCTGAAGACTGTCGGTGTCATGGGGGATGAGAGGACCTACGAGTCGGTGGTGGCCTTGCGGGTAGTGGAGAGCAGGGACGCTATGACCGCGGACTGGAGCAGACTGCCCTCGGAGATCCTGGCCAGGATCTCAAACAGGATCATAAACGAGGTGCAGGGAGTGAACCGGGTGGTATATGATGTATCTTCCAAGCCGCCCAGCACCATTGAATGGGAATAACCCCAGCAAGATTCCCGGATTTAGACCGGGATAAGAGGTAAGCCTGATGTTTGGCATTGGTACCACAGAGGTGCTGGTTATTCTGGTGGTAGCCCTGTTGGTGATCGGTCCTTCCAAGCTGCCAGACGTGGCCCGGTCCCTGGGCAAGGGGCTGGCGGAGTTCAAGCGCATGAGCTCTGATGTGAAGCGTACTATTGATCTGGAATCCCAATTCCGGGATACGGATCAAAGCAGCGCCCCCAACGCTGCTACCGGACATGCCGCAGGGACCAAGTCCCAGCAGGAAACCCAAGCAAGCCAGTCTTCAGCCCAGCAGGAAGCCGAGCCTGCAGCTGACCAGGGGACCGGGGAGCAAGAGGCTAAGCAGCCCGCTGAGCAGCAGGAGGAGGAGATTCCGGAAGTGAAGTACGCTGCAGGTGAAAAAGACAAGGGCACCCAGGATGGCTGATCCTTCACACGACCAGGATACCACTCTGGAGCAGGGGAGCGGCCAGGGTGGGGAGCAGGAGGAGAAGTCCCGGGAACTGGGGGAGATGGGCCTCCTGGATCACCTAACCGAGCTGCGCTCTCGACTGTTCAGGGCCCTGGCTGCAGCTTTTCTGGGTATGCTGGCCTGCTATGTCTTTGCCAAGCGGATCTTTGACTGGCTTATGGAGCCCCTGTACCAGGCACTGCCTGAGGGCAGCACCATGATCTATACAGCTCCCCACGAGGCCTTTTTCATCCATATCAAGACCGCTTTTGTGGCCGGTGTCTTCCTGACCAGCCCCTATATCTTCTACCAGTTCTGGCTGTTCATCAAGCCCGGGCTGTATCCCCACGAGCGAAAGTACTTGATTCCCATCTCCTTTTGCTCTGCCTTGCTCTTCGTAGGCGGGGCCCTGTTCGGCTATTTCGTAATATTTCCCTTTGCCTATGAGTTCTTTATGGGCTTTGCTGATATCCTTATCAGCCCCATGATCACCATGCGGGAGGGCTTTTCCTTTGCCCTGCGCATACTGTTGGCCTTCGGCATTGTCTTCGAGCTGCCCCTGGTGATTTTCTTTCTTTCCGCCCTGGGTTTGGTGAATGCGGAGATGCTGCGCAAAAAGCGCAAGTATATGATCATCATGGCCTTTATAGTTTCTGCGGTGCTTACCCCCCCGGATTTAATTACCCAGGCCTTTATGGCCGGACCCCTGGTTTTGCTTTATGAAATAGGGGTCTTGATCGCAGGGGTCATGGGCAGGAAAAAGAAAAAGAAAAGGCCTGGGGCAGAAGAGGACAAGCAGGAGGGGGAAAAGGAGCAAAAAACAGAGCCCAAGGATTAAGGTGAGCAGGCATGCAGCAAAGGCGAGCTGAATATTCCAGACAGACCAAAGAGACTGAAATCAGGGTCAAGATCGACCTGGACGGGAAGTCCAGGATTCAAGTGCAGACCGGTCTGGGCTGGGCGGACCATATGCTCACCCTGCTGGGCTTTTGGGCTGGATTCGATCTGGAGATCCAGGCCCAGGGGGACCTGGAGGTAGACGGTCACCATACTCTGGAGGATACCGGTCTCTGCCTGGGCGAAGCCCTGCAAAGGGCTATAGGGGACAAATCCGGTCTGGCCAGGGTAGGCTGGGCCAAGGTGCCCATGGACGAGTCCTTGAGCGAGGCTATCGTGGATATCTCAGGCAGGCCATATCTGGTATACCAGGATCATATCCTGCCCCTGCTGATATTCGGCCAGGAAAAGGATCTCTGGCGGGAGTTCTTCAAATCCCTGGCTTTCAAGGCAGGCTTGAACCTGCATATTATATTCCATTATGGGCAAAACGGGCATCATCTGTTGGAATCAGCCTGCAAGGCCCTGGGTTTGGCTTTGAAGCAGGGCTTAACTCTGCAGCAGGAAGGAGTTAGAAGCAGCAAGGGGAGTTTGGATTGAGTCAAGCAGTCTGCGGGTGGACAATTTTTTTGCTGTGCACAGTCTTGCTCCTTGTTGGTTGCGGAGCCAAAGAGCCTGAGCAGGCCCTGGAGGGGACAGAGGTCCTGGCCGTGGCTCCTTTCAAGCAGCCCAGGCATAACTGGGAGCTATTGGCTGGTCATGCAGCCAGTGGAGAGGAAGTGTCTCCAAGCATACTGCAGGAGCTGGATCAGCTGCTGGGAGCTAAGCTGCAGGAGGCTGGCAGGCAGAATTACTTAACTCCAGCCCAGGTCCAGGAGTGCACGCTGCAGGTAATCAGCAGCGTGGAGGAGCGCAACAATCTTTCCGCTTTGCGCTTCTGGAGCCAGGTGGGCGAGTGCCTGGATGCTGACTATCTGCTGTTGCCTCATCTTCTAAACTGGGGGGAAAGGCAGGGCGGCCAGTGGGGCGTGGAAGAGCCCGCCCGGGTGCACTTTGATCTGTATCTGCTGGATGTGCAGGAGCAAAAGCTGCTTAATAGATTCAAGTTCGATGAGCAGCAAAAGGCCTTGAGCCAGGATCTTCTGCAGTTGGGACGTTTTTTTCGACGCGGAGGCAAATGGGTATCCGCCAGGGAGCTGGCAGGTGAAGGGATGCAGCAAGCTATACAAGAGTGGGGCTTATGATCATATTCCCTGCGCTGGATATCAAGGACGGGCAGTGCGTGCGCCTGAAGCAGGGCAAGGAGGACCAGGTCACTGTGTTCTCCAGGGACCCTCTGGCTATGGCCCTGCACTGGTCCCAGCAGGGAGCCAGCTGGCTGCACGTGGTGGACCTGGATGGGGCATTCCAGGGTCTGCCTGTAAATTTTCAGCTGATTCGGAAAATCTGCAGTCAGGTGGGCATTCCGGTGCAGCTGGGCGGCGGCATCAGGGATGAAGCAGCTGCAGAAAACTACTTCCAGGCCGGAATAGAACGCTTAATAATCGGCACCCTGGCCCTGGAAGATAAGCAGGCTCTGAGCCGCCTGTGCCAGAGGTGGCCGGGCAGGATCGGGGTCTCACTGGATGCTGACCAGGGCAGGCTCAAAAGCAAGGGTTGGGTTTTGGACAGCGGCAGGAGCGTATTTGACCTTCTGCCGGAACTAGAGGGTTTGGGGGTAGCCTTTTTGGTGTATACAGACATCAGCAGGGACGGGATGCAAAGCGGAGTGAACCTGGAGACCCTGGAGCAGGTACTTCAGGCCACAAGCCTTCCGGTGATAGCTGCAGGCGGCGTGCACCACCTGCAGGACATCCAGGAGCTATCCCCGTTGTGCAAGCAGGGTTTAGTGGGCGTGATCACTGGACGGGCCATCTACACCGGCAGCCTGGATCTGGGACAAGCTCTGAGCTGGGTGAACAACCAGGAATGAGTTGAGGCTATCCAGGCCTAGCTGTTTGTTTTATTCCTAGCATTATGCTAGGATTTTCGTAACTGCTTGTCTAACACTTTATCCAGTTCCCAAATTTTGGGCCCAGCAGGTGGTATATAAATACAGTTTTTTGCTAAACTGGCCCAAAATTTAAAGTGCTGCTTGAAGTTTTGCCTGGGAGGAGGCCTTTTCAGGCAGAGCCATAAGGCTGCAGGCAGATTCGGATAATCCACTCCCAGCATCGACAGCGATTACCACAACGACCACGATCACGATTTGCTCTGCCTTCCCCTCGCTGTTGTTGTCGTGGTCCTAATCGTAATCGATATTTTGACCAATACAGACTGGCAGGCAGCAAATCACTACAGGAGGAGGTTCAGGCATGGATGCGGAAAAGACTCTGGACGCAGCCTGGCTGCAAAAAGAGCTGCAGGGCTTAAGGGGCCAGAGCCCCTTGGTGCTGAATCTGACCAATCTGGTGGCAATACATTTTACAGCCAATGCCCTGTTAGCCCTGGGAGCCTCCCCCCTTATGAGCAGCTCCAGGCAAGAAGTGCAGGAGCTGCTGGGGCTCTCCCAGGCTTTGCTGCTCAATATAGGCACTCCCTATAATGAGCAGTTGCAGACCATGCAGCTGGCCGGCCAGGAGGCTGCCAGACTGGGGCTGCCTGTGGTCCTGGACCCTGTGGGCGCAGGGGCCAGCAGACTGCGCACCGAGTCTGCCCTGGGCTTTCTGCGTGCGGGTTGGGTAAGCATCCTGCGGGCCAATCCTTCAGAGGTCCTCAATTTGGCAGGTCAGGCAGAGGAGTCCAAGGGGGTGGATAGCCTGCATACCGGACAGCAGGCCCTGCAGGCCGGAAGGGATCTGGGTCGCAGATTCGGCTGCCTGGTTTGCATCAGCGGGGCTCAGGATTATGTACTGGGCT
>JBKGXZ010000054.1:0-10809 GCA_046546355.1 Desulfohalobiaceae bacterium | reverse complement strand
CGGCAGAGCCTTATAAAGGCGTAACCCATCTGTTCCTGGCTGCGATGAAGCACCACTGCTCCGGCAACCCCTGCCGGTGCTGGAACACCGGACTCTGCAGCCAGGACAGGAGCTCCTGATAAGCCTGGAAGATCTGCCTGAACTTCATATTGGATCCCCCATGATCAGGATGATGCTCCAGGGCTGCGTTGCGGAAGGCGGACTTAATCCTTTCCTCTGCCTGCTCCCCGTCCTTGAGCTCCCAAGATTTGAGCTTGAGCATGGTCAGCTGCTTGGAGATCCGGGCCGCATAGTACGTTTGCCTGGGCTGCACGCTTTGGGCTGGGAACATCCTCTTATTGCCCTGTCTGAGGACCTCCTGGCCAGCCTGGCTGTTGCTGCGGGCCTGATTCTTTTCCCCCCACCATACAGAACCCAGGTCAAAGACCATGCGATTTATATCCTGGGCTGGCCTCTTGCCCGAACTGCGGGAGTAGAAATAGCTGTGCACCTCCTGCTCAGAGCCCTGGGGCAGTATGTTTAGGATTAAAAGCTCCTGGCTGAAGCCAAAGGTAGCATATCTGGTGTTCAGCAGCCTAAGCAGGTTGTTGAACCAGCGCAGCTTGAAGATGAACTCCTCTTTGCATCCTGGCCTGCAGTACCTGTGTCTGCGCTTCTCCAACGGCCTGCCGCAGGCCAGGCAAAGGTTTTGGCCGCTTTGTTTGCAGTGCAGGCTTTGTGTTTTGAGTTGTCCTTGCATAAGCCGAAATCACTGTCAGGAGCTTTCTGGAAAAGACCAATCCCCTTGGCCTATTCCTGCCACAGGGTCAATCCAGTGGTGGCATCAAGCCCCCTGTTCAGACTGGCACCCAAAAACTCCTGAATAAATCCCTCGCCTGCGAAGATGCTGCAGCCCTGCACCAAGTGGCCGCCAAATGCCTTGCCCTGGCTGTCAGCTAGAAGTATATGGGCGTGGACCATGGCCTGACCATCCTTGAGAGAAATATTGCCCAGGCAGCTCAGGATCTCCCACTCCCCCGGCAGCTCCAGTCTGTGATACTCCTGATTCTCCTGATCGTAATAGGCCACAGCCGCGGACTGCACTGCGCCAATAACCTCCACCTTGCCGGCTTGAATTCCCTTATCCCTGCAGATATCGGTTAAGGACTGCAGAAGATCCTCTCCATAGGGCAACCTGAAGACCAGGCTTTGACCTGCTTGAACGTTCTGTATCAGCATTGCCTTGCTCCTCTTTGTTTGCTGTTTGCGGTTAAAGTTAGGGGGCTGCCAGCAGCCCCACCTCCAGCGTTAAAAAAAGTAAATTTGGCATATTCACATCCATAGCGCAAGACCGCCTTTAACAAGGCCTTTGCGCGCCAGATCCCCTGCCCTTTTCAAGCTTGACCAGCTGCTTATGTTTGCCTTACTATCCAGCGGATTTAGCAGCCGAATCCCAGAGCCTCCAAGCCAGGATCTAACATATGGTCGAAACAGATAATCGCCAGCGCTCCATAGGAACCTAGTATGCGCAGCAAAAAAGAACAGTGTCCCCGGGTCAAGCTGAATACTAAGTCCTGCCCCTGCACCTACCCGGATTGCTCCAGGCACGGCCTGTGCTGTGAATGCATTCAGTACCACCGAGTACGAGGGGAGCTTCCTGCCTGCTACTTCACCCCGGAGGAAGAGAAGACCTATAATCGCAGTCTAGAGTTTTACTTTCAGCGCCATTTTAAGTAGACTGCGTGCATATGTCTGACAATTATTTCCTGGACCGCATCCTGGGGCTGATCTGCAGCGTATTCGAGGCCTATTCCGCTGTACTGTTTTTGGCTGAGGGGGATAGGGGCTATAGGCTGGCTACCTCCTTCAGCCTGGGGGACAATATCCGAGAAAACCTCTGGCTGGAGTCTGGCCAGGGGCTGGTAGGCTGGATAATCCGCAATAATCAGCCCCTGCTTATCAACGATTTTGACCGCTCCGGGGACTGCCTGGGCTACTATTCCCCGGAAGCTGAATCCAAGATCAAGGCCTTTATGGGCTGTCCATTGAACAATGCCCAGGGGGTGCTTTGCCTGGACAGCAAGAAGAGCTATTCCTTCAGCGCCAAGGATCAGAAGATTTTGCACCAGTTCGTGCAGCTGGTGCAGGCCCTGCAGGATGCCTTCTGGGAACAGGGTATCAGCAGAAAGGAGCGCAGCTACTATATCTGTTTGCAGATGCTGCGCGGGCTAAGGCTCAAGCATCCCAAATGGTCCTTTTTCCTGCAGGACCTATTGCAGTGCATTGCCGAACATACCGGATTCAGCCACTGCTTCTTGGCTGCCAGGGACGAACGAGGCCATAACTTCTTCCTGGAGGGCTGGAACCAGCCCATATTCAGCACCCAGGAAGAACACCACAAAAGCTTTCACATGGATGAGGGCCTGATAGGCTGGGTATTTCGCAATCACTGCTTTGTCAGCACAGCAGAGCAGGACAATAAGGCCAACCGTGCCCCCTTGTTCGAAAAAAAGAGCAAGGCCAAACAGTTCCCCAGCGTGATCTGTGTGCCCTTGGTGGTGCATATGCGAACCAGAGGAGTGCTGGTTCTGGCCAGCGAGCAGTACCAAGACTCCGGCCAGGAGCTCAAGGAATTTATGCTCCTGGCCGGGGATTATCTAGCTTTGTTCCTGGAGAATCTGTATCTCAAGAACCGCCTGAGGCAACAGCAGACAAGCGAGGACAAGCAGAGCTGAAACGAGGCTCTTGAACATCATCTCTTCAAGGTAGTGAACATGGTACTCAACAGGCTTTTTAGCTTTTTCGGCAAGAATCTGGCCATGGATCTGGGCACGGCCAACACCCTGCTCTATACCCCTAAAGACGGGATCGTACTCAACGAGCCCTCAGTAGTGGCCCTGGACAGCAGGTCGGATAAGATCATTGCCGTAGGCAGGGAGGCCAAGGAGTTTTTGGGGCGGACTCCGGAGAGGATCCGGGCAGTGCGGCCCTTGAAGGACGGAGTTATAGCTGACTTTGAAGTCACCAAGGCCATGATCGCCTTTTTTATCCACAAAGTAATCCGGGGCCTGCAACTGATAAAGCCCAAGATAGTCATTTGTGTGCCCACAGGCATCACCCAGGTTGAAAAGCGGGCAGTTATAGAATCCGCTCAGCAGGCAGGAGCCAGGGAGGTCAGACTGGTGGAGGAGCCCATGGCTGCCGCCATAGGGGCCGGCCTGCCCATCAGTCAGCCCAGAGGCAATATGGTAGTGGATATAGGCGGAGGCACCACTGAGGTAGCAGTGATCTCCCTGTCTGCTGTGGCTTATGCCGAATCCGTACGGGTGGCAGGAGATGAAATGAACGAGGCCATCCAGCGCTACGTCAAGTCGGAGTACAGGCTTTTGATTGGCGAGAATGCTGCTGAAAAGATCAAGATCAACATTGGCTCCGCCTTTGCTCAGCTGGAGAACACGACCTGCGAGGTTTCCGGCAAGAGCATAGTGGACGGCAGGCCGGTGCGGGTGGAACTCAATTCGGACCAGGTCAGGGAAAGCATCAAGGAACCTGTTTCCGCTATTACCCTGGCGGTACGCAATGCCCTGGAAAAGACGCCTCCGGAGCTGGTCACGGATATTGCTGAAAACGGGCTGCTCCTGGCTGGCGGAGGAGCCCTTCTTAAGGGCCTGGATTCGCTGCTGATGCAGGAAACCGGCATTAGCGTGCATGTGGACCAGGAGCCCCTGACAACTGTGCTCAGGGGCACAGGCGAGGCACTGAAGCAGGAAAAGGCAATGAGCTCAGTATTTATTAACTAGAGTATATTGCAATATCCAATGACAAGGGTTTGCTGAGAACCCATGAGTTGCGTAACTCCCCGTCATTGCAAGGCTTGTCCCGAGCAAAGGCAGGAAACTCGACCAAACAATCGTATTCTGCGACATGACCTAACTAGACAGAGACAACAAGCTATGCGCGATATCCTGGACAAAACAGCAGACTGCGTGCTCCAGGCCGGGAGCATCATCCTGGATCACTGGCAAAAGCAGGGCCAGCTCAGGCATAAGGGCAGAATAGATCTGGTCACTGACACCGATCTGGCGGTGGAGGAGCATCTCAAAAAGGGTCTGGGAAGTATTCTACCAGAGGCAGGCTTCCTGGCCGAAGAATCTTCTCCTGACCAGGATCCAGGCCACCTGTGCTGGATCATAGATCCCTTGGACGGGACCACAAATTTTGTGCACCGCCTGCCTGCAGTAGCTGTATCCGTGGCCCTGTATCAGGAAGGTCAGCTGGTGCTGGGGCTGGTGCATTTACCCAAGACCGGAGAGCTGTTCCAGGCCCTGCAAGGGCAAGGGGCCTTTTTGGGTCCAGAGCCTATCCATGTGTCCAGTCAGGCTGATCTGGAAGGGGCCCTGATCGCTACAGGCTTCCCCTACGATATCCAGGACAGGCTGCAGGAAGTGCTGCCCAGGCTGGAGAGGGTGCTGGCCAGAAGCCAGGGAGTTCGCAGGATGGGCTCTGCTGCAGTGGATCTGGCCTATACAGCCTGCGGCAGGCTGGACGGCTTCTACGAGCAGGGTCTGAAATCCTGGGATACTGCTGCAGGCCAGCTCCTGGTGCAGGAGGCTGGAGGCAGGGTCAGCAGGTTCGATCCCCAGCAGGAGCACGGCCTGGGTGAGCAGGACATCCTGGCCAGCAACGGGCTGATCCATGCTGAGCTAAGCCGGGCGCTGCAGGAAGATAGCTAGCTGAACAAGACTCCCTGGCGCCAAAAATGAAGCAGCCCAGGGGTCATCAGATGGGCAAAAGATTCAGCCATCACATCCAGCTCATTTTGATGCACGAAGGCCCAATTCTGGATCTCTTTCGGATTGGGGCTCGGAGCCTGGGCCAGGCGGCCGGCTGAATACAGATACACGAATTCATATCCGGTCTGCGGACCGGCAGGGACCTCCTGCACCAGGTACAAGCGCCTGGTATAGACGCCCAGCTCCTCTGCCAGCTCCCTTAGGGCGGCCTCCTGGGTGGACTCCCCCAGCTGCACATGGCCTGTGGCTGATAGGTCCCAACAGCCTGGGTAGCTCTGTTTTTTGGGGCTGCGCTGTTGTAGGAAGAGCTGATTGCTGGTATTGTACATCATGACCAGCACGCTTCTGTGCCTAAGTCCCAGGCTATGCACCTGCGATCTGGACAGAGCAGCCAAGGGGCGATTGCGCTCGTCCATGACCTCCAGGATTTCTTTTTGCGCTAAAGCAGCTCTTTTGCTTTTAGGCATCACGCAATATTAGCAGAACTCGGGGCACAAGCCAACTCCCAGTTTGGCCCTGAAAACTCGCCCAAGGAGGGAAAAACAGCTATGCTTTCCATCCAGGATGTACAGCTGCAGGGTAAGAAAGTTCTGTTGCGGGTGGACTTCAACGTACCTTTAAAGGAAGGCCAGGTAGCCGACGACAGCAGGATCAAGGCTGCTTTGCCCACACTGCGCCATGTACTGGATCAGGGCGGGCTGCCGGTGCTCTGCTCCCACTTGGGCAAGCCCAAGGGAGCATTTCGCAAGGAGCTTTCCCTGCAGCCGGTGGCCCAAAGGCTGGCCAGTCTTCTAGGCCAGGACGTAATCTTGGCCCCGGACTGCATAGGCCCGGAAGCCGAATCCAGAGTCCAGGGCCTGCAGCCTGGCCAGGTGCTGCTTTTGGAGAACTTGAGATTTCATGCCGGGGAAACCGCCGACGACGAAGAGTTCAGCAAGGCACTGGCCTCCTTGGCTGATATCTACGCAAATGACGCCTTTGGCGTAGTGCATAGGGCCCACGCTTCAGTACATGGAGTACCCAAGCTCTTCGACCAGGCCTGTGCAGGTTTTTTGCTGCAAAAGGAGGTGGAGTACTTGGGCCAGGCTTTGCTTAAGCCTGAACATCCTTATGTGCTGATATCAGGCGGCTCCAAGGTCTCAGACAAGCTGGGGATCCTGCAAAACATGATGCCCAGTGTGGACAGAATAATTGTAGGCGGGGCCATGTCCAACACCTTCCGCAAGGCCCAGGGCTTTCCTGTAGGCAGCTCCAAGACAGAGGACGAGCTGCTGACTTCAGCCAAGGAGATCATGGACCAGGCCAAGGCAAAGGGAGTTAGCTTCTATCTGCCTGTGGACTATATCCTGGGCCAGGACCCCAAAAGCCAGAGCCCCAGCGGAGTATTCCCTTTCCAGGATATCCCTGAGCAGGAAATGATCCTGGATACCGGCCCGGCTACGCATGCCCTCTTCTCTGAGGTGCTCAAGGACGCCAGAACTGTGGTCTGGAACGGACCCATGGGGGTCTTCGAGAACCCGGCCTTCTCCCAGGGGTCTGTGGGTCTGGCCCAGAGCGTGGCTAGCCTGGAGAACGCCTTGACAATCGTTGGCGGCGGGGATACAGACGCCTTGATCCATGACTGCGGGCTGCAGGACAGGGTCAGCTTCATCTCCACCGGCGGGGGATCTTTCCTGGAGTTCATGGAGGGCAAGGATCTGCCTGGCTTGCAGATCCTGGGATTTCAGACAGCAAAGGGGTAGCTATGCGAAACTTTATCTGCGCCAACTGGAAGATGCACAAGACCAGGCTGGAGGCGGGCCAAACTGTCTCCAGCCTGGTGTCAGAGCTGCAGGACACAGATCTGGCAAGCACAGAGGTGGTGATTTTCCCTGCATTTACTGCTTTGGATGTTGTGGCCCAGGCCCTGGAGCCCAGGCCGGAGATCAGGATCGGAGGCCAGAACTTCTACCCTGCCCTGGAAGGGGCCTATACTGGAGAAATCTCCCTGGCCATGCTCCAGGATCTGGGCTGCTCCTACGTCCTGGCTGGCCATTCAGAACGCAGGCACGTCCTGATGGAGGATAATCAGTTAGTGGCCCGCAAGCTGCATTTTGCCCTGCAGCAGGGTATGAAGGCTATCCTGTGCATAGGCGAGACTCTGGAGCAGAGAAAGCAGGACCAGGTACGGCAGGTCCTGGGCTCACAACTGCAAAGCGCCCTGGAAGGACTTGCTGTGGAGAGCATCCAGGACAGGCTGCTGGTTGCCTATGAGCCGGTCTGGGCCATAGGCACTGGAGAAGTAGCCAGGCAGCAGGATATTGCCCAGGCGCACTCCCTGGTGCTGGAGCAGCTGCAAGCCTGGTTCCCTGAGCAGGCCCAAGAGGTGCCCATTCTGTACGGCGGCAGCGTGAAGCCGGAAAACAGCGGGCAAATATTGAATATTGACAATGTGCACGGCTTGCTGGTAGGGGGAGCAAGCCTCAAGGCTGAGGCCTTGGGCAAGATTGTGCAAAGCAGCCTAAAAGCCTCATAAAATAATCTCAGCGGAGGTAGCCGAGTTTGGGTAATCTTATCCTGACCATTCATATAATAGCCTGCATCTCTCTGGTGCTCTTGGTGCTGATGCAATCCGGGCACCAGGGCATGGGGGTCATTTTCGGGGGTTCCAGCTCCTCTTTATTCGGCAGCAGCGGAGCTGGAGGCATTTTGACCAAGCTGACCGTTGTCATGGCCATTATTTTCTTTGTCACTTCCCTGTCCTTTGCCTATTTCCATGCTGACTATTCAGGCAGCAAGCCCATTTCTATCATGGAGGAGGCCCAGCCCGAAGCAGGCCAGGGTCAAGAGACCCCTGCTGCCCCAGATGAAGAACAAGAATCCCCTGCTGCTGAGGAAGAACAATAATCAGCCCTTGCTTGCAGTCCTAAAAATTATTAGGATCAGCATATCAGCCGAGGTGGTGGAATCGGTAGACACGCTATCTTGAGGGGGTAGTGGGCAACAGCCCGTGGGGGTTCGAATCCCCCCCTCGGCACCATTTTTGATCAAAGAAAAAGGCAGGTTATGCAACCTGCCTTGTAACTGTTCCAGCTTTATCAGGTGGTGAATAATTACCCTCCTGCTTTATTTGCCTGTTGCAGCGATATCCTGCAGGGGCACTTCATCTCCCAGGGAAACCAGCTTATTTGCATCAGCTACAGGGTCAGCCTCGATTATCACCAAGGTCTGATCGTTTGCTGCGATCATCAAAGTGCCTTTGCTTTCAGTCTTGTGAAACTCAAAAAAAGCCTTGAAGCCAGAGACTTCTTCCGATTTCACAATCCTGTCTTCGGTCTCCATGCTCAACTGTTGCATGCTTTGGAACTGCTGCATTTGCGGGGCACTATCACCTCCCACGACGCTCAGCCGGATGTTGTTTCCTGCATCGTCTGCATAGTCCTGATGCATAAACGACCAAGAGCGTCCACTTTGCTCAAGGTTTGCTCCATCTGGGCTGCCGGACTTATCCAGCCCGCTTATGTTTGCCGGCAGCAAAGGGACCCAGTCCTGGTAGTCAGCTGCTGACGCAGCAAAGACTCCCAGCACAACCAGCAAACAGACCATGATTGGCAGAATCTTGACTTGCATAGCTTTTATTCCTTTGTTTAAGGCAACATTTGAGAACAAAGCATCAACCTTCCTTGAGATCAATCCCGATCAGGACCTTTTCCCGCTCGGAGAGATCCCCGATAATGCGCCGCACCGGCGGAGGCAGCTTCTTGATGAGTATAGGTGTGGCCAGGATACGTTCATCTTCCGCTAATTGAGGCCGTTCCAGGACGTCTATCACCTCTATATCCAGCTCATTATATTTTTTTTCAAGTTCGGATGTTATTTGGTAAAGATTGCCAATGGCTTGTTCTGCTGTGGCAGTTCGTCCAGCAATATATAAACGTAATTTGATGCTACTCATTGTACCCCCTGAACCTGCACCCCATTCTCTGAAAAAATGAATTGGCTGACTTGGTCCGAGGTGGGCAATCCTCGCGCCTTGACCACGGTCAGCAACCTATACAGCCTGCTTTCCCGTTCTTGGCGATGCAGCTTGACCCAAACATCAATCATCGATGAAATATCCAGGGAACTAACACCGCTGCTGTCATCGCTTAGCAACTCTGTTAGCACTGTAGTCACGCCCCTGTTTTTGAGCATATGAAGCAAGCGCAGCATCAGGGCCTTGCTGCTGACCTCCTTCAGCTTGTAATCAAAGACGCTTATCGGATCCAGCACCACTACAGAAGGCTGATGCTGCTGCACCAGACGCATAATCCGGAGCAGATGCTCCTCCCATCCCAACTCCACCGCCAGGATAGGTTCCAGAAGCAGCTTGCCCTGCCCGCTCCGGGAACCCAGGCCCGCCGTTAGATCCAGACCTATACTGCCCTGATTGCGCACCAGTTCCTCATCTCCTTCCTCAAAACTCACGTAGAGAACATTTTCACCACGCTTAAATGACGCAGCAGCGAAATGAGCAGCGAAGCTCGTCTTGCCTGTGCCAGACTGCCCGGAGTACATGACAGTTGCACCTTGGTAAGGTCCGTTACCACCCAGCATGTTGTCCAGCTCAGGAACGCCTGTAGACACTTGCTGCGTAGAAACAAAGGAGCGCAGTTTCGTACCAGTTACAGGGAGCACGAAAACCCCTTCACGGTCCATTAGAAAAGGGAACTCGTTGGTTTCGTATCCTCCCCCGCGTCGCTTTATCACCCGGAGCAGGCGAGACATGCTCCGATTCCTCATCTCCTGCTTGAGCTCCACCACACAGTCCGCAACATAGTCCTCCACCCCGTAACGATGACTGAAGTCGGCTCTCTCGCCCACGGTGATCACTGAGGTGATAGCGCATTCGCGCAGCCAATCAAACACCCGAGCCAATTCAGTGCGTACGCTTATCCTGGCCTCACTAAAAGCATCATCCATGCCGTCGATGGCATCTATCACCAGGCGCTGGCCCCCAATTTGCTTGAGAGCGTGGCTGATCCGGGTGAGCACGGCAGTCAGCTCCAGGTTTTCCCCGCTGACAAGATCGCTGCGCGCCGGGCGCATATCTAAAATCATCACCCGTTTTTGTTCGAAATGTTTGCCAAGTCCCAGACCCAAAGCATCCGCGTGCTGAATCAAAGTCTGAGGGGATTCGTCAAAAGTGACCAGTACTCCGGGCTCGCCATTTTCCAGACCATGGCAAAGAATGGTCAGAGCTATGACTGTTTTGCCTGTTCCAGGTCCTCCACGAATCAAGGTAGGACGCTCCAAGGGCAGACCGCCGTGCAGGATAAAATCCAGGCCCTCTATGCCGGTTGCAGAGGTGGTCGAGAAGTTTTCAGCAGCTAAAGGAAAGGAAGGATTATAACCTGAATCTGCTTTTTGAGAGCTTGCAGGGCTTTTCTCCCCATTACCCATAATATTTCTCCTAATTATTTCCGAACTTGACGGTTCTCAAGAAAAAACGCAGCAGGATGACGAATAAGCACCGCTCAATCTAGGTTTAGGTTGCAGTTTCATCTTAATAGGTCAGGGTCATGCCCCCGTCAAAAAGCATATCTCCGCCAACCAAATAACTGCCGAAGCTGGAGATCCCGAACAGGAACGTATTGGCTACCTGCAACGGAGACATCATCTCCTTGACCCTGGATCTGCCCATCATCACCTTCTGCACCACATCTTCCTGGGAAATCCCTAACTGTTTGGCCTGCTCCGGGATCTGGTTCAAGGCCAGAGGGGTTTTCACAAATCCAGTGCTCACAGTAAAGGAACGGATCTTGCCGTCCCCTTCTGCGGATATGGATTGGCTAAGGGCCCGGAGGCCGAACTTGGTAATGTTGTACACCGGCTTGTTCCTGGTACAGATATGGGCGTGCACTGAGGCCATGTTCCCGATGACTCCGCAGCCATCCCGGGTTTGCCGCATATAAGGAATACATAGCTTGGACAGATAGAACGGTGCCCTGAGCATCAGGGCCTGCATCTGGTCGTACTTCTGCATGGGAAAGCTTTCCACCGGATCAATATGCTGGAT
>JBKGXZ010000053.1:0-10916 GCA_046546355.1 Desulfohalobiaceae bacterium | reverse complement strand
TTCAGGGCTGCAGGCCTGGATGCCGGAGCCTGATCAGGAGCTCTGGATATAGAAAGCAGAAATCGTTGTAACTGTTCACCAGGGTCCGGGGACTTTATAAACAGGACGTAAAAACTCACTCCAAACAGTTTACGCCCTGTTTGTAAAGCCCCCGGACCCTGGATATTCGATGGTGCCCTTAGATTTTCCAGCTTTATCAGGTGCTGAATAATTACAACTTGTTAGGGAAGGTGAGCTATGCAAATCCAAGAGCAGATCAGGGACCTGGCAGCCAGGACCAAGTCTGCATCCAGGGTCCTGGCCAATGCCTCGGGTGAACAGAAGGCCAAAGCCCTGCAGAATCTGGCTTGGCTGCTGCGGGAGAAGCAGGCGCAAATACTGGAAGCCAACGCCAGGGACGTGCAGGAGGCCGAAGCTGCAGGCCTGGATCGGGCCAGGCTGGGCAGGCTGCAAATGGGCAATGGGCTGATCCAGGAAATGGCCGGGGCCTGCGAGGAGGTTGCAGCCCTGCCTGACCCTGTGGGCGGGATAGAGAACCTGCAGAAAAGGCCCAACGGTATGCTGGTGGGCAGGATGCGCGTTCCCCTGGGAGTGGTGGCCATGATCTACGAATCCAGGCCCAATGTGACAGTGGAGGCAGGGATCCTCTGCGTTTTGGCAGGAAACGGGCTGATCCTCAGGGGCGGCAGCGAGGCTTTTGCCTCCAACCAGGCCCTGGCGGAGCTCTTCTCCCAGGCCCTGGAGAAGGCTGATTTGCCAGGAGAAGCTGTGCAGCTGGTGCCTACCACTGACAGGCAGGCAGTGCAGGAGCTGCTCAAGCTGGAGGAATATATAGACGTGGTGATTCCCAGGGGAGGGGAAGGGCTGATCCGGGCTGTGGTCCAGGAGGCCAGCATGCCGGTCTTGAAGCATTATAAGGGGGTCTGCCATATTTACGTGCATGCGGACGCTGACCTGGATCAGGCCCTGGAGATAATACATAACTCAAAAGTCCAGAAGCCAGGGGTTTGCAATGCCCTGGAATGCCTGCTCCTGCACCAGGACATAGCTGCCCGGATTTTGCCCAGGCTGGCGGAGAACATGGAGTCTGCAGGTGTAGAGCTAAGGGCGGATGAAGAGGCCCTGCAGCACCTGGGAGCCAGTGCGGTCGCTGCCCAGGACACGGATTTCGGCCAGGAGTTTTTGGACCTGGTGCTGGCAGTCAAAGTGGTGAGCAGCCAGCAGGAGGCTCATGAGCATATACAGCGCTATGGCTCCAATCATACAGAGGCTATATTGACTCGGAGCTATGGGCGGGCCCTGCAGTTCCTGAACAGTGTGGATGCCTCCCTGGTGGTCAGCAATGCCTCCACTAGGTTCAATGACGGAGGACAGCTGGGCCTGGGAGCGGAAATAGGCATCAGCACCTCCAAGCTGCACGCCTACGGGCCTATGGGAGTCAAGGAATTGACCACCAGCAAGTTCGTGCTCCTGGGTCAGGGTCAAATCAGACAGGGCTAAGGCCTGGTGTATCACGCACAAAAAAGACCAAGCCAGGGATGGGAAGCTATGCGGCTGGGAGTTTTAGGTGGCAGCTTTAATCCGGTACATAATGGACACCTGCGTCTGGCCCTGGAGGTTCAGGAGTGCCTGGGCCTCCAGCGGGTGGAGCTGGTGCCTGCCCCCAGGCCTCCGCACAAGTCCGATCGGGCCCTGATGCCCTTTGAGCTGAGATGCCAGCTTTTGCAGCTGGCGGTGGAGCCCTGCCCGGGTCTGGAGATAAATCTCCTGGAGGCCAAGCGCCCGGGTGCCTCCTATACCTATTACACCCTGCAGGATTATAGCCGGGAATACTCCAGTCGGGAGCTGTGCTTTATCCTGGGCAGCAATGACCTGCTGACTCTGCCCAAGTGGTACAAATGGTCCTGCCTGCCGCAGCTGGCCAGCTTTGCTGTAGTGGGCAGGCAGGGCCTGGAGAGGGATCAGGTTATAGAGTTTATAGACAGGTACTTCCCTGAGGCTGTGCAGGACAAAGGGCAGGATGGGGCCTGGGAGCTGAGCAGCCAGAGCAGGCTGGTCTATGTGCAGATTCCCAGGCTGGATATCAGTAGCACCCTGCTCAGACAGAAAATGACCCAGGGCTTGAGCCTGGCCTATTTAGTGCCGGATAAGGTGCGGGCCAAGCTAAGCAAGCTGGATCCAGTACAGATTTATGCCAAACAGGAATAGATTCCCAGCAGAAGGCAATCAGTTGAGATCCTGGAACTCATAGTTCAAGAGGGAGACAATGTGCTCCTTCTTGCGCAGGATCTCCTCCTCGCTGTCCCCGGGCACATCCAGGACGCAGTACCTGAAGCTTTGGGGGTTGTGCTTGTAGTCCGAGAGGCAGCTGTGCTCCTGGATCAGGTTCCTGACGTGCACCTCTGGATACAGCATCTGAATCTGGGTGTACCCGCTTTGAGTGGGTGTTCTGAGAATCCTTTTGTCCGAGAAGGTATGCAGCTCGAAGTTGAAGCAGTACCTGAAGGTCTGCCTGTCCTTGGTGTCCAGGTCCGGGGACCTGCCTACCGCCAGCTCGCAGAGCAGGCGCAGGGGATCAAAGCCCCGCACTGCCTGGATGGTTTTGGCGAACTGGAAGGCTATCCTGCTGTTGACCTCGATGATCTTGAAGCTGTTTTTCTCTGGCTCAGCCCTTAGCTCCACATTGAAAAAAGTATTGTTCATGCCCAAGGCAGGAATGAGCCTGCACAGGGCGTCTTCTATTTTTGCGTCCAGCTCCGGGGAGAAGCTGTAGGGGAACACGTGGTGGCTGAAGCTGTTGGTGCCTGGATAGTAGCAGGCCTTGGTCAGGCCGAAAATATGCACCTGGCCCTGGTGGATGAAGCCGTCCACAGTGACCTGCTCCCCATGCACCAGCTCCTCGCAGAGGAAGTTGTTGCAGGTCTCCAGGTTAAGCGGATTCTGGTACTCTTCGAACTGGCTTAAGGCATCCAGGTAGTACTGGTTGTAATAAACGATGTCCCTGCTTTCCTGGCCGATGTAATATTGCAATTCTTCTGCAGAGTTGACCAGGTGAGTGCCAAAGGAGATGTTGGCACGCACCGGCTTGATGAAGAACGGGCATTTAAGCTGGCATTGATTCTGCAGATAGTCCAGGGCCAAGCAGAAGCCAGGGATGTGCTCGGGTATCACATTTTGCTGGATGCGTCTGCAGAGGTATTTGTTCTGGGTGTTAATTATGCTCTGCACAGAGGGGCCAACATGACCGGCCTGCTCAGCCAGGATAGAGGCCAGAATAGCTGAAGAGTCGTGGGTACCCACAATACCCTGGTATAGCCCCGGATTCTCCTGGATCAGCTCCAGGCTGCGCTGCAGATACGCAGCCACCCCGTAATCCAGGATCCTCTCGAAGGTCTCGATATGCATCTCGAACTCCAGCTCCTGGGCAAAGCTCTTGTCCACAATCTCTATATCGCTTGCGTCGCAAAACAGCAGAATCCTTTTTTGCTGCATAAATAGCCTCCTTGTTGCCCTGGCTATAGTTGCATCTGAACCGCAGTCAGCTATTGCAAGCCTCAACTGGGCAGTTGCCTTTCAGACACAGCAACCAGCTCAGGCCTAAGGTCTGGGCTGGGATAGTGAGCTTGGGCCTAGAGATGAGATGGGCAGTCAGTTGAGCCCCAGGGGCGAGATGGTGGACCACTGGCTGGTATCCACCTTGCCTTCCACAGGCTTGCCCTGCTTGAAGACCATCTGCAGGTTACTAAGCCGCAGCAGGGATCTGATATCCTGCAGGGGATCCTTTTGCAGCACCAGGAAATCAGCATCCTTGTCAGGTTCCAGGCTGCCTATCCGATCCTGCAAGTCAATGGCCTGGGCCGCGTATTTGGTGGAGGCCATAATAGCCTGCATTTCGTCCATCAGGCCCTCCTCCACGTACTGGACCAGTTCCATGGTGTTCTTGCCGTGGTAGTTGTAGGGGGTGCCAGCATCAGTGCCCATGACCACGGTGACCCCCAAATCCAGGGCCCGGTGCAGGTTTTCCCTGCGGATCTTGGACACCTCCTGGGCCTTGTCGTACATGAAGTTTGGCACACCGTTCTTTTCATTGCGCAGCATCCAGTAGTTGGAGCACAGGGTAGAGACCAGGTAAACATTCCTGTCCCGCATCATCTTCAGAGCCTCCTCATCAGCCAGGGTGCCGTGCTCTATCGTTCTGGCCCCAGCCTGCACAGCATTCTTGATGGCCTGAGCCCCGTGGGCATGGGCTGCAGTATGCTTGCCCACCTTGGCCCCCTCCAGGACCACGGCCCGGATTTCGTCCTCATCCAGCTGGGTGGCGCCAGGCACTCCGCCTGGATTCATGATAGCCCCGCTGGCCATGACCTTCAGGAAGTCAGCCCCTTCTTTGAGCTGCTCCCTGGCTGCCCTGCGATTCTCGTCCACCCCGTCAGCTTCCCGGTAAAGGCCCCGGAAATACTCGCTGCCAGAGCTGATCATGCAGATGATCTTGCCCGAGGCCAGGATGCGGGGGCCAATAATCAGGCCCTCCTGTACAGCCTTTTTGACAGCGATATCTATATAGGCTGTGGAGCCGGCGTTCCTGATAGTGGTTATGCCAGCCCGCAGGGTGTTGCCCATCTCGATGCTGGACCTGATGGCCCGCAGCTTGTTCTCCACCAGGCTCTCGTGCACCGTGTCCGGCATGCCGTGCAGATCCAGGTGCACATGGCAGTCGATCAGGCCGGGAATGATGTACCTGCCTTGCAGGTCGTATACTTTGGCCTGCTCGGGGATCTGCACCTCCTGGCTTTTGCCAACAGCGCTGATTCGGCTGTCCTGAACCACCAGCACGGCATCTTCCAGGAAGCCGCCATTGCCGTCTATCAGGGTAGCGCCCCTGAATGCAGCATATGTGTTCTGGTCCATGCCAGTCTTTCCTCTTGGGCTCTATATGGTTCTTATCGCGCTACAGGGAGACTTTATGTCTTGGTTACGTCATCGCGGCGAAAGCCGGAATCCAGGTTAATTACTGGATTCCGGGTCAAACCCGGGATGACAGAACTAAGGCGAATTTAGGTCAGGGTAAGTATCGCTGTAGGGGTAGTTGTTTAAATTAATATGCATCACAAAGAAGTCAAGGTTTGTCAGTGGCCCAAGTCCGTGTATTGTGACTGGGACAAAGGCAGCTCAGTCTCAGGCACCCTGGAAAAAAGCAGCAGGCAGACCAGGTCCAGATAATGGATCTGCTCCCGGAGCTCTTGCTGGTCAATGCAAAGAATGCTGACCCTTTGCATGAGCAATAGCTCCATGGGCTGAGTGTTCAGCTGCTGGCTCAGCCTTTGGGCTAAGCGCAGGCTGTGTTCCAGCTGCAGCTTTTTGCGCACCAGGAAGCTCCAAAGCTCTGCGCCGGGATCCATCTCCTGGGTTAAGTCCAGGAGCAGGTTCAGGCTGGGCCAGAATTCCGGCTCCCCAAAGCTGGCTCTGGATAGGTAGGCCAAAAGCAGCTCCTTTCTGGAGCCCTGCTGGGGCTCGGATCTGGACTTGATCGCCAGGGAGATGCGCAGGGCTTCATGAGGGGGGAAAGCTTGCTGCAGGACGCTGTGCAGCTCAGGATCCAGCCTTTGTTGCAGCTGCAGCCTCTGCAGGAACCAATCCAGGTTTTCCGGGTCCAGCTGCAGTTGCACAGGCTGGGCATGCCCGGGAAAGAACAATCTGGCCCGGGGGTTTTGCCTTTGCAGCTGTTTCAGGATTTCGCTTTGCTGCGCAGCAGACACAGGCTGGCCCTGCAGGCAGGAATGGATGCGCAGCTTGCAGTCCTGATCCGGGAAGAGCACCAGCTCCAACAGGGTCTGGATTTCGCTGTCCCCGGCTTGCTCCAGGAACTGCCTCAGCTGCTGCGGTCCATCAATGCCCCACAGGCTGTGCAGGCTGTGCAGGGTCTGCTGCTTGAGCTCCTGATCCCTGCACAACAGGGAATAGATTTCCTGGACTATTTGGCTTTGCTTTGTAATGCTCAAGCTGGCCTCCAACGGGTTTGCAAGGGCTGTACTTATGCCTGGTGTATGTTGAGCACTGCAAGGCTGTACATTCAACTGCAAGAAGTGTAGCAGATGCTGGTCTCAGTGATAATACCTACCTATAATCGGGCAGAAATGCTCTCCAAGGCGATTGGCTCTGTCCTGGTGCAAAGCCACAGCTGCCTGGAATTGATAGTGGTGGACGACGGATCCACTGACCAAACTCGGGATATCCTGCAGGGTATTGCTGATCCCAGGGTTTGCTGCTTGTTCCAGGAGCACCAAGGCGTGGCTGCAGCCAGGAATCTAGGCCTGGAAAAGGCCAGCGGAGACTATATAGCACTTCTGGATTCCGATGACATCTGGCTGCCGCAGAAGCTGAGCAGGCAGCTGGAGTTTACTCTGCAGGGGGGCTGGATGATTACCCAGACAGAGGAGCTCTGGTTCAGGAAAGGGGTCAGGGTCAACCCCGGGCTAAGGCACAGGAAAAGGGCGGGCTGGATATTCGAGCCCAGCCTGGAGCTTTGCCTGGTCAGTCCCTCCTGTGTCCTGTTCAGGCGCAGTCTGTGGCAGGAGCTGGGGGGGTTCGATCCGAGGCTTTTGGCTGCAGAGGACTACGATTTTTGGTTGCGCTGCAGCCTGCGCTATGCAGTGGGGCTGTGTCCGCAGGGTCTGGTGCACAGATACGCCGGGCATGCGGATCAGCTCTCCAGCAAGCTGATCGGTATTGACCTGTATCGGATCTACAGCCTGCTGAAGATCCACAAAGAACTTAGGCTCAGCTCAAGGCAGCTGCAGCTTGTGCAGAAAGCCTTACAAAAAAAGGGACGCAGATATATACAAGGATGTCTGAAGCGCGGCAAGCTTGAGGAGGCAGAAAGGGTTTCCGGGCTGATCAGGCAAAAGCTGCAGGATGTTAATCCACCAGAACTTCCTGCTTGCTGATGGCCCGGGTCTTGACCTCCTCCAGGGTCTGGCTCAGGGCATGCTTGACATTTTCCCTTATATCCCCAGCCACAATGATATACAGAAGATCCTCGCCAGGCTGGAAATGTCCCTCTCTGGCCTGGATCAGGACCTGGAAAATGCCGGGAAGCCGATTGGATTCCTCTTGGATGTTGCGGATCTTGTCCTGATCCGGCCAGACCTGAACGCTTTCAACTTTGCGTCCATCCTGCCTGGAGGAGCCTCGGACCACGCCATTGTGTACCAGGATCATGCCCACCTGCTCCTGGAAACCGGGCTGGGTCTTCAACTCGGCAATTTTCTGGGAAATGTCCATTCTCAGCTCCTGGCCTGCAGCTTATTGGGGCTCTAGGGGAACAGAAAAAAGGGCGGTGTTTGCCGCCCTTTTTTACCAGCATGCTGCCTGAATTTAGACACACCCGGTGGGCTTGGGCAGACCGGCCATTTTGCAGGCTCCCTTGCCAGGACCGGAAGGAAAAAGCTCGTAGATTTTCTTGAGCTTGAACCCGGTGACTTTGGATAGAATCCGGACCATGGGGGCGATGCCGTTCTTTTTGTAGTAGTCCTGCAGGAAGTCGATCACCTTGCGATGCTCGTCAGTGATCTCTTTAATGCCTTCGGATTCCTTAACATAATCCACCCATTCCGGGCACCAATCATCAAAGTTCTGCAGGAATCCGTCCTCATCGATTTCAAAAGTTTGTCCTTTGAATTCTACAGTTGCCATTGGTTAACCTCCTTGACCATGTGTTTAAAACTGGTGATTTGCCAAGTTGATACAAAAATGGAGTTATAGCAGGCACTGATTAAGGCTTTGTCTGTGCTAACCCCAAAAAAGCGTATAAATAATTAACTTGCAGGAGTCAAGCGCTCCTGGTTCCGGCTCCTGTCTTGATTTAAAAAGCTGCAAAGTTAAATGTATAAACGCCTAAAACAAGAATTGTCAAGGAATTTATGACGGCCTGCTTGATGCCCTGCTGAAAATATGCCTTGAAAACTATCCTGCTGTGGGCTCAGGCTTGGGCTGAGCTGTGCATGCCTTGCAGCTGCCTTAGCTCTCGGGCAGCGAATTCCAGCTCAGGATCCAGCTCCAGGCTGCTTTGCAGGAAATCCATCGCTGCCAGGGGCCTGTCCATCTGCTTATAGCACAGCCCCAGGTTAGCCATGTCCAGGGCAGAGCCCTGGTCCAGCTCCAGAGCCCTTTGGAAGTTCTTGGCTGCATGCTCATAATCCTGAAGCTTGTATCTGGCCACCCCTAATAGGTTGAAATAGGCATGTACATCAGAGTGCAGCTGCACCGCCTGCTGCAGATAATTCGCAGCAGCCAGCCATTCCTGGACCAGACTGTAGGCATAGCCCAGATAGAAGAGCACCAGGGCCTGTTCCTGGGAGCCGGGCTGGATGCCTTCCGCGTGCTTCAGGTTTTCCAGGGCCTGCTGTATCCTGCCGCAGCGCAGATGCAGCAGGCCCTGGAAAAAAGGCAGAAAGGAGGCTCCAGGGTAATGTCTGGCTAGAAGCTGCAAGCCATGGCTGGCCTGCTGCTCTTCTGCCTCCTCTGCCAGGATGCGGCCTACAAACAGGCCCAGGCTGGGTCTGGGGGCCCTTTCCCGAAACAAAAAGCCAGGCACTATATTGTAGTTGCTGGGGATCTGCAGCTGAGGATGGGTGGTGTCCACTGCATACAAGGTGTAGCCCTGCTTTCTCAGCAGCCCGGCCAAATGCTTCAGCTCCAGGGAGATATCGTGGGAGCTTACATCTGGCAGGGAGTGCAGGTCCACAGTTGCACCCTGTCTCAGCCAAGCGCAGTCCTCCAAGCTCTGGGGCTTGCTCAGACCAGAGGGCTCGTATTTGCTCCCGGTCTTAAAATCCCCGCCCAGCTGCGCCACTTCTGTCAAGGCCCGGATTGCGGCCTTTTCAGGGGAGGTGGCTGTGCCTGCGGTGAATACTATCTCGCTTAAACCAGAGCCCAAGGTAGCAGGATCATAGGCCAGGGCGCCCACTGTGGGGACACCCAGATCCAGGCTGAAATCCTTCAGCCAGAGAGCAATGCCCTGGGCCTCGAATCTGGAGTAGAGATCCCTGAGCACTGGATCCTGCAGGCTGTCAGGGTTTATGCTGGGCAGGCAGGGCCGGCTGCGGTCCACTATCGCGCAGACATGTCTTTCAATCAGCTCACAGGCCCCCTGCAGCACTGATTCTTCAAGGGTATTGCCTGCAGAGGAGCCGTTGAATTCGTTCAGCTTCCTGAACCAATCCAGGGGCAGGTAGATAGTCTGCTCAGCATCTATATCCAGGCCAGGGACAAAGCTCCAGGGCACCAGATCCATGAGCTCCCTGGCCTGTTCAGGATCAAGGTCCTCATGCACTGAGAGCAAAATTTCCTGCATAGGGATGATCCGACCCTGCAACAGATTTTGGGCCTGGCTCCAGGTATATCTGCCAGACAGTTCCTGGCTCTGCAGAAAGCTGAACAGGCTGAAGCGCTCAGCCAGCTCCATCAAGGCAGAGGCTTGGGCCTGTTCCTGGCAGGCTCCCTTGCCCATCTGCTTTCTGCTGGGCAGGATCTGCCTGGCCTGTTCTCCGCAGATGGAGAGGTAGACAGGGATGCCCAGCCTGCCGCTGTCAATGCGCCTGGTTTCCTGCAGGATACCGGATCCGTGTTGGGCAAAGGCTTTTTGCACCCGGAGCACAGTCTGCTCAGGAGAGACAGCCTTGTCCTGGTCCTGGCTGTAATGCTTGGGGCAGGGGCGCAGCTTAAACATTCTTTAGGGGACGCAGCCTATAGATCTGGCTCAAGTATTTTTCCGGACTGGATTGTTCCTGGGCCGGGGCCTGCTGTCTATAGCCCAGGGTCTTCTCCTGGACCTGGAACTCCTTGTGGGCCAGTTGAAAAAACTTTTCCGCCTTCAGGTTGTAGCTTTTAGCCAAAATAGCCTCTGAGTCAGGCCCGGGAGCCATGTGGTGCTGCAGGAAGTCCAGAAGCGGCCTGTAGCAGTCCTCCTGGTACAGGATCTCAGAGCCCAGGATGTAATGAAAGCTGTGTTGCAGCCTGTGCGAAGTGAAGTCCACCTTGGCCACCTCTGCCCTGTCCTGCAGATTGTTTTGCAGAATGTTGATCCTGGAGAAGAGTAGGGCGTCCTCATGGGTGTCTGAAATGACCACCTGGTAGCCCTGCTGGGCTGCAAACAGGCCACAGACTCCCACCCCGGAGCCCAGCTCCAGCATGGTGCCCTGTTGCTGCAAGCCCATGCGCTGCAGATAATAGCTGAGCAGGATAGAGGTGGGCCAGATCTTGGCCCAGAAGGGCAGCTCCAGCTTCTGGCCGTAGGGCAGGGTTTCTGCCAGGTGGTCCACGTAATTTTCCATGTCAGCCAATTGCAGGACCTGCAGGCTGGACTCTCCCACCTTAACTGTCTCGAATCTGAGCTGATACTTGCTCTTAGCTTGCTGCAGCAGCTCCTGCAGGGGGGCCCGGGCAGAGAAGGTGCTGGGTTGGGGCAGGTGATGCATATCTGTGTTGCTGGGTATTGTCTTGGGCTGCTGTAGATCTGCGCAGGGCAGATAAAAAATTACCCAGACCAATCAGGGCCGGGTCTATCTAAAAGGAGTACAGGCAATCCCGGAGTCTCATCCAGGATTGCCTGCTCATTGAAGCATGGAGCGGGAAACGGGATTTGAACCCGCGACTTCAACCTTGGCAAGGTTGCACTCTACCACTGAGTTATTCCCGCTGAAAAAAATGGAGGCGGCATCCGGATTCGAACCGGAGAATGGAGGTTTTGCAGACCTCTGCCTTACCACTTGGCTATGCCGCCTTATCTGGAGCGGGAGACGGGATTTGAACCCGCGACTTCAACCTTGGCAAGGTTGCACTCTACCACTGAGTTACTCCCGCAATCTGTTCCCGGGGAACATCAAATTATCTAAGCGAATCAGGCTTAACTGTCAAGA
>JBKGXZ010000052.1:0-11035 GCA_046546355.1 Desulfohalobiaceae bacterium | reverse complement strand
TAGCTCCCCTCCTTGGCAAGGAGGGGCAGGGGTGGTGGGGATAATGTTTCTTAGACCTTATTTTTCAGTATGTTATAAACCCACGGTGTCAAATGTGTGCTATGCCCTGGGGTCCGGCTCGGTCTAGAGGTCTTTTTCCAGCTGCAGGATATTGGCCTTGGCTCCGGGTTCGCTGCTGTACTCCAGCCGGTCCGCGATATTCTTGATGATGTACAGCCCCATGCCCCCGATCTGGGGATCGTTCAGGTCAGGCTCCGGGATTTCCTGGGGATTGAAGCCGGGGCCGTAATCCAGGACCTGTATAGTGATCTTGTGCGGGGAAAGCCACAGCTTGAGCTCCAGCTTGCCCTGCTCATGTTCAGGATAGGCGTGCCTGATCACATTGGAGCAGGCCTCGTAAACCACCAGCTCCAGATTGTAGGCCAGTTCGTCCTCTCTGAGCTGCAGGCCCGGGTACCTGGTGAACAGGGCCTTGGCAAAATGGCCAATGCAAGGCAGATAGGCCATGTCAGCAGGCACTTGCAGGTATACCTCTGGATCTTGGCTCATGCAGACCTCATGTTGATTGCGGGTTATCCCCACATAATGCCCCCTGGGAATTCGGGCAGGCAAAGAGTTGCAGGTGCTGACTCCCTGGAGCCTCAGCCTGAATCCCGGGGCTGGGGCCTAGCTCCTCAGATTGGGGGGCTGGCCTGTGGATTCCAGGACCGCCCGCCAATAATTGGAGCTGGTGTTCAGCTTGCGCCTTTCCTTGGTCACCAAGCTCAGGGGCAGATGGATGTAATGGTCCTGCAGGTTGCTGACCACCATGTTGGTCTTGCCAGCCATAGCTGCATGCACCGCGTTTTGGCCCAGGAAGCCGCAATAGACCCGGTCGCTGGCATTCGCGGCTATGGAGCGGATGATATAGCTGGGATCGATGAATTTCAAGGTGATTTCGGTGTCCTGGGCCTGGAAGTAGTCTTTGATTTTGGCCTGCAGCAGGCTGCAGATGTCGCCCAGCACAGGATTGCCAGAAGGATCGGTGGCCACCTCCTCGCCGTTGAGATGAGCCTCCTTGCGGTACAGATCCTGCCCTGCGCCCTCTGCTACCACGATAACAGCGTGTCCCCTGCTCTTGAGCCGATAGCGCAGATTCTGCAGCAGCCCTCGGGGACCATCCAGCTCAAAGGGCTCTTCAGGTATGAGCACATAATTGACATCCTTCTGGGCCAGGCTGGCCTCTGCTGCAATAAAGCCTGCTTCTCGTCCCATGAGCTTGACCATGCCTATTCCGTTAGGTGCGCCCAGGGCCTCGGTGTGCGCGCAACGGATAGCCTCGGTGGCTTTGGTCACTGCGGTGTCAAAGCCAAAGGTCCGGGATACGAAATAGATGTCATTGTCAATTGTCTTGGGCACTCCGATAATGGAGATCTTCATCTGCCGTTTCTCCACTTCCTTGGCGATGGCGCAGGCCGCCTTCATGGTCCCGTCCCCGCCGATCAAGAACAGGATATTGATGTTCATCCTGTCCAGGGCGTCTACCACCTCCTCAGGCGGTTGCGGGCCCCGGGAGGAACCCAGGATGGTGCCACCGAAGGCGTGGATCTCGGAGACGTTCTCCGGGGTCAGCTCCCAGACCTCATGGCCGTACTTGGGGATGAAGCCCTGCAGGCCGAACCTGATGCCCAGAGTGGTGGGGATCTTGTATTGATGCTGAGCTTCCATGACTATGGCCCGGATCACATCGTTAATGCCAGGGCAAAGGCCCCCACAGGTGACAATGGCACATTTGGTCTTGCTGGGGTCGAAGAAGATTTCCTTCCTGGGACCTGCTTGCTCGAACTCGTAGTATACCGCCTCCTGGGCCACTTGCCCCAGGACTTCCTGGGGCACTGCCATGGTGACCGTGTTCCCCTCGCTTGTGTTTTTGCCGAAGGGCAAGGGATTGCTAATCTTGGCCTTTCCCAGGTCCTGGATCTGGGCCTTTTGGGGTTGGCTTAAGGTCATCTGGTTTTTTCTCCTGAATTTGTTTAGCTTGATTGCTGCATTCTGGGCCCGGTAGTTGCTCTGCTGAGCCAAAACTTTCTAGAGCCCGGACTTGGAATTAGGTCAGCTTCAGGGGTTGAAGGCTGTTTTGCTCTGGGCGCAAGCTCCCTGAAAGAGGACTTAATAATGCTACATAACAGCTAAGGAGGAGAATATGCAAGTGCTGCAGGTCAAGAGTGGAAAAAGAGAGCAAATGCTGGATATTACCACACAGGTGGAAAGCCTGGCCCGGGAGCAGGGCTGGCAGGAAGGGCTGGTATTCTTGTTTTGTACCCATACCACTGCCGGGCTGACCATAAACGAGGCGGCAGACCCTGCTGTGGGAGAGGATATCCTGAGCTGCCTGCAGAAGCTAATACCCAGGCAGGGAGAGTACAGGCATATGGAAGGCAACAGCGATGCGCACATCAAATCCTCCCTGTTGGGCTGCAGCCTGCAGGTGCCCTTGGTGCAGGGCAGGCTGTCCCTGGGTACCTGGCAAGGGGTGTTCTTTGCTGAATTCGACGGTCCCAGATCCAGGCGGGTGTTTGCCCAGCTTCAGGCCTGGGCCTGATGCTGGCCTGTATGCAGGAGATCTGGATCTTGGGCTTAGCTGCAGCAGCAAGCAGGAGGCTTAAGGGTTTAAAATAGGCAGGCCTGGGCGTTGCAGCTGCTGCAGCCTAAAGGGGTGCAGGATCATCCTGCCTGGAGGGCAAAAGGCTGGTCCTGGTACGCAGCTGGCTCAGCTCCGAATGCTTGCCCTGGCTGGAGAGTACCCTGGACAGCAGCTGAACGTATTCCGGTTGTTCCGGCCGCAAGGCTACACATTTTTTGAGCAGCAGCTCTGCTATCTCCGGATCTTCGTCCTGCTGCAGATAAAGTCTGGCCAGAAGGTGCATGGCCTCGCAGTCTTCCGGATTGTGGTTCAGGGCCAGGTGCAGATTCTCCCGGGCCTTTTGCAGCCTGCCCTGCAGCAGATCCAGCCTGCCCAGGAAGCGAAAGGCAAACCTCTGTCCATCCAGGGTCTGGGCAGCCCTGGAATACATCTGCCTGGCCTGCTCCTGCTGCTCCTGCTGCTCCTGCTGCTCAGCTATCTGTCCCAGGCGCAGCAGGCTGAAACCCTGTTCCGGGCTCAGCTCCAGACAGCTCTGGAAGCAAGCCCGGGCAGCATCCAGGTCCCCCAGCCGCCAGCAGATGTAGCCGTAGTTGAATAAGGCCAAGTGGTTTTCCGGCTCCTGTTCAAGGACCTTCTGGAATTCTCTGCTGGCCATGTGGGTTTGGCCCAGCCTGGCGTAGCAGATGCCCAGGGAGTTCCTGGCCAGTGAGTTGTCCTGGTCCAGGACCAGGGCCAGCTTGTATTCCTCCAGGGCGGCAGTGAGATTGTTCTGGTTGAAGTAGCGGTCTGCGCTGATGGTCAGGGAGGTGGAGTCCATTGGGACCGCATTGGAACCAGGTAGAAGCAGGGCGTGCTCCAGGGCCTTGCGCGAGCTGTCCAGCAGCTCAGCCTTGGCCAGGCCCAGGCAGGGGAAATAGGCGTAGCCGATGCACACCCTGGCTGGACCTAACTGCTGCAGCTCCTGTTGCAGCTCGGACAGCAGGGGGCCTGCATCCTGCTCCTGCAGTCCGGGCAGGTACAGGATCCAGCAGCAGCTGCTGTATTCTCCCAGGACTGCCCCGGCCTGCAGCAGCTTTTGCCTGATGTGGGGGCTTAGAGAGATCTGCTCCTGGCCCGGGCTTGACCTGTCCAGGGCCTGGCAGTTGCAAAGGGCCAGGCAGAAACGCTCGGCATTAACCCTGGCCTTTTGCCAGGTCTGCAGGAAACTGCGCAGGGACAGCAGCTGCAACCCAGGGTTTTGCAATAGATCAGGTTCAGAGTTCCTTTCAGGTTCCACCTGGTCCTGCTTGCCTGGCTGGTGCAGGAGCTTGTCGCCTGCCTCCGGGTGTCTGCTAGGGTCCCTGAGGTGCAGGATCTCTCCTTCTGACTGCTCCCAGTTTACCTTGCTCAGGATCAGCTCTGCCTTGGGCTGCTGCTCTGGTCCGGCTCCAGTGATCAAAAAGCGCTGCCCCTCCCGGGCCTGATGCACCCTGCCCAGGCTGAGCAGGACCCGATTCAGGGGCAGATTGTTGATTATGCTGCCGCCTTGGGTTAATATTTCGGAAAAAGCTAGGATTCCCTGTCTATTTTGAGGCAGAGATGCCTTTTTTGCTGCCCCCAGGCTGTTTTCCAGCAGGGTAGCGGATTGCTCCCGTAAGGGCTGCTGCAGTGCAGAGCCTGTCAAATCCTGGGGATAGCAGCTGTAGCCGCAGGTGATCCAGGGTTGGATCCTTTCCTCGGTGGCTGGATACTCCAGTTGCAGACTGCGCAGGCTTTGCAGCAGCTCCAAGCCGATCTCGCTGCAGGCGGAGGCTTCTGCCTGGGGCAGCAGGAGAGCAATGCAGGATTCACCAGCCCTGCCCAGAATATGCTCCTGGGACAAGAGGTTCTGGCTCAAGATGCTGCACATGCCCTGCAGCAGCCGCTGGGTAAAAAAATAGCCGTAATTCAGGCGCAGAGATCTCTGGTGGTGTAGGAAGAAAAGCAGGACACCCAGGCTGGATCTGTAGGGGGTCAGGTCGAATTCTTTCGAGGATCCTTGTCCTGGTTGATGGCAGCGGCTGATCAGCTCTATTTCCTGTTCGATGCTCAAAAGCAGGTGCTCCCTTTGCAGGACCCCTGATTCCGCATCCGTTTTTTGGCCTTTTTGCAGGCTCAGGCTGCGCAGAAAGAGTCTGCAATAATCCATCAGCAGCCTGCATTGGCTGTCCGGCGCTTGCAGGCTGACCTCCTGGAGCAGGAAAACGCCTAACAAATCCTCAGCCACATTAAGAGGCAAAAGGAGCTTGGACTCGGATTCCAGATACAGGGGCTGATAATTGCCCTGGGCATCCAAGAGCCCTCTGGGCGCCTGTCTGGGGAAGTACAAGGAGCCTGAGCCAAAGCAGATGCTGCGTGCCAGGTCCTTTTTCAGTGCGGCCTCGTTTCTGATCAGGTCGTCAGCAGTGATGAGCCCGGCATTGGGGTGCTTCAGATCCAAGGATTTTGCTCCTGTTTTAGTATGCAGCTCCTGAAACTCAGCTTGAGGCCAGGGCTGTTTTGTGGCAAGCAAAGGCTCCGCCGCCTTTTTCGGTGGCAATATAATAAGGAGGAGCATATGGATCAATCCTCAAATCCTGTTCTGGAGGCCATTTTTCAGCGCAGGAGCATCCGCAGCTTTACTGCTGATGCCTTGTCCAAGTCACAGATAGAGCTTATCCTGCAGGCTGGGCAATGGGCGCCCAGCGGATTGAACAACCAGCCCTGGAGGTTCTGGGACTGGACAGCGACAGATATGCACTGATGGCGATAGTAGCTCTGGGACACCCAGCACAACAGGGCAGCTCCCAGCGAAAACCCTTGTCGGAACTCTTACTGGAGGAATTGTAGTATGCTAAGTGTGCAGGATTTTCCTTTGGGCCCACTGCAGACCAACTGCTTTTTGATTTATAACCAGAAGGAGGCCCTGGTGGTGGATCCAGGGGGTGAGCCGGATCCGGTCCTGGATTTTATGCGGCGCAAGAATCTGAGCCTGGCATATATCCTGAACACCCATTTCCATTTCGACCATATCCTGGGCAACAAGAGCCTGCAACAGGCCTCCCAGGCTCCGATCCTGGCCAGCCCGGAAGACGACTCCCTGCTGCAGGCCCAAGTGGGCGGCGGAGGCGGTACGATGGGCTTCCCCACGGTGGAGGCCTTTGAGTACCAGGCCCTGTATCCAGGCAGCTATACCTGGCTGGGGGAGGAGTGCCAGGTCATGGCTACCCCGGGCCACACCCCGGGGAGCCTGTCCTTTTACTTCCCGCAAAGCGAGATGATTTTCTCCGGGGATTTGATATTTTCCAGGTCAGTGGGCCGGACAGATTTTCCCGGGGGCAGCACTGAGGCCTTGTTGCAGTCAGTGCGAGAGAAGGTGTTCACCCTGCCGGAGAAGACTGTGATCTATGCCGGGCATGGTCCCCAGACCACTGTACACGAAGAGAAGTTGTTCAACCCCTTCTTCCAGGAAGGTTTCTTCCTGTAGACAGGAGAGGGCTTGCAATCCTTACTGAACAAGGGCTTATCCAGGGCGGGATCTGGCCTGCGCGCGGCGTGCGGTTTTCTGGAGCTGGGCACAGCAGTCCGCTGTCTGGCCTGCGGCAGGGTCATCCCAGCAGGCCGGACAGGGCTACAATGCTGCGAAGCCTGCCTGGATACACTGGAGCCCAGGCAGCAGGGCTATTGTCCTGGATGCGGGCAGATCTACATCAGTTTTGAGGAGCCGCCGTACCTTTGTCTGGATTGAAGGACCCGCAGGCCGCCCTGGCAGGGATTCGGCTTCTTGCGCTCCTATCAGGGAGTTCTGCGGGATCTGATCCTGGGCTATAAGTATCAGGCCCAGCTGGGATACAACAGCCTACTGCGTCAGCTCCTGGTGCGGGCCTTTCAGCTGCACCTGGAAGCCAGCACATCATGGCAATGCTTGGTAGTGCCTGTACCCATGCACATGGACAGGCTTCGGGCAAGGGGCTTCAATCACAGCCTGGAGCTGGCCAGGGGCCTCAAAAACCAGGGCCTGGAGGTAAACCCCAGGGCTTTGCAGAGAATCCGGCCCACCAAGCCCCAGTTCGGACTAGAGAGGCGCTGGCGCTGGAGGAATCTGCAAGGGGCCTTCCTGGCGGACAGGCAGGCTGTGCACAACAGACAGGTTTTGCTGGTGGATGATGTCTATACCACAGGTGCCACCGCAGGGCAGTGCAGCAGGGTGCTGCTTAAGGCAGGGGCCAGGCAGGTGCAGATCCTGGTCCTGGCCAGGGCTGAGCAGGGCTAGGGGCTGGGGGCAGGAAAATTTGTCTGGACCTTTAGATCTGCTTATGGCAGTAGTTTGCTGCTAACGGCGTTTTGCCAAGCTTCAAGCAAAATAACAGGCTGGGGTGGGGAAGCTGTCCTGGGGCCTCAGCCACAGAGGATACATGGTGAGACTCGATCTAGAATACCTGCAGGAGCTGCAGGAGTATTTGGATTCCGGCAGGCTGGCTGAGGACTTTGAGTGTTCAGCAGAGGAGCGGCGCTACGAGATTCTGGAATTCCTGGAGCAGCTGATGGATCTGGGAGAGCTGGCAGACCAGGTGGCTACCGGGATAATCTTCAAGAATACTCAGCTGCAGGCCTTGTTCGGGGAGAAGAGCCAGAAATAGCGCCTGGCGGAGGTGAGCAGGGTGTATTCCTCCTCCTGGCAGAGCTTCCAGCCTGCAGGGGCTTGATCTTCTGGTCTCCAGGGCCGGGAGGAGAAGACCAGGGCCAGGCCCTGGGGCTGCAGAAAGGGCTGAATCAGGCACAGGAATTCCTGCCACTGGGAAAAACCCCGGCTGAGGATTAAATCGGCCTGATGGGTCTCAGGCTGCAGCTCCTGCAGGCGGCAGGTCTTTACCCGGGTGCTCCCCAGGCTCAGCCTGCTTAACATGTGCTGCAGGAATGCCGCTCTCTTGTGCCTGGGTTCCAGGAGAATATATGTGCCCTGGGACCAGTATATGCGCAAAGGAATGCCCGGCAGGCCGGCTCCAGCGCCTATGTCCAGATACAGGCCAGACTCTTCCAGCTTTAGATCCGGCAGCAGCCGGGCCAAATACAGGCTGTCCAGGATCAGCTCGTGCAGGATCCCTTTCCAGTCCTTCAGGCCTACGAGATTGAAGCGCCTATTCCATTCCAGCAGGCTGTTCAGATACAGGCTCAGGGAATCCAACTGCTGCTGATTCCCGGCCATTGAGGCCAGCTCAGTCTTCTGCAGCTCCAAGGCCAACTCCTTGGGGCCAGGCTGTTGCAACTTCGTTGGGTTTGAGGCGCAGTTTGCCGGCTTATGCTTGGCAGGAGGCATATCCGGTATACTAAGACTTGCAGAGACCAAGCACAAGGCACTAACAGAAGAAAAAGGCGAGGTGCTTAGATATGATGGAAGCAAATGCAGCCCAGACAGCGGTGCTTTTCCCGGGCCAGGGCTCCCAGGAGAAGGGCATGGGCAAAGACATCGCAGAGACCTGGCCAGAGTCCATGCAGATATGGGAGGAGGCAGAAAAGGCAGCTGGAACAGAGCTGAGGGAGATTTTCTGGCAAGGGGATCAGGAAGCTATGCAGGAGACCAGGAATCTGCAGCCCGCTTTGTTCGCGGCCAGCCTCAGCATCTGGAATATCCTGGGCTCCAGTCTGCAGCCAGAGTTTGCTGCAGGGCATAGTGTGGGAGAGTTCACTGCCCTGGCAGCCTCCGGGGTTTTGGAGTACCAGGACTGTATGCAGCTGGTGGCCCTGCGAGGCAGGCTGATGTCAGAGGCGGGACAGGAAAGTCAGGGTGGAATGCTGGCTGTGCTCAGGCTGGAGCAGCAGACCCTGGAGGAAATAGTGGAACAGGCACAGGAACAAAGCGGCGGGGTGCTGTGCATTGCCAACTACAACAGCCCCCAGCAGCTGGTCCTGAGCGGCTCCAATGCAGCCCTGCAGGCAGCCCAGGAGCTGATCAAGGCCAAAAGGGGCAGGGCCATTGCCCTGCCAGTGAGCGGGGCCTTCCATTCCAGCCTGATGCAGGAGGCTGCCCAGGAGCTGGCTTCCTACATGCAGAAGCTGCATTGGCACACTCCCAGGATCGGTCTGCATCTGAACCAGAACGCCGCCTTGGAACAGGATCCCCAGGTCATTGCCAAGGCCATGCAGAAACAGATGGTCTCTCCGGTGCTCTGGCTGCAGCTGGTGCAGGACCAATGGTCCAGGGGAGTCAGGAGCTGGTTTGAGCTAGGGCCTAAAGATGTGCTGAGCAAACTGCTGGGGTATTGCCTTAAGGACAGGCAGGAGCCCTGGCAGGCCAGGAAAGTGGATAGCCTGCAGGCAGTGCAGGAGATTCTGGGCTAAGGCCTGTTTGTAACACATTTGTATATAAATTTGGGAGACAGGATGCGCGCTAAGGCCTATCTGGAGCAAAGGCTGCAGCAGATAATTCAGGACTGGGGCTACTCTTGGCCGGATAAGGCCCAGGTGGAGCAGCCCAGGCAGGAAGGCCTGGGGGATATGGCCAGCAATCTGGCTCTGGTGCTGGCTTCCAAGGCGGGGAAAAAGCCCAGGGAACTGGCCCAGGAGATCAGCTCCCAGATTCTGGCCCAGCCCGGGGAGGTGCAAAGCGTGCAAGTGGCAGGCCCGGGCTTCCTGAATTTTACCTTGCGGACCAGCTTCTGGCAGGCAGCTGTGCCCAGGGTCCTGGAGCAGGGCAGCCTGTATGGCAGCAGTGATCTGGGCCAGAAGCAGAAGGTGCTTATAGAATATGTTTCAGCCAATCCCACTGGCCCACTGCATATCGGCCACGGCAGGGGGGCTGCAGTCGGAGACAGCCTGGTCAGGATCCTTGATTATTCCGGATATGAGGCGCAAAGCGAGTACTACGTAAACGATGCTGGCAGGCAGATGAGCATTCTGGGTCAGTCCGTCTGGGTGCGTTATCAACAGCTCTGCGGCCATGAGATAAGGTTTTCCGGGGAACTCTACCAGGGGGAATATATCCTGGACTTGGCCCGGGAGCTGTACCGCTTAAGGGGTCTGGGTCTGCTGCAGCTGGACAGGGAAGAGGCCATCAAGGTTTGCAGGGAACACGCCCTGCAGGGCATTCTGTCTGGCATCAGGCAGGATCTGCAGGAGTTCAGGGTCCAGCATCAGAGCTGGTTCCAGGAGAGCTCCCTGCAGGATGTGTTGCCCGGGACTCTGCAGGGTCTGGAGGATTCCGGGCTGGCCTATGAGCAGGAAGGGGCCTTGTGGTTCAGGAGCACTGCTTTCGGGGACGACAAGGACCGGGTGCTCAGGAAGTCTGATGGGGAGCTTACCTACTTTGCTGCGGATATCGCCTATCACGCCCAAAAATTCTCCAGGGGCTTTGACTGGCTGGTGGATGTCTGGGGTGCGGACCACCACGGATATATCCCCAGGATGAAGGCTGCAATTCAGGCCCTGGGCAGGCAGCCCCAGGAGCTGCAGGTGCTGCTCATCCAATTGGTAAATCTGCTCAGGGCTGGTGAGCAGGTGACCATGTCCACCAGGGCGGGGGAGTTTGTGACCCTGGCCCAGGTCTGCCAGGAGGTGGGGGTGGATGCCGCCAGGTTTATATTCTTAAGCAGAAAGAGCGACAGCTCCTTGGATTTCGATCTGGAGCTGCTTAAGACCCAGAGCATGGAAAACCCTGTATATTACGTGCAGTACGCCCATGCCAGGATCTGCTCTGTGCTGCGCAAGGCCCAGGAGGCCGGGCTGCAGGAGGGGGCTTTCGAGGACAGGATCTCGGCCTTATTGAATACAGAAGATGACCTGGAGCAGCTAAAGGCACTGGAGCAGTTCCCTGGGACGGTCCAAGCAGCAGCCAGGACATTGAGCCCGCATCATATCAGCTACTATTTGCTGGATCTGGCAGGAAAGCTGCACAGGTATTATAATAGGCAGCAGATTCTCAATATGCAGCAGCCTGAACAAAGCCGGGCCAGATTGCTATTGGTTCGGGCCGTGGCCCAGGTGCTGCAAAATGGGTTGGCCCTGCTAGGGGTCCAAGCCCCGCAGGAAATGTAGTAAGGCGGCATGCAAAACAAGAAGAAGGCCCCGGCCCGGGGCAAGGGCAGGCAACTCAGTTTCAGCCTGGGGCCTGGAGGCTTGGTGCTGGGTCTGGGAGTTGGCCTTTTGCTTCTGATCTGGGCCTTTATCCTGGGTATCCTGGTGGGCAGGGGCTATTATCCTGAGGGTGTCCTGGCCGCACTGGGGCTGGGGGACAAGGCCCAGCAGGAGCAGGAGGCAGACAACAGCGGGAGCGAAACAGGGCCCCAAGTGCTCAGGCCAGAAGAGCTGGGATTTTTTGATGCCCTGCAGCTGGAATGGGAACAGGGCTTCCAGGAGCTAAGGCCCCAGGCAGAGCCGGGGGCCAGACAGGAGCAGAGCGAGCCGGCCCAGGAGGAGCAG
>JBKGXZ010000051.1:0-11150 GCA_046546355.1 Desulfohalobiaceae bacterium | reverse complement strand
TGCTGCGAAGTAGCATAGATATCCAATACTCAAATTAGGTCCAGCAGAGGAAGAAGATAGTTATGCAGCTACCTATTCTCCTCCAGAAACCTGTCCCTGCATTCATAGCTGCAGAAATAATACACCTGCCCCCCCTGCTTGACCCGGATATCGCTATCCACTGAAACATATGTGCCACAGACCGGGTCCTTGACCATCTCCCCGGCTTCCACCTTCTTGCTGGTCTTTTTTCCCTTGGCTTCCATCTTCTTCTTCTGATCTCCCATGACCAGCTTATAAAGCAAAAAACCAGCCACCAGGAAAACTATCACCTTGAACATAGATCTTCCCTGTCCTCGTTGCTACTTCTTTGCACTAGCCTAACCCTGCCAGATCCTGTTGCCCTGCAGCCTGTAGCTGATGCCCTGTAGCAGCTGGGCTGGAGTCCTTGCCCCGGAGAGCTTGAGCTCAGGCGAAATCTCCCCCAAGGGCACCAGGACAAAAGCCCTTTCCTCCAGCCTGGGGTGCGGCAGTATCAACTCCTGCCAAATCCCGCTTTGTTGCCCGAAAAGCAATAAATCCAGATCAATGCTCCTGGCCCCCCAAACCAGGTCCCTGACCCGGCCCAGGCTGTCTTCAATCCCCAGCAGGGCCCTCAACAGAGAAACCGGACTCCACTGTTGACCACAATACACCTGCAGCACCTGGTTGGCAAACCAGGGCTGGTCTTTGACCCCTTGGGGCTCTGTGTAGTATATGCTGGATTCTCGGCCGGGGTGCACATCTTTTAGACTACAGACCAAGGCTGCCGCCAGCCTGAGATTGCGTCCTGTATCGCCCAGGTTGGAACCCAGCCCCACATAGGCTTGAACCATCTTCTGCTGCATTAACGACTCTCAAGGCACATATTGTTGCAAGCATGAAACAAAGCAGACCCTCCGGAGCACCCGGCTCATACAGCAAAGAAAACCCTCCCATGTCAGGCCCTGATTCTGGCCATCCCTGGGTGGACAGCTTTCTTCAGCACCTGCTGCTGGTCAAGGGCCTTTCGGAAAACAGCATGCAGGCCTATGCCAGCGATCTGAGGGATTTCCTGGAGTTCCTGCAGTCCAGATCCGGCAGCCTGGAGAACACCCAGGAAGAAACCATCTTCCTGTATTTTTTATTTTTACGCAAGCAGGGCCTTTCCAGCAGCTCCCTGGCCAGGAGACTGTCCTGCCTGCGGATCTTCTTTGATCATGCCTGTGAACAGTCCTGGCTGCCCGAGAATCCAGCCAGGCTCATGCAGGGTCCCAAGCTGCCCAGGATGCTCCCGGAGTTCCTGTCCCGCAGGGAAGTGCAGTCCCTTCTGCAGCAACCTGATCTGTGCACCAAGCTTGGCTTCAGGGACAGGTGTCTGCTGGAAATCTTGTATGCTGCAGGCTTAAGGGTCTCGGAAGCCTGCGGTCTGCAGCTCCTGGACCTGGATCTGCAAGCCGGGGTGCTCAAAATCCGGGGCAAGGGAGACCGGGAGCGCCTGCTCCCTGTACACCATATCGCCCTGGAGTTTGTGCAGAGCTATATCCAGACCTGGAGGCCCAAGCTCCGGCCCCAGGTCAACACTTTATTCCTGAACCGCTCCGGCCGCAGTCTGTCCAGGCAGGGGGTCTGGAAACTGCTCAAGCGCTACGCCCTGCAGGCCGGGATCAGGCGCAGCATCTCCCCGCACACCCTGCGGCACAGCTTTGCCACCCATCTCCTGGAAGGCGGGGCTGATCTGCGAGTGGTACAGCTGCTCCTGGGCCATGCAGATGTGAGCACTACAGAGATCTACACCCATGTCAACTCCAGGAGGCTGCAACAGATCCATGAACAATACCATCCCAGATCAGGCCTAAATATCCAATGAAAGATCTCATCCAGGCCAAGACATTGATCACTGCCCACGGCAATGCTGACTTCGACTGCCTGTCCTCCATGGTGGCGGCCAAGCTCCTGTATCCGGATGCTGTCCTGATCTTCCCGGGCAGCCAGGAACAAGGCCTGCGGGACTTCTTTATCCAGAGCACCACCTACCTGCTCAATTTCTATTCCTACAAGGACATCGACCCCAATGCGGTGCAGACCCTGGTCATCTGCGACACCAAACAAAAATCCAGGCTGGGGCACATAGATCCCCTGCTGCACAAGGAGGGCCTGGAGATCCATATCTATGACCACCATCCGGAATCCGAGGAAGACCTGCAGACCGATCTGGAGGTGGTCAAGCCCTGGGGCTCAACAGTGGCTGTCCTAGCCTCCATCCTGCAAGAAAGAGGCATCTCCCCGGACCCTGATCAGGCTACCCTCATGGGCTTGGGATTGTATGAGGACACCGGCTGCTTCACCTTCACCTCCACCACAGAGTACGACTTGAGCGCTGCGCTTTGGCTGAAGCAAAATGGCATGGACATCGGATTCCTTTCCGACTTTCTGAACCGTGAGCTCAGCTCAGAGCAGGTAGCCATCCTGAATAACCTCCTGGACTCCGCCAGCAGGCACAATATCAATGGCATCGAGGTTACCATCTCCCAGGTCAGCACTGAGCGTTATGTGCGGGATCTGGCCCTGCTGGTGCACAAGATGATGGATATCGAGAACCTGAAGGTGGTCTTCGCCCTGGCCAGGATGCAGGACAGGATCCATGTGGTGGCCAGGAGCAGGTTAGCTGGCGTGGATGTAGGCCAGATCTGCTCCTCCCTGGGTGGAGGGGGGCACGCATTCGCCGCCTCTGCCACTATCAAGGAGAAGACCCTGGCCCAGGCCAGAGACGAGCTGTTCGGCCTGCTGTACTCGCACATCAACCCCCAGATCAGAGTCAAATCCCTGATGTCCAGCCCGGCAATCAGCATCCCCCAGAGCAACACCATCTCCCAGGCTTCCAAGATCATGACCAGATACGGCCTGAAGGCCATCCCTGTCCTGGAGGAGACAAGCAGGCATTGCATAGGCATATTGGAGCACCAGCTGGCAGATAAGGCAGAGGCCCACGGCCTGGGCAGCTTTGAGATCCGGGAGTACATGCTGCGCCAGTTCTCCAGGGTAACGCCCACTGACACCCTGTATGCGGTAATGGAGATCATTATTGATGAGGGCCAGCGCCTGGTGCCTGTAGAGGAAAATGGGGAACTGGTAGGGGTCATCACCCGCACCGACCTAATAAACTGCCTGGTGGAGGAGCCGGCCAGGATCCCGGAGGCCCTCTTGCCGGAGCGCAGACAGAGCAAGGATGTGCAGCACTTGATGCGCAACCGGCTCCCGGAGCACGTGCTGGATCTTTTGCACAGCGCAGGACATCTGGCCCAGGAAAATGGCTATACGGTCTATGCCGTGGGCGGTTTTGTACGGGATATCCTCCTGCAGCGGCCCAACCTGGATATTGATCTGGTAGTGGAAGGGGATGGCATTGCCTTTGCCCAGGCCCTGGCCCGCAGCTTGGGGGGCAGAATCCGGGCCCACAAGAAATTCAGGACCGCAGTGGTCATCTTGCCTGATGATCAGCGCATAGATGTAGCCACCGCCAGGCTGGAATACTACGAGCACCCGGCTGCCCTGCCCACTGTGGAGCTGTCTTCCATCAAGCTGGATCTATTCCGCAGAGATTTCAGCATGAATGCTTTGGCTATTGAGCTGAACCCTGAGCACTTCGGCCAGCTGGTGGATTTCTTCGGCGGGCAGAAGGATATCAAGGACCGAGTGATCAGGGTTCTGCATTCCCTAAGCTTTGTAGAGGACCCCACCAGAATCATCCGGGCCATCAGATTCGAGCAGCGCTTCAAATTCCGCATCGGGGCCCAGACCGAACGTCTGATTAAGAACGCCCTGCAGCTGAACATGTTCCAGAAGCTCTCAGGCAGCCGCCTCTTCCAGGAGCTGAAGCTGCTCATGCAGGAGAGCTCTCCACTGGAATGCCTGCAGCGCATGCAAGGCCTGGATATCCTGCAGAACATCCATCCCCTGCTCAAACTGGAGGAAAAAAAAGTCCTGCTGCTGCAGAAGGTGGAAAAGGTCCTGGACTGGCACGAGCTGATGTACATGGACCCTGCGCCAGAGCATTGGAAGCTGTATTTCCTGGCCCTGTGCCAGGGCTACAACCCGGAGCAGATCCACAGCCTGACCAGGAGCCTGGACATGCCCAGAAAGCAGCAGGAATCCATAGTCAGTATCCTGCAGGAGGTGCAAAACACGGAACAAAGGCTCTATCAGTGGCAAAAAAAGGGCCAGAATCTGAGCGACCTCTATTTTCTGCTGCACAAGCTGCCTATCGAGGCCCTGCTGTACATTATGGCCTGCACCGATCAGGAGAATATCCGCAAGCATGTCTCTTTGTATCTGACCCAGCTAAGGGGGGAAAGGATAGATATCAGCGGCAAGGACCTGCAGAGCATGGGCCTCAGCCCCGGGCCTGCCTACGGCAGGATCCTGACCAGAATCATGGCAGCCAAGCTGGACGGGGAAGCCAGGGACAGGCTGGCCCAGCTGGAGCTGGCCAGACAGCTGGTGCGCAAGGAGACCCTCCAGTAGCGCATGATGGTTATCCTGTTGACCTGCAATCCTGTTTTCAAGTATTAAATTGAGATACCTGCTAGGCAGGGAAGCAGCAGCTGGAGAGCTTAAGACATGCGCAGAAAGAGGGTGGCCATAATAGGCAGCGGCAGCCTGGATTCCAGCCAATACGCTGCAGCCAGGGAGCTTGGCCTGGAGCTGGCCCGGGCAGGCCTGGACATTGTCTGCGGAGGCCTGGGAGGAGCGATGCAAGGGGTCTGCGAAGGCGCACAGCAGGGCGGGGGCTACAGTATTGGCATCCTGCCTGGCCAGGACATCCAGGAGGCCAATCCTTATGTGAGCTGCCCGATTGCCACCGGTCTGGGCCCCATGCGCAATTACCTGGTGGTGCTGAACAGCGATCTGGTCCTGGCCTTTGCCGGTGGCTCTGGCACCCTGTCCGAGATCGGCCTGGCCCAGAAGATAGGCAGGACCGTGGTGGCCTTCGGCAATTGGGCTGATCTGCCAGGCGTGGTTCCAGCCCGGGATGTGCAGCAGGCCGTGCAACTTGTCCTGGACAGGCTTTGCTCTTAGCTGCAGAATCCTTTAAAAATATCAGCCAGCAAACAGTATGTTCCTGCATTCAGGCTGCCCCTTGCAGGCACGCCTGAACCCGGAAACAACCCTAACCAGGAGAGGTTTTGGCATGCGCTATTTCAAGGTCTTGCTTATTGTGGCTCTTTTTTTCGTGTGCATGGTCTTCTTTGTCCAGAATACGGGAGTGCTGGTCAGCAAGCTGCGAATCAAATTTGAGCTCTTCGGACTGGACTGGATCTCTGATGCAGTTCCCATCTACATATTCATCCTGCTGGCCTTTGTTGTGGGCGCCCTGGTAACCATGCTCTATTTGCTGTTGGAAAGGATCCGTCAGGGCCGGGAGATAAAGTATTACCGGCAGCAGATCAGGAAACTGCAAGAAGAGATAAACTCCCTGCGGACCATGCCCCTGGAAGAGGAAGGCAGCAAGGAAACCCCCGGTCAAGCCAGCAGCTGATTTATTCAGGCTAGGGAAATTTAGCCGCAACCATTACAAAGGCTCCTGCATGTGGCCTCATCCAAATCGAATCCAGCAGAAATTAAGAGGACTTCTCCTGCGGCGGGGACCCCGGCCCCCTGCCTTGCTGACCCACAGCCAGGGCTATAACCCTCCATCCCAGGACACCCAGACCGCTATTGCTGAGCTGAGCCAGGTGGTCAGGAACAATCCTGATGCAGTGGAGATCTATCTGGCCCTGGGCAATCTGTATCGCTCCCAGGGCCAGATAGAGAGAGCCATCCAGATCAGGCACAATCTGATTGTCCGACCCGGCCTGGAGGCCAGATTCAAGGCCCAGGCCCTGTATGAGCTGGGGCTGGACTACCGCAGGGGGGGCTTTCTGGACCGGGCTCAGTCTGCTTTTGAGCAGGCCAGGGGCATCATCGGCGAGGATCCTGCCCTGCTCAAAGAATTGGCCAGCCTGGCTGCTGCAGGCAGCGAATACGAACTGGCTGCGCAGTATTATCAAAAGCTGGAGCAACCCCTGGCCCAGGCCCATTACCTGGTGCAGTCCGCCAAACAAAGCGAATCCAACCAGGAACGCAAAAAGTGCGAACAGTCCTTGAACCACGCCCTGCGCATCTACCCGGGCTCGGTAGAGGCCTGGCTGCAGAGGATGATCCTGGCCTATAAAGACTACGACTGGGAACAATTAGCTGCCCATTTCCGCAAGGGTGCAGCCAAGGTGCCTGTCCCCCTGCGCTTTGTACTCCTGGAGGGCCTGATCCAGCACCTGCTCCAGGAACGCAGCAACCAGGAGATCTTTGCCCCGGTGATCCATGAAGGAGCCTGCGGAAATCTGCTCCAAGTCCTGGAAAAGAACTCCAATGACATCCTGCTCACCTACTACGGGGCCTGGCTGCAGCTACAGCTGGAACAAAAGGAGAAGGCCAAAAGCTGGCTGCAGCGCTGCATAAGCATGGACAGAGACTTCTGGCCTGCCAGGCTGGAGCTGTTATTCCTGCTGGCAGATGATCATCAGCTGGGCCAGGATTTCAAGACCCAACTGGACTTCTTCCTGCGCCGGGCCAGGCAGATCAAGAAATTCATCTGCAGCAGCTGCGGCCTGCGCCGCGAACAGCTGTTCTTTGTCTGCCCCAGATGCCAGAGCTGGCATTCCATCTCCTTTCTCAAGGTACTGACCAATTAATGCGGCATAGATAAGCGGCGCAGCTTTCAAGATATGACACAAGCCAAGCTGACCCCCATGCTCAAGCAGTACCTGGGCATCAAGGAATCCTATCCTGATGCCCTGCTTTTCTTCCGCATGGGGGATTTTTATGAGCTTTTCTTCCAGGATGCGGAAGTCACCGCCAGGGAGCTGCAGATCGCCCTGACCTCCAGGGGTCAGAGCCAGGAAGACCGGGTGCCCATGTGCGGTGTGCCTTACCATTCCGTACATGAGTACCTCTCCCAGCTTCTGGAAAAACGCTACAAGATCGCTATCTGCGATCAAGTTGAGGATCCTGCCCAGGCCAAGGGCCTGGTTAAAAGAGAAGTCACCCGAGTCCTGACTCCAGGCACTGTCCTGGAGGAAAACAGCCTGCAGGCCAAGAGCAACAACTTCCTGGCAGCTGTGTACGCCAGCAGCAAAGGCAAGGAATGCGCCCTGGCCTGGGTGGACCACTCCACCGGGGAATGGACCGGGATGCAAAGCGAAGGGCCCAGCGAGATCCGGCAATGGCTGCTCAAGCTGGAGCCCAAGGAGATCATCTGCCAGGAGCAGCCGGAGCTGAAGGAGCTTTTGGCCCAGGTCAAAGATCGGGTCACCTGGCTGCCTGGCGCCTATTTCGATTATTCCAGGGCCAAAGAAAACATCCTGGCTGCCCAACAGGTGGCAGGCCTCAGGCCCCTGGATCTGGAGGACAAGCCGCTGCTGGTTGCGGCCTGCGGGGCCCTGCTGGCCTATCTGCGCCAGACTCAGAAACAGGATCTGGTGCATCTGAATCCTTTCCAGCCCCTGGAGCTGAGCCGGCACCTGATCCTGGACGAGCTCAGCGAGCGCAACCTGGAGATATTCCAGCGCCTGGACGGTAGCCAGGGACCGGGTACCCTGTGGCATGTTCTGGATCTGACCAGGACCAGCATGGGCGGCAGGCTGCTTAAGACCAGGCTCAAAAGGCCCTGGAAAGAGCTTAAGACCATCCAGTCCCAGCAGGAAGCGATCAGCTGGATCCTGCAGCAAGAGCAACTGCTGCAGGACCTGCCTGGATATCTGGACAATGTCTTTGACCTGCACCGCCTGAGCTCCAGGATCGCCCTCAACAGGACCAGCCCCAGGGATCTGGTCTCTTTGCGGGGCAGCCTGCAGGCCCTGCCCGGGATAGAGCAGGCCTTGCAGGACTGCTCCCAGGGCCAGGATCCGCCTCAGAAGATACAGGAGCTCCTGCAGGCCTGGGACAACCTGCAGGACATCACCCGGCTCCTGGAGTCCAGCCTGCGGGACAACCCTCCGCAGCTGATCACCGAGGGCGGAATCTTTTGTTCCGGGTACAATTCTGAGCTGGACGAGCTGCTGGAGCTGGACGAGCATGGTCAGAGCAAGCTGCAGGAGCTGCTCAAAAAGGAACAAGCCGATAATGAGCTGCCCAAGCTCAAGCTGGGCTACAACCGGGTCTTCGGCTACTACTTCGAGCTCTCCAAGGCCCACAAGGGGCCCGTACCGGAACATTTCCACCGCAAGCAGACCTTGGTCAATGCGGAGCGCTACCTGACCCAGGAGCTGAAAGAGCTGGAGGACAGGCTGTTCAGCGCTGCTGAACGGCGCAAGAGCCTGGAGTACCAGCTTTTCCAGAATCTGCGCCAGGAAATAGACCAGGCTAGGCAGAGGATAAACCATATGGCCCAGAGCCTGGCCTGGCTGGACTACTGGCAGTGCCTGGCCAGGAGTGCCCGGAAATGGAGCTGGAACCGGCCTGAGCTGAACAGCTCCAAAAGCTTGCAGATCACCCAGGGCAGGCACCCTGCGGTGGAGGCGGTGCAGGGCAAGGACAGCTATATCCCCAACGATCTAAGCCTGGAGCCAGACAAGAACCTTTTGCTGATCACCGGACCCAATATGGCGGGCAAATCCACTGTCCTGCGCCAGGCGGCCATCATCAGCATCCTGGCCCAGATAGGCTCCCATGTGCCTGCGGATGCAGCCAGGCTGGGCCTCTGCGACCGCATCTTCACCAGGGTCGGGGCCTCGGACAACCTGGCCCAGGGGGAGTCCACCTTTATGGTGGAGATGACCGAGACCGCCCGCATCCTGCGTCAGGCAGGCAAGCGCAGCCTGGTCATCCTGGATGAGATCGGCAGGGGCACCAGCACTTATGACGGTTTGGCCCTGGCCTGGGCTGTTTTGGAGAACTTAAGCCACAAAAGCGGCCTCAGGGTCCTGTTCGCTACCCATTACCACGAGCTGACAGACCTGGAAGGCAGATTGCCGGGCCTGAGAAACTACAATATTGCAGTCAAGGAATGGAAAGGGGATATCATCTTTCTGCGCAGGCTGGTGCCCGGGCCTGCAGACCGCAGCTACGGCATTGAGGTAGCCAGGCTGGCAGGCGTGCCTCAGGGAGTGATCAAGCGGGCCAGGGAGATCCTGCAGCAGCTGGAGGAGAAAAGCGCCAGCATCAGACCCGGCAGCGGCAAAAGCAAGGCCAGGGAGACCATGCAGCCCCTGCTACCTGGACTGAAAGCCCCTAAATCCCAAGAAGATTCCCAGCAGCAGGACAAAAGACAGCAGGAGCTGCTCCAGGAGCTGTCTGAACTGGACCTGGAGCAGACCACTCCGCTGCAGGCCCTGAACCTGCTGCAAACCTGGAAGGAAAAATGGCAGCTGAAATAAGAAGCATCCTACTGGCAGGCATCCTGCTTTTCCTGATTTGTGCCCTGCTGCTCTCTGTGTCTTCCTGCGGCAGGAAGAAATGGCCCAGCCCCCAGACGCAGGAGGAAACCTTCTCCTGGGGCTCTGTAGAGGTCCAGAGAAAGCAGGATTGCCTGCGCATCTCTGCAGAGCTGGAAGGCAAGAGCAGCAATCTCAGGGACATTGTCCTGCAGCTGGAATCCAGGCAGGAGCCCTGTCCGGATTGCCCTTTCCAGCCTGAAACAAGCATCCGCCTGGCACGCTCCTCCAAGCAGGTCCAGCAAAGTGGCAGCCAGCTGCAAATAGAGCACTGCGGCCTGGAGCCTGATCTGAGCTACAGGCTGCGCCTTAAGGGCCAAAACGCCTTCCCCAGCCTGCAGCCTGCAGCCAGCCGGGTGATTCGGGTCGGAGAGCCATAAGACAAGAGAATGTGGTAGGAATCATTCGTATTGAAAGCGATTACGACCACAACAGCGACTACGGTGTACCCTCCCATCGCTATCGTTGTCGTTGTCGGAATAAATCCTGAGGACTCCTGCCACTATCCCCCTACCACACCCAGGCCATCCAGCCCGCAAACAGCAGCAAAGCCAGGCCAGCCCCCCATTCCCCTGGCCGCCAGGACAAAGGCCGCTTCCAGGCAGCGGCCTCATCCAGGCCCCTGGCGCTCAGGGCCAGGGTCTGCTCCCAGGTCCTCTGGGCCAGGATCCTGCAGGTGGCCCGCAGCAGATGCTTGTATCTGGCATAGGCCCCCAGCCCGGGACAGCGAGCCCCAAGCGCAGTCTGCACTCCGCGCAGGGTCTGCAGGCAAAGGGGCAGGAAATGCAGCATCAAGGCCAGGGCCAGGGCTGCCTGCCAGCTTTTGCCGCGTAAAAAGGGCCGCAGCAACCAGTCCAGGGCCAGCCCCATCTGCCTGGAGGAGCAGACAGCTGTCAGGCACAGGCCCAGAAGGACCAGCACCCCCAGCCTCTGGCCCAGAAGCAGGCTGGAGGACAGGGCCTGCTGCCAAGGCCCGGGATCAAATATTCCCCACAAAGCCTTGACTGTGCTCCAGATCAGCACCAAAGCGGCCAGATGCAGCAGATTCCTGCCCTGCAGCGCCCCATAGCCAAATAGGCACCAGGCAAGGGCCAGGACCCCCAAAAGATACACCGCAAGCGCGATCCAGCCCGCCTGCCAGGTAAGCAGACCAAGGCCAAAGGCCAGGAGCAGCTTCAGCCTGGGATCCAGATTCAGCAGCAATCTTTGCAGCTCATGCCTGAAAACTACTTGCATGTCAGCCCCACCTCTGGCCGCAGACGTCCCGTTTGATCGAGAAAAAAACGCTATAGCTTATTCATGGAGATTGCTTCGAGGTCCTTCGCTGCGCTCTGGATAAACTCGCAATGACGGGCTAAGGATATAGCTGCTAGCTTGGAGCACACACGTCATTGCGAGGAGTCTTCGACGAAGCAATCTCAATCTTGTTTAATACGAGACTCTTTATAGCTCCAGCCTCAGTTGAAGCATAGCACACATAACACCGTGGGTAAGGAAGGGGGCATCATTCAACCACCCCTTACCCCCCGGCACTCACTTGCTTGGTCATCTAGAGCAAGATAGATTGCCCCGCCTAGTGAGTGCCGGGGAGGGGAACCATAGCTGTCTGATTCTGCTTAATATTGAAAGTCGTCGCTCCCAATAAACTGAGAAGAATAACCAAAAGACGAATATGGAAGCCTG
>JBKGXZ010000050.1:0-11238 GCA_046546355.1 Desulfohalobiaceae bacterium | reverse complement strand
AAGGGCGAGCGCCGCTCGGCCTTGTGGTATTGTCAAAATATCGATTACGATTACGATCACGACAACGACAGCGAGGGGAGGGCAGAGCAAATCGCAATCGTGGTCGTTGTGGTAGTCGCTATCGATACTAATGCCTTCTACCTTACCACAGGCAGAAGGTCGAGCGGCGCTCGCCCTTTTTGGAGAAAGCTGTTGCTGGAGATCCAGTTTTCCATACAAAAATGGGATCGAGCCAGAAAGGCCCGATCCCATTTGTTGACTCCAATACCTTTGAACTGCCTATGAAAGATCCAAGACCTTGCTCTGGCCGCTTTCTGCGTGCAGCACGTGCACGGCGCAGCCCAGTCAGGGGTCAAAGGCGCGCACCAGGCGTCCTACATTCACGGGGCTTTGCACATCAGGGACAGGGACATCTATCAGGGCCTCTTCTATAGGCCCCCTTTGATCCATGTCATCCCTGGGGTTGGCGTTCCAGATAGTAGCGGAGACCACTTGGTAATTATTGATCACCCGATCCTTGATATCGATATAGTGCAAAAGCGCGCCCCTGGGGGCCTCTGTCAGGCCTAAGCCTTCTGCCTTGTCTGGAATCTGGGCCTGGGTATAGGTTTCTTTGCCCGGCTCCAGCTCCTGCAGCCAGCTTTCCATTTGCTCTGCCAGCATATAGGTCTCTTCCGCCCTGGCCACATGCCTGCCCATAATGGAAAAAGCCAAGTCCCCGAGATCACGAAAGCGCTCGGCTTTGAGCCCGAACTCCTCTTTGAGCATCTTTTTGCCCACTGGGCTTAGCTCAGGATTTGTAATCCACATCCTGGCCATGGGCCCTGCCTCCATAGGCTTGTCCTTGTACCTGGGGGCTTTGATAAAGCTGTAGGCCCCGGACTTGTCCACGTTGGGCTCAGTGCGGCCATTGCGAAAATTCAGCCCTGTAGTCTCCTGCTGATACCAGGAGTACTTCACATATTCCTTAATCTGTTCAGGATCAAACTCATAATCCTGGCCTTCAATATATACTCCGGGCTTATGTAGTTGTTTGCTTTGCTCGTCATCCAAAGGAAAGACCCCGAAGCCTATACAATTCTTCCAGCCTACACCAGTGCGCAACAGATCTGCATATCCCTTGCCCACTGTGTACACCAGCGGCAGGTACTTCTGCTCCACAAACTCCTTGACTTTCTTGAATCTCCACAGATAAGCGACTATCTTGTCCGCGCTAGGTATCTCAGTGGATCCGCCTACTACAATACCCTGCTGATGCGGCATCCTGCCCCCGAACAGGGCCACCATCTCATGGCAGATGCGCCTGATCTCCAAAGCCTGCAGATATTCATCCACAGCAATACTGTTCTCCTCCTCGGTCAAGCGCAAATCAGGATTATCGTACCTGGGCACGAAAGGTGCCACGTCTGGCCCCTGCACATAATCCAATGCTGCCAAATGATAAAAATGCAGGATATGGGATTGCAGGAAATTGGCCCCGAAGATGAGATTCCTGGCTAGCCTGCCATTCGTGGGTGGCTGGACCCCAAAGGCGTCGTCCAGCGCCAAAACAGAAGCTGTAGCATGGGCTGTAGGACAGACCCCGCAAATGCGCTGAGTGAGTTGTGAGGCATCCCTGGGGTCCCTGCCCTGCAGAATCGTCTCGAACCCTCGGAACATGCCCCCGGAGCTCCAGGCATCCACCACCTTGCCGTCCCGGACCTCCACCTCCATCTTCAGATGGCCCTCGATCCTGGTCAAGGGATCCACTGAGAATTTGACCTTCTCCCCAGAGCTTGCAGCTCCTGCCGCAGCCGGGGTAGCGTCAGGCTTGCACCCTGCCATACTCCTCCTCCTTGCTCAAATATTGATTGATACAGCCCTTGTCTTACATGGCCTCATAAAATGGAGACACCGCGTCCGGGAAGCCGCTCTGCACACACCCAATGCAGACAGCATTCTCCACGCACCAGTTGACCCCATTGTTCCATTTGCGTTTCCAACAGTCCGCATTGGTAAAAGGTCCCTTGCAGCCCAGCTCGTAGCGGCAGGCCTCCTCCTGGGTGAAGGTCTGGGACATGGTCCAGGCTTCATAGTAACTTCGATAGGGACAGTTCTCGTGGATATTGCGGCCAAAAAAGAGGGCAGGCCGAAGATCGCTGTCCAGCTCAGGCAAATCATAGAGCAGCACATGGGCCAGAGTGCCCACCATCCAGTCCGGATGAGGCGGGCAGCCGGCAACATTGATGAGCGGGGTCTCTATCCCCTCCTGTTCATAGACTTTGGTTACAGGGGAGGCGCCTGTCACATTGCCCCTGGCCGCAGGGATGCCACCGAAGGCTGCGCAGGCCCCCACTGCCATAGTGGCTGCGGCCTTCTGGCCCAGCTTTCTGGTAGCTTCCAGCATGGTCACATGCTGGCCCTCATGTTCACCGATAAAGCAATACTTACCGCCTTCCTCCATTGGGATGGAGCCTTCAACCACCAAAAAGAACTGATCCTTGTACTCCTCAGCCACCGCGAACATATGCTCCATGGTGACTTTCCCCTCAGCCGCCATCAGGGTGTAATGGGATTCCAGGCTGATAATCTTGAGCAAGACCTCCTTGATGCTAGGGTGCACTGAATTGAGGAGGCTGACCGAGCATCCGGTACAACCCTGGCCCTGTAGCCAGATCACCGGCTGGTTCTTGGCAGCCTTGTCCACTGCCTGGGCCAGCTCAGGCCGGTAAAGCTGGGATATGCCCAGCCCTCCCACTGTAAACGAACATAACTTGACAAAATCACGTCGACTTAGACTCATTCCCATCCCTCCTTATTTTAAGAGCTCAAATTAGTGTCTGTCCATTTACATTAAAAGCGCTGCTTTCTGTCTCATCTCCGTCATTCCAGCACTGGATCGGAGCTCAGCGCAAGCTGTTACCTTGACCTAGATACTGGACTGGATACTGACAAATCCTCGGTTAATACGCATGCAAGTTTGAAACCAAAACTGAAACAGGAGTTTGGGCTGTAGACAAACAGCAATCTAAATGGTAACCTGTTGTGATTAAAGAATATTTAAAGAGCAGGCAGTTATGCTCTCTTTCAAACCCAATCCGGGACTGTGGAAAACATTTCTGAAAAAAAAGAACTTTATTTCATAAAAAAAGGGACATTTTTGCACAATATATCAGGTAATAGTTATCGGTTATTGGTTGATTGGAGAATTAGTGCAAAGGTGCTGCGCAAGGTGAGCAAGTAGAAGGAATCGGAGTCCGGTATGACACCTGAATCAAACCTGTCCTGGACCTTGGTCCAATATCCGAGATGGCGAAAACAGAGCTGAGCTAAAAGTGAAAATATCGCTGTAAGCCATGCCCAGAAAAATGCCTGTTCAAAAACCCCAGGCAGAGAGGGTGGGCCTCGTGTACCCTTTTTCCTGGGCTACGAGATCCAGAGCTAAGGACTGCAGATCATCCAGCTCCGGAAGATAATGCCTATCCATCTGCCGAAAATCAGCTGTCTTTATATAGTTGCTGCAACTCCCGCAGACATCCACCCTGAAGCCCTGGACCTCTTCCGAGTACACGTAATCCTGCCTGGCTGCATCCTGCTCTCCGCAGTACACGCAACCCAACCTGGGGATATGATACTGGGTGCCGCAAAAAGAGCAGCAGCCGTAGCGCTGGCCCTGGTCCCGCAGCAGGCAGATCAAGGGCAGGCTGCCGCACACCGGGCAATAGCCGTACTCCCAGACCCGGTCCTGGGGATGCAGCTGGTTCACGTGCTCAGCTACCTTGTACAAGCTGGGCGAGAGACTGCTGCGGGCCAGGAACAAGGGCATACCCGGAGCCTCTGGAAACTCCTCTGACCAGGCCTGGAAAGCTTCCTGGGAGTCCTCCAGATAGGCCTGGAACAGGGCCTGCGGCTCTAGCTTTTTATCTGCGAGCATCTTTTGCAGCCTGTGGAGTGCCTCCTGCAAATACGGGACATCCTTTTCCAGAATTCCCCAAGCCTGCTCCAACAGGCTCTCAGCTTGGCCATGATCAAAAGGGAAGCTCTGCCTGGGCAAAAGGGGGAGGCCCTGAACATGCCGTGAGGCTTCTGTCAGATCCTCTTTTTTCGGCAAAGGAACCTGGGTTTCAGCAAGCGTCCTGCTTTGCAGCGAGACCATATCCTCTACCAGCTGTACAAGCTGCTCAGGGAGATCCTCTTGCTTATGCAGCTCCTGCAGGATACGCTGCATGCTCCTACTTTGCTTTTCTGTCTGCAAATCTGCCCTCCTCAAGAAGCTAGTGCGGGGAATTTCATGAAAACCTTCTTTTACGACGTAAAAAAATTAATATAAGGAAAAACAAACCTTGCAGTCAATATTTTATTGACTATAATGACAAGCTGTTAGAATCATATCTCTAACAGACTGATTTTTATTGCTTTCTTGCACAAAACAGGTTAAGAGTCTGCAATGATCCCAGGACAAGAGCCATGCTTTCCAGGCAGCTAGTCTGCTACCTCCAGTGTTGTGCATTTTCGAAGCTAGTTCAAAATTAAACACTCAATGTATCAACCGCTATGATCCTAACTCACTACGAAAACTTGATAAAATCCAGAAAAACCGCCCAGAGATTTTTGCTGGAGTTTTGCTGGAAGAACCATCAAAGGTTCTGCCCCAGATGCAGATGCAGGAAGCTCTACAACCTGTCCAGCGGCAAAAGGCGCTGCTCCAGGTGCAAATATACATTCCACGACTTCAGTCTACGCTTTATAAATTATTCCCAGCTCTCCTGCAGACAATGGCTCAGATTCCTGAAGCTCTTCGAGCTGGAGGTAGGAGCTGAGCAAATGGCTAAGCAGCTGGATATCAGCTACAATACTGTACGCAAGGCCCAGACCATCTGCAGGCTGGCAATCCTGGCCCATTCCCTGTACGGGCCGCAGCTCATCCGCACCTTATCCCTGTTTTCCCTGCTCAGCAATCAAGAGCACGGACGGGAGCAAAATCCTGTGCTGGGCATCCAGGAGGCTGACGGACACGTCTTTGTTGATTGCCTGCCCCAGTTCGGCATGGAGTCCCTATTGTATCTGCATCTTGACCATCAGCTGCAGACCAAGAGCGCAGGGCACGTCCTGTACACTGACAGCTACAAGCAGTACACCGGCCTGCTCATCTATGACACCGGCCTGTTTGCCAGATACAAGGTCCAGCACAACTCCTCCGCCTTTCCCCTGGAGCGCTACAGCCATTTCTGGTGCTTTGTTCAGCCCAGACTGCAGCACTTCAAAGTCCTGAACCCGGTAAAGCTGCTGCTGTATCTCAAGGAGCTGGAATTCAGATACAACCATCGCCAGGAGGATATCTTCAGAGATCTTGCCCTGCGCATCTGCTCCTTTGTGCCAAGTCTTGAATAAGACATGTTTTTTGACTTCTGCTTCGGTGCCAAATAGATAAAGTTGGTATATGGTTTGAAGTTTTTTTCTGGAGAAATGTCCAGCCTATTAGCTCAAAGCGGATACCCCGGGCCAAGGCCACAATGGGCATCTCTAAAGGCCACCCCTGTATGCTCTGAGTGACAGGCTCGGGTCAAAAGGCAATAGCATGTCCACCAATTAAATTTCTGCAAGGCATTGTTTAACCCAACTTGAAGGAGGGGTACTATGAAGCTGGACAGAAGAAAGTTTATCAAGCTTTCCGCCACAGCCACGGCTCTGACTGCCTTCACCGGGCTGGGCTTCAATCTGAAGCCCACCCAGGCCAGGGCCCAGCTCCTTAAGACCTATTGGGCCAAGGAGACCACCAGTATCTGCTGCTACTGCTCAGTGGGCTGCGGCCTGCTGGTGCATACAGCAAAGGACGGCTCAGGCAGAGCCATCAACGTGGAAGGGGACCCTGACCACCCCATTAATGAGGGCTCCCTCTGCGCCAAAGGGGCTTCCCTTTATCAGCTGGCGGAGAACGAAAACCGCGTCACCCAGGTCATGTACCGGGCCCCTTTCAGCGACAAATGGGAGACCAGATCCTGGGACTGGGCCCTGGATCGTATTGCTCACCGGGTCAAGAAGACCAGGGACGCCACTTTCAAGAAAAAGAACGATAATGGCCAAGTGGTAAACCGCACCGAAAAAATTGCCCATGTGGGCTCTGCAGCCTTGGACAACGAGGAATGCTGGTATCTGCAGGCTTTAATGCGCAGCCTGGGCCTGATCTATATCGAGCACCAGGCCCGTATCTGACACAGCGCCACTGTAGCGGCTCTGGCAGAGTCGTTCGGCCGCGGCGCAATGACCAACCACTGGATCGACATCAAAAACAGCGACTGTGTGCTGATGATGGGCTCCAATCCAGCGGAGAACCACCCTGTGGCCTTTAAATGGGTCATGAAGGCCAAGGAGGAGCTGGGTGCAAAGTTAATCCATGTGGATCCCAGGTATACCCGCACCTCAGCCAGGGCGGACATCTACGCTTCCCTGCGTTCTGGATCTGACATCGCCTTCCTGGGTGGAATGCTCAAGTATATCCTGGACAACAACCACCATTTTGAAGAATATGTCAAGAACTATACCAATGCTTCCTTTATCGTGAACAAGGAATACGGTTTCGAGGATGGTTTGTTTGCCGGATATGACCCTAAAAAAGGCAGTTATGACCAGTCCAAGTGGCAATTCGAGCTGGACAGCGACGGCGTGCCCAAGCAGGACCCTGAGCTGAAGCACGAGCGCAGTGTTTTCCAGCTGCTCAAAGAGCACTTTGCCCGCTACGATCTGGAAACAGTCTCCAAGGCCACCGGCACCCCGGTGGAGGACCTGGAAAAGATTTATAAGACTTACGCTGCCACCGGCAAGAAGAACAAAGCCGGGACTATTATGTACGCAATGGGCTGGACCCAGCACACAGTTGGAGTCCAGAACATCCGCACCATGGCCATGATCCAGCTGCTGCTGGGCAACATCGGTGTTGCAGGCGGCGGAGTCAACGCATTGCGCGGGGAATCCAATGTCCAGGGCTCTACTGACAACTGCCTGCTGTTCCACATCCTGCCCGGATACAACCCGACACCCCGGGCCAGCTTGCCTTCGCTGCAGGAATACGACGAGGCCAATACACCCCAGAGCGACGACCCCAAGAGCGCCAACTGGTGGCAGAACCGGCCCAAGTACATAGCCAGCTTCCTGAAGGCCATGTATCCTGAGCAGGACCCAAAGACCAGCTACAAGTGGCTGCCCAAGCTGGACGACGACCAGAATGCCTCCTGGCTGGTGATGTTCGACAAAATGTATAACGGCGATTTCAAGGGCTTTTTCGCCTGGGGTCAGAATCCGGCTGGAAGCGGAGCCAACGCCAACAAGACCAGAGAGGCCTTAAGCAATCTGGACTGGATGGTGGTGGCCAACATCTTCGACAATGAGACAGCTTCTTTCTGGAAGGGCCCCCACATGGATCCCGACCAGGTAAAAACCGAGGTCTTCTTTCTGCCTGCTGGGGTTTCCTACGAGAAGGAGGGCTCCATCACCAACTCAGGCCGCTGGATGCAGTGGCGCTACGCCGGACCCAAACCTTTAGGTGAATGCAGGCCGGACGGGGACATGATCTACGACCTGCTGACCAGGATCCAGAAGCTCTACCGGGAAGAAGGCGGAGAGTTCGCTGAGCCCATCTTGAACCTAAATACAGATATAAGCACCAACCACGAGTTCGACCCCCACAAGGTGGCCAAGCTAGTGAACGGCTACTTCATGAAGGACAAGACCATAGACGACAAGACCTACAAGAAAGGCGAGCTGGTGCCCAGCTTCGCCCTGCTCCAGGACGACGGCTCCACCTGCTCCGGGAACTGGCTCTACTGCGGCTCCTATACAGAAGAAGGCAACATGGCTGCCCGCAGAGACAATTCCCAGTCTGACATGCAGGCCAAGATCGGGCTATACCCCAACTGGTCCTGGTGCTGGCCAGTGAACCGGCGCATCCTGTACAATCGAGCCTCTGTGGACCAGGAGGGCAAGCCCTATGCGTCCAAAAAAGCAGTTATTGAGTGGAACGGCGATTCCTGGAAGGGAGACGTGCCAGATGGTGGCTGGGAACCCAACGAGAAACACCCCTTCATCATGCGCCCCCATGGCTTTGGCCAAATCTTTGGCCCCGGCCTGAAGGACGGGCCCTTCCCAGAGTACTATGAGGCTTTGGAATGCCCCTTTGAAGAGCACCCCTTCTCCTCCCAGCTGCATAGCCCAGTGGCCCTGCAGTTTGAGGGCAAGACCGAGGAAAGGGCGGTCTGCGATCCCAGATACCCCTTTGTGGGCACTACTTACCGGGTCACAGAGCATTGGCAAACCGGGGTCATGACCAGGTGGACCCCCTGGCTGCTGGAAACAGAGCCCCAGATGTTCGCTGAGATCGACCCTGAGCTGGCCAAGCTGAGGGACATTGATAACGGGGAGATGGTTGTGGTGGAGACCATACGCGGCCAGGTAGAAGCAGTGGCCATGGTTACTCCCAGGCTGCAGCCTTACACTGTTATGGGGCAGACACTGCATATGGTGGGCCTGCCCTGGCACTACGGCTGGGTGCATCCCGAGGACGGAGGGGACTCCGCTAACCTACTCACTCCCTCAGTGGGGGACGGCAATACAGGCATCCCAGAGACCAAGAGCTTCATGGTCAACATCAAAAAGCTATAACCAAGGAGAGCTAGACCATGGAAGGAAAGAGCTTCTTTATAGATCTATCCAAGTGCACTGCCTGCCGGGGCTGCCAGATAGCCTGCAAGCAATGGCACAAGCTACCGACTGAAAAAACCAAGAACCGTGGATCCCATCAAAACCCTGAGGACCTCTCCTTTTGGACCTACAAGCTGGTCAGGTTCAACGAGGTGCTCAAGAACGGCAAGCTGACCAACTGGCTCTTTTTCCCGGATCAGTGCAGGCATTGCATTACTCCCCCCTGCAAGTCCACTGCAGACATCTACGATGAGCAGGCCATACTGAAGGATGAGCGTACCGGAGCGGTGATCTTCACAGAGCACACCAAGAATGTGGATGCTGAAGACGTGCGCATGTCTTGCCCCTACAACATTCCCAGGAAGGCTCCAGAATCCGACATCCTGGGCAAATGCGACATGTGTCTGGATCGGGTGCAAAACGGCCTTTTGCCTGCCTGCGTGGCCACCTGCCCCACAGGGGCCATGAGCTTCGGGGATCGGGAAGAGATTATGGAGATGGCGGATAAAAGGCTCAAGGAAGTCAAAAAGCACAAGCCAGAGGCCATGCTCGCTGACAGCAAAGAGGTCAGAGTCATTTATCTCCTGGAAGAGAAACCGGAGGACTACTACGAATATACAGTAGCCAGCCTGAGCAGGCCCAACCCTTGGACCCGCAAGGAGCTTCTGGCTAAGGCCTTTAGCCCCATCAGGCAGATGACTACCTAAGTTCTAGGCCAGGTGAATAAAAGGCCCCGGACAAGGCAACAGCGAGCGCCATGTCCGGGGCCTTTTCTTGCTGTAGTATTAAAACTATTCCCTTCCTTCATCCTGCACAGATCTCAGACCCTGCATAACTTTCTCCAGCTTAGGCCGCCTATTGATATCAGAAACATGTATGGATCTGATCACACCCTGCTTATCTATGAAAAACAGGGCCCGCTCTGTAGTACCATCTGAGCGCAACACCCCGTACTTTTCTGCAGCCTGTCCATGGGGCCAGAAGTCGGAGAGCACCGGGAACCAAAGCCCCTCCATGGCCTGGACCCAAGCGTGCAGGGTGGGGACATTGTCCGCAGTAATGCCCAGGACCACAGTATCCCTGGCCTGAAACTCCTTTTGCAGCAGGTCGTAGCCCGGCCACTGATCTGAGCAAACAGGAGTCCAGGCCGCAGGCACAAAGGACAGCATCACATTTTTTTGGCCCTGATAGTCGCTCAGACGAACCATTTCCCCAGAGATTGAGGGCAGCTCAAAGTCCGGGGCCTGCTCCCCTTTTTCCACCTGCAACTCGCTGTCCCTGGGCTTTAATTTACCAGGATCATAGATGTTCTCCTTGAACTCCTGGGCTTTAAGGGAACCGGCCAAAACCAGAACCGCAACGCAAAAACAAAACACCAGTAACCAGCGCCTATTCCTCATGCTTATGCTCCTTTCCTGTACTCAAGCTGGATAAAAACCCCAGGCTGCTCCAAATCCTAATCCAGACGCATCTCCTCCCCTGCCTCCCTGATCTTCTCCAAGAAGCCCTCTGGACTCTCGAATCCCCCCAAATGGGTAAACAGGACCCTGGGACGATCCGATCCCGCCTCCAGGACCAGGAAGAAAGGTGTGCCTACCTCCCCAAAGTGCTCATAATGCTCGTAGTCAGGATCCGCAAACAAGGGAAACTCCACCTGGAACTTATCCTGGAAGACTTCCACTTCCAGCTCTGAATTGCCCGCTCCCAAGCCCAGCATCTTGACCGAATCCTCCAGGCCCTGCTCTTGCAGGAGGTTATAGAACTCGTTCACCTCGGGTGCCTCTTTTTGACATATCGGACAGTACATGCTGAAGATCTGCAGGACCAGCACCCTGCCCTGTACCTGGCCCAGGGTAAAGCTCTCCTGCTCCTGCTCCAGACCCAGGTATTTGATCCATTCCTGTTGCTCTGGCAGCTCCAGTTCAAGCTTAGGCAGCCTGTCCCCTGCCTGGAACTCCTGTTTAGCATGTACACTGCCCCAGCCTGTCAAAATCGAGAACGCCACCAATGCCACACTTATTCTAAGCCATCTGCGCATTATCCCCTGCCTCCTTGCTTAGCAAGTTTACAAAAGCCGACACCCCATCATCTGCACACAAAGCATCCATATGTTCCAAGCCGATAGCCAGGCCAGGATTTGAGCTGCACAGCCTCAGCTTTGGGTCTTGGAATAGATTATTTTGAGCTGTTACCTTAGGCTAAAAAAAATATCCTGGCATCAACTATGGCTACCTCCTTCTAGGCCCCAGCAGAGCTAGGCCCTTGCCTTGCGCAGCCTGCGCCAGACTGTCTTTTCCAGCTCCACTAGAATAAACAGCAGCAGCCCAAAGGCTATAATCCTGCCCCAGGCTGCCGCATCCAGGCCCTTGGTCTGGAACAGGTACTGCATAGGCCCGACATAGGTAAAAATGATCTGCAGGCCAATCATGGCCAGCACCGACCACAGTACTGGCCTGCTGCTCAGGAGATCCCTGGGGCTCCAGATAGAGTCATAGATGTGCCTGCTGTTCAGGAGATAGAATATCTGGCCCACCACCAGGGTATTTATGGCTGCAGTGCCTGCCA
>JBKGXZ010000049.1:0-11685 GCA_046546355.1 Desulfohalobiaceae bacterium | reverse complement strand
ACTTTCCTGGAGCCAGCGAGGGGATTTGAACCCCTGGCCTGCTGATTACGAATCAGCTGCTCTACCAACTGAGCTACGCTGGCCCCACTAATTTTGAATAGGCAATTATAAGGGGTTTTTATCAGCTGTCAACTCCGGCCATTGCCTGATTACAAAACAACCCTTGCCAACCTGACCTGGCTGTACTAACCTGCAAATGATTGAGATCTCCTTATGACCAACCCTTTTTCCAAGGAGTAGAGACCATGAAGATAGTCTTCCACGAGCGCTACCGGGAAAACTACGCCTCGGATCCAGCAGCTGCGGCAGGCAGGCTGGACCAGGCCAGGGATCTTCTGCAGGAGAAATATCAGTTCCTGCAGCCTGAGCTTGCGACAGAGGACGATATCCTGCTGGTGCATACTCCGGGGCACCTGGACAGGATAGCCCAGCGGGGGCATTTGTTCAGCGCCGCTCTACTGGCCACCGGCGGAGCCATCCTGGCCTCTGAGACAGCCATGCAGGGCGAGCCTGCCTTTGGCCTGATCCGCCCGCCTGGACACCATGCCAGCCCGGACTCCTGCTGGGGGTTCTGCTGGTTCAACAACATGGCTATAGCTATTGAGAAGCTGATCCAGGAAGGCAAAATAAATTCCGCTTTTATCCTGGATTTTGACCTGCATTTCGGAGACGGGACCAATGCCTTCTTCAGGGGCAGGCAGGATGTGACCTACCACCACCTGGGCCCCATGCAGGAGCTGCCCTCTGTGCTGCAGGGCATTGACCACTGCGATATCATCGGCCTCTCAGCAGGTTTTGACAGACATATTGAAGATTGGGGCGGTGAGCTGAGCACTGATGACTACCAGGAGATAGGCAGACAAGTGGGAGCCTTGAGCCAAAAGCTCTGCCAGGGCAGGGTCTTTGCAGTCCTGGAGGGCGGCTATAACCACAATGTGCTTGGGGACAACATCCTGGCCCTGCTCACCGGCCTGGAGGAATCTTTGTAAATGCCAGACAGCCCTCAAGGTTATTTCAGCTCTGAGCTGCAGGACAAGATCGCCCAGCTGGAGCAGGAGGCTGCCAGGGGCAAGGCTGCTGAAGCCCTGGCTGAGACTGTGCTGGACTCCCTTTCCGCGCACATCGCCATTTTGGACAGCCAAGGCGTGATCCTGAGAACCAATCGGGCCTGGAGGGAATTCGCCCAGGCCAACCATCTGGAGATCCGGCCCGAGGATTTGCAGGTCAACTACCTGGACATCTGCGACCAGGCCCAGGGAGAGTCAACAGAGCACGCCAAGGAGGCAGCCCAGGGCATACGAGCTGTCATTGCTGGAAACATACAGGAATTCCTGCTGGACTACCCTTGCCATTCAGCCCAGCAAAAGCGCTGGTTCTATATGCGGGCCAGGCGTCTGCAGGGGCCTGGCCCTTTGCGGGTGGTGGTCAGCCACGAGAATATCACCCCCCTCAAATCCGCAGAAGAAGAGATAAAGCGCAAGGAGCAGGAGCTGGCTAGACAAGCCCAGGAACTGCAGGAGAGCAACTCCGCCTTAAGGGCCCTTTTGCGGCAAAGGGATCAGGACCGGGAAGAGCTGGAGGCCAACATCCTGGAAAATGTCAAGAACCAGGTTCTGCCCTGGTTGAGGGACCTGGAGCAGACCAGGCTGGACCAGCACCAGCACAGCCTGTTGCAGGGCCTGGAGAAGAGCCTTTTGGACCTGACCTCGCCCTTTGCCCGCAGTCTGAGCCGCCATTATGCCTCCCTGACCCCCCAGGAGCTCAAGGTAGCCTCCCTTATCCAGCAGGGCCAAAGCAGCAAGGAGATCGCGGACCTCCTGCAGTGCAGCGAGCACGCGGTGCAGTTCCACCGCAAGAACCTGCGCCGCAAGCTGGGCCTGAAATCCAGGCCCACCAGCCTGTTCACCTATCTGCAGTCCCTGAGTCAACGGTAGAAAATACCTACTGTTTCCCTCCAGATCAGCTCTGGTTCCCATCCAGCCCGAAAGTACCTATACTTTAGAATAATAAAACTTGGAGCAGGCTCCCTGCATGGTCCGGGAGCTTGAACAACCCCATAACCCCATACAAGAAGGAGGTAGACTATGTTCTGCGCAATCTCCCCAAAAATGAGCGAACAGGACCTTTCCACAATCCAGAGCTTGGAGCAGGAGCTGGGCAGGCCGGTGCTGGCTCTGGCCTGCCAGCAGACACCGCCAGCCCAGCTTACAGCCGAGCAGGTGCAAAAGCTGCAGGACATGGAGAACAAGCTGGGCATGACCCTTCTGGCTGTAGAGCCCCAAACCAGCCAGGCCTAAGGAGAGGATATGCGGCCCTTGGATAGGGACTCCTTTGCCACCCTGGAATTCAATCTGCAGTGGCAGAGTAGATACGCTGAGCATCAAGAGCGCTTCCTGGCCCGAAAGGTGAACATCTGGCGGGACATCTTCCCGCCTGGCCTGGAGGAAGCCCTGATGGGCAAAAAGCCTGGGGACAGGCTCAATCTGGACTATGAGCCAGGAGTCATGGTCCCGGCCCACAGGCTCAGCCAGGAGCGCCAGCTGCCCAGACACTGCTTCCGTCCGCCCCGGGATCTTAACCCCATGCAGCCCAGATTCGGTCGTTTCTATCCCCAGGGCTTCCTCCAGGATATCGTGGGCATTTACCCCCAAAACACTGATCCCTTCCGGGTCCTGGGGCTGGACGAGGTGGAGCTCACTGCTGATCTGAACCACCCCCTGGCCCAATATCCATTGAGCCTGGAGCTGCTGGTACACAATACCGCGGCCAAGGACAGCGACGTGGGCGGCAGGTGCTCGGTATGGGCAGAGGAGATCTGCGACCAGGGTCCGGGTATGCAGGCCAGATTCCAAGGCCAGCCCACTGACTTCGAGCTTGCCGAGCCCTTGATGCGGGAAGACGAGAACCCGGACCAGAACTTCTATTCCCGGCCCAGATTCATAGGCCATGTGGACCAGCAGGCCAGCGAGCATCTGCAGCAGGAGTACAGCCGCTATCTTATGCCGGGCATGCGGGTCCTGGACCTGATGAGCAGCCTGCATTCCCACCTGCCCCTGGATATGGACCTGGAGGTCACAGGCCTGGGCCTAAACCTGAAAGAGCTGCAGGCCAACCCCAGGCTGAGCAAGCATCTGATCCAGGATATTAACCAGAAGCCTGAGCTGCCTTTTGCAAGCGGATCATTTGAAGCCCTGATCTGCAGCCTGTCCATAGAATATGTAACCAGCCCCTTAAGCCTGCTGCGCGAGATGCACCGGGTGCTGGCTCCAGGAGGCACCCTTTTGATCAGCTTCTCCAATCGCTGGTTCCCGCCCAAGGTCACCAGGCTTTGGACCAGCCTGCACGAGTTCGAGCGCCTGGGCCTGGTTTTGGAGCTGGCCTTAAGGACAGGCGGTTTTACAAATCTGCAGACCACCAGCATCCGCAACTGGTGGCGGCCCAAGGATGATAAGTGGTACGGCTGGCTCTGGAGCAGCGATCCTGTGTATTTGCTGGTTGCCAAAAAAGAGGACTAAGTTTAACCTTGCCAAAGCAAGAAACTTAAGCAATAATCATTACTTGTTCTAAAACATCAGCTAGGAGAAACAGAATGCAGCTGCGTGATTATTTCGAGAACACCCCAGGAATGGGAGTGCTCTCTACTGCAGACAGTCAGGGCAACGTGAACAGCGCCATCTATGCCAGGCCCCATGTCATGGAGGACGGCAGTCTGGCCATGATCATGCGGGATCGCCTGAGCCATAAGAACCTGGAGTCCAACCCCAAGGCCAGCTATCTTTTCCTGGAGCAGGGCTCAGGCTATAAGGGCAAGCGCTTCCACCTGAGCAAGATCGCAGAAGAGCAGGACCAGGAAAAGATCCAGGCCCTGCGCAGGCGTGCCTACAAGGACGATCATCTGAACCAGGAGGCCAGCTTTCTGGTCTACTTCCAGGTGGACCAGGAACTGCCCTTGATCGGTTCCGGAAAGTAGCCTGGCACTTCTGACGCTGCCAGGCCTGAAGAGTTGGCAGCGACTTGGGATTTCAGAGGGGCGAAAAATCTTTCGCCCCATATACAAAACCTGCCCACTAATCCTCTGCCTGGGAATACAGCAGCCTGCCCTCCCCATACACAGCAGCAGGATAGCTGGCCAGGTCGAATGGATCCCCGCTCCAGCAGACAAAAGAGGCCCACTTGCCCTGCTCCAGTGTGCCCAACACATCCTGCAGGCCCAGGAGCTCAGCATTCTTCCTGCTCAAGATCTCTATTGCCTGCTGCTTGGACAGCCCCAACCGCAAAAACCACCTGGTCTGCAGCAAAAGCTGCCTGGCCAGGGTCACCGGATGATCGCTCATCAGCCCAAACCTGGCCCCAGAATCCAGCAGATATTTGGCGTTCCTCCAGTCTTCCTGCCTTAGCTCCACCTTGTAGGCAAAGGCATCCAGGGGACCATAGCAGACAGGGATCTTTAGCCTGGCCAGCTCCGCAAAGATATGAGGCTTGTCCACTGCCAGGGCATGCTCCACACTGACCTGGAGCCCATACTCCCGCACCAGCCTAAGCAGGCTGGAGACATCATCCACCTTGTGCACATGCACCCTGAGGCCCAGGCTGCCCTCCAGAATCTGCAGCAGGGTCTCCTCCTCTGCCGTAAAAGTGATCTCCTGTCTCTTGTCCTGGTCCGCTTCCTTGTAACGCTTTTGCTTGCGAGCCGCGCTGTCCAGCTTGGCCCTGAGCTGGGCCAAGGCCCCCATCCTGGTGCTGGGTCTGGTCCCGGACCAGGAGCTGGTGGACATGGGGTTGTAACCAAAGGCAGCCTTAATTCCAGCCCTGGAGATCAAGGCCTGACTGCTGTCCTGGGCATAATTGCGGACCACAGCAGAGCTGCCGCCGATGATGTTCCCGCTGCCAGGCAGCAGGCAGGAGTAGAGCACCCCGGACTGCACTGCCTCCTGCAGGGCCGGATCGTCCATCTGCAGGGAATCCAGGGGATCCGCAAGAACCAGGAAGGGATCCTGCTTGTCATTGGCCTCTGACTCTGATTCCGGCTCTCCTGAGCGCACCAGGCCTATATGGCTGTGGGGGTCAACAAATGCCGGGGTCAGCACCTGACATTCCTGCAGCACCTGACCCTGCTCCTGGCTGGAGATGCCTGCTATGCGCTCACCATCCAGGACCAGGCAGGCCTCCTGGAGTACTTCCTTTCCGGTATACATGGTCTTGGCTTTGATACAGGGCATAACTCGAGTGTGGTGCTTAATTACCTAATAGGCGTGTGTTTTAAACTTTTGACCTGCGCATTATCCCGTTATTGCGAGGCCTGTCCCGAACGAAGCAAAGGGAACTCGACAAAGCAATCTCATTCTCCGAAACGTCCTAACTCCTCTCTAAGGATCGATGCTCATTGCTGCTGAGAATATCAAAAACCTGGCAGCTTGAACTTCATGGTCACCTCTCCAGTCTGGGAGTCCACTCGGAGCATGGGCTTGTCCTCCTCGCTTTTGTGCAGCTTCTGACCAGTGGCCATCTCCAAAAGCCCGCTCATGAACTCCAGGCCCTGATTCAGAACAGCCTCCATCTGCTCAGGACTCTGTCTGGGCTGAGCGCTGGCCTGCCCCTGACCTTCAGAATAGCTGCCCTGGCTCTGTGCTGAGGCTGCCGACTGCCCGGCCTGGCCTGCTTCCGGAGTTTCCTCGCCAACCAGCCCAGCAGTCGCCTCAGGTTCCTGGGTTGCATCTCCAGTAGACTCCTGCAATTCTGCTTCCTGGCTTACTCCATCCTCCTCAGCCAGAGCCCGGGGATTGAGAAAGTGCGGAGTATCCTCAGGCAGCTCCTCCTGGGGCCTGGCTTCCTCTGCAGGCAGATCCTGGCTCAGCTCCTGGCCCATCATGCTGCGCAGCTGATTCAGCATCTGATTGCGCTTTTCCTGGGAGAATTCCACCTGATCCACTCCGCCGTCAAAGACCCCGGTAAACAGCTCTGTCTTGAGGTGGATGCCAGCCAGGATCTTCTCCTCTATGCTGTTCTTGCAGACCAGGTTGATCACGTTCAGGCTGGAGCTGGCCTGCCCTATGCGGTGCACCCGGCCTATGCGCTGATTGAGCCTGGCAGGGTTCCAGGGCAGCTCGAAGTTCAGCACACAATCCGCGGCCTGCAGGTTCAACCCGGTGCCGCCGGAATCAGTGGACAGAAACACCTTGCAGTCCGGGTTGTTAGTAAACTCGTCTATCAGGGCCTGCCGCTTCTTGACCGGGATCTTGCCGCTCAGCTCTACGAAGTCTATGCCCATTCTGGAAAGCTGCTGCCCGATCAGGTAGGTCATGGTGGTCCACTCGCTGAAAATGACCATCTTGCGTCCACTTTGCAGCACCAGCTCATCCAGGATACCCTCCAGCTCCTTCAGCTTGGGGGAAATCCTGGTCTTGCGGTCTATGAGATAGGTGCAGTCGCAGACCCGACGCATCTGAAGCAGGATTTCCTGGATACGCCGAACATCCATAGGGGTCAGGAACTTCTTATTCAAAAGCGGCAGCAGGTTCTGCATGTAGCCGTTGTGCATCTTGGACTGCTGCTCTGTCAGCTCCAGATAATAGGTGTTGGTGACCTGCTCCGGCAGGTCCTGGAGCACATCCTCCTTTTTCCTGCGGATAACCAGGGGCTTTAGCTTGTGGTACAAAAGCTCCAGGTTGCGATAGCCCAGAATCTTGTCCTTCTGCTGCCGGCTCAGCAGAAAGTGGTCCGCTGCAAATCGCCACAAAGGGGCCAGCAAGTGTGGGTCCAGGAACTGGACAATGGAATAGACATCCTCCAGCTTGTTCTCCAAAGGGGTGCCTGTGAGCACCAGGGCATGCTTGCGGGGCAGGGATTTGACCGCGTCCGCGGTCTTGGTGGCGAAATTCTTGATCCTCTGGGCCTCGTCCAGGATGATCAGATCCGGCTTGAATCTGCGCAGGGTGGTCACATCCCTGAGCACTGCCTCATAATTGGTGATCTTGAACAAGGCTGGATCCTGGAAATAGGTCTCCTGCCGCTTTTGGGGCGCACCAGCCACCACTGCCGCCTGCTCCTGAGTAAATTTCTCCACCTCCCGCTTCCACTGTTCCTTAAGGGAGGCCAGGGTAACCACCAGGATGCGCTTAAAGCCAAAGACCTCCTTTTTCAGCAGTCCCAGCACAATGGCCTGCAGGGTCTTGCCCAGCCCCATCTCATCCCCGATCAAGGCAGCCTTGCGGTACAGGCCAAAGCGGACTCCCTCCTCCTGGTAAGGATAGAGGTTGGTCCTCAGACCCTGCAGGGAAGGCAGCTCTGACCTGGAAAGCTCCTGGACCTCCTTTTGCAGCAGATGCTCCTGCACTCGCTCCTGGACCTCATCGCTGACCCGAACCTGCTTGCAGCCCTCTACTTGCTGCATGAAATCCAGCATGGAGCCCAGATCAGACAGGCAGAACCGGCCCTGGGCATCGAAATAGCTATACAGCACAGGCTCCAAATGGGAGATTTCTTCCTTGGGCCTCTCGCAGAAAAGCCTGGGGGCAGCTTGAGCTGAGTCCCAATACACATCCAGGAATGGAAAGAGCTCCTTTTGGGCCTGCTGCAGGTCTTTCTTGCTTAGCAGGCGATCACAAAGAGCCAGCAAGTGCTTGCAGGTGCCCAGTTGATTGGTGTTGAAATCCGGACAGGAGCAGTGCCCCAGGCCCTGGGCCGGATCATGCAGGGTGACCAGATATTGGCGGCCGTAGCTGGTCTCCAGGATATGTTCCCCTTTGAGCATCTCCCCGCGCAAAAGCTTGAATTCTTCCTTTTGGGCCCTCTGGTAGCGGTCCTCCAGGGCCTTCTCTCTAATCTCCTGGGCGCTCAAATAATTCCCTGGCTCCTGCTCCTGATCCACAGCCCCTTGATCCTTGGCCCTGAATCTGCCCAGGACATCCAAAAAAACCGCTACCACATGCTTGCAGCCCGATCCGGGATATGGACAGTCGCAGGAATACTCCGGGCTGGAATCCTGCAGGCAGACTTGCACAGTATAGTCTCCATAACTGCCATCCACCTGGTAGACAAACCTCTTCTGCTGGGGGCTGGCCTCTGTGCAGAGATAGGCCCCATTTTCAAAGAAGCTGAGGCCGCGGTGGAAAATGCTCAAGCTGTCCGCAATCCTGTCCCTGATATAGGCCTGGTCTAGATCTGGCATAGCATGGTCCCTGTTTTTTTTGAGAACCCAAAGCGGCTAATCTTCATGGATATTGGCAAGGCTTGTCAAGGCTAAGGGTCTATGGTCTGATTGCAGACGTGACCACCTTTGACAAGCGAGCGATCTGACTCTAACCCTTGGCAAGAGGTCTTGATGCGTCTAGCCATTATCTCGGACATCCACGGCAACCTGGAGGCCTTTAGGCAGGTCCTGCAGGATATCCGCGAACTGGATGTGCAGGGCTGTTATTTTCTAGGTGATGCCATAAGCTATGGGCCTGAGCCTGAGCGCTGCGTGCGTCTGCTTCAGGAAGAGCAGATCCCGTGCATTTTGGGCAACCACGAGCTGGCCCTGATCCAGACGGAAGCCAAAGCCTATTTTAACTCCAGCACCAGGGAGCACTTTGCCCAGACCGAAGCCCTGCTTTCGGAAAGATCCAGGGCATTCATCTCCACCTGGCCCAAAAGCCGGCAGGAATATGGCATGCTCCTGGTGCACGGCTGCCCTCCGAATCTCGTGACCAGATACCTGTTTGAGCTCCAGGAACCGGATCTACTTCAGGCCATGCAGGGCATGGGGGATAACAGCATTGCCTTTGTGGGCCACACCCATGAGCTGATGCTTATACAATGCTCTGCACATGGCTTGCTTCAGGAAACCATCTCCCCGGGCACCTATAACCTGTCCGGGACAAAAGCCTTGATCAACGTGGGCAGCGTAGGCCAGCCCAGGGACGGGGACAACCGGGCCAAATACGTCATCTGGGAACCGGAGGCAAGGCAGCTGCAGATCAGAGGTGTGGCCTATGACATCCAAAAAACTGCACAAGGCATTCTGGACTTGGGCTTTCCCAGCTTTTACGCCAACCGCCTATGGTGAGCCATGCGTTACATCGGCAAATATAAGGTTTTAGGACTTTTGGGACGCGGAGGCATGTCCAGGGTCTACAAGGTCTTGGGCCCTGACAGCAAACAGCTTCTGGCCTTGAAGCTGCTCTGGCCCCAGGAGCTCTTGGCCAGCCAACTGGGCCAGGAAGAGCTGCAAAGACGTTTCCTGGCTGAGGCTAAGGCCATGCGTTCCATTGAACATCCGCATATTTCACAGATCCTAGACTGGGGAGAAGATTGTGGATTGACCTATATGGTGCAGGAATATCTCTGCCTGAACCTGAGTCTGCTTATCGGCGAAGCCAGACAGGTAGAACTGCCCACCAGGGCCCTGTCTCCGCTCAAGGCCCTGGACATAGCCACTCAGACCCTGCTTGGCCTGCAAAGCCTGCACCAGGCGGGAATAGTGCACCGGGACATCAAGCCTGCCAACCTCCTGCTCAGCCTCCAGGAAGAGATCAAGATAATAGATCTGGGCCTGTCTAAGCTGTACGGCGAGATACAGAACAATCCTCCAGGCATGCTGGTGGGCTCACCCTATTATGCAGCTCCGGAGCAACTGCAGGATCCTGAGCTGGCCGGCCCCAGTGCGGATCTGTATTCCCTGGCAGTGGTCCTGTACAGGATGATCACCGCTCAGCTCCCGGATCAGCCCCGTAGGCTGTCTGCTCAGCACAGCCTGCTGGGAGAACAATGGACACGCTTCCTGCAGACTGCCTTGGCCCAGGACCCTGGGCAGCGTTTTGACCAGGCCCAGGACATGCTGCGGGCTGTGCAGGGCCTGAAACAGGATTGGGAGAAAAGGAGGCAAGAGGTCTGTAGAATGCCTGAGCCCCAGAACTATACTTGGGAGCCGGGCGGCAGGCCCCTGCGCAAGGAGCCCTTGTTCACCGGCAGCAGCCAAACTTGGACTGGAGCCCACCTGAACAGTCTGCTGCAGCCCAGGGGCTACCTGGAGAACAAATTCAGCAGACACCAAGACGGCATACTGGACTCAGCCACTGGACTCATCTGGGGCTATGCTGTCTCAGCGACCACCTTGAGCCAGCAGGAGGCCCTGGACTTCGCTGCCCGGATGGCCACAGATGCCGCGCCCTGGCGTCTGCCCACCCTTGAGGAGCTGCTAAGCCTGCTGCAGCCCAGAAACAGCCTGGAGGAGGTCTGCAGTCCGCCTTTGCAGCATTTAAAAGGTGTATCCAGGCTATGGAGTGCGGATCAGCAGACCAGATCCAAAGGCTGGATCCTGGATCTGGACCAGGGAGCCGCCTTGGCCCAGGACAAGCACTGCAGATTCCAGGTTCTCCCTGTCCGGGACGCGTGAGTTCAAGAACAAAAGACACCTAACAGGCTAGAACGAGCGCCATCTTTCTTTGTGCAGATCTTCCAGCAGGCCTGCTCTCCTGCCCTGCATCACGCCCATACTGAGCATTGCAGTTTTGAAGGAATCGATATCCATCATTCGCCCCTGCTACCCACTCGCCAGTTGCTACTGGATAAAACTGGCGGGCTTTCGCCAAAGGCTGTGCTGACCTCTGACTTCTGCTATCTCTAGCACATGCAAAACTGTTTTTGCACTCCCATCTATTACTACAAGGAAACTTTCTGCCGCACTTCCGTCATTCCGGCGAAAGGTCGTCATCCTGGACATGATCCAGGATCCGGGATGACGGGAGTAGAGCCCAGCTAAGGGAATGAAAGTTTCGCTGTAGTACTATTCAGGGAACAAAAAAATTTCCAGTTGTTTTCTTCCAGGCCTAAAGAAATGCGGCTGCCCTCCGATTCAGGAGGCAAGGGCCAGCACTTGACCTGAGCCAAACAAAGGGCAAGCTCCAAAATACAAGCCGGCCTTCCCGGCTGCAAGCCTAACAAGGACAGGATTATGAGAGCATATTCAATCTGGACCCTGGTCAGCCAACTCTCTGTGCATTCCAGCTTTGGGATAGATAGCCTGGTTTCCGAATTCATGGAGAGGTTCGAGACCGATGACAAAGGGGCTTACTCCAGTCAAAGCGAGGACAGGGGCTGTTCCAGACTGGAGTCCATGCCCTGGGAGCTGGCATCCTGAGGCCCCTTAACAAGCCATAGTTATAGGAGAAGCATTTGGCCGCAATTTCTGGACTCGATCCCTGGTCCAGCTTCCTGGCCCTGAACAGTCAGGGGTTGAGCCGGGATGCAGAGGGCAAGGGCCAAGAAGGAGCTAAGCCGGAATCTGGAACTTCAGGGGCTGGCCTGGACCAGGTCCAGGTCTTTGATGCTGCGCACAGCTTCTTCAACCTGAGCAGCAGGAACCGGCTACAGGGCTATTTAGGCTTGAACCCGGAAGAAAAGCAGGCTTTTGCCGAGACTGTTGGAGAGCTGGCCCAAAATGGCCATATAGGCTATGAGATCCTGGATGTCCAGAACAGGCCCTACAAGTCCTTTATCGATTCCAAAATAGCAGATTCCCAGATCTCTAAGGCCCAGACATACGACCGGCACGGCCATTACAGGCAAAGTCTTTTCTAGGCCCTTTAGGTTTGCCAGCTTTCAACCTGCCTCCTTCCTCCGGCCTCATTTTTTACAGCAGTCCCAATACAGAGCGCATAAAAGCGGGCAAATCGTCGGGCTTACGGCTGGTGACCAGCTTGCCGT
>JBKGXZ010000048.1:0-11958 GCA_046546355.1 Desulfohalobiaceae bacterium | reverse complement strand
AATAATTTTTGGACTCGCGTCCTCTTAAGGTTATGCCTGTTCTGACTGCACCTGGTTGCGTCCCAGATCCTTGGCCCGGTACAAGGCTTGGTCTGCGGCCTGCTGCAGGTCCTGCATACTGGCCTGGCCTTCACCCTTGGAGGTGGCCGCACCGATGCTCAAGGTGACCACGCCTGCGACATCAGAGTACTCGTGCGCAATAGCCTGGGCCTCGACAGCCGCCCTGAGCCTCTCACCTACGTGCAGGGCTCCCTGGGCATCTGTTTCTGGCAGCAGGACCACGAACTCTTCCCCGCCGTATCTGGCTACCAGATCCATGGGTCTGGCCAGGGCATCCCTCAAGGCCTTGGCCACCCGCCGCAGGCAGTCATCCCCTGCCCCGTGCCCATAGTGGTCATTATAGGCCTTGAAATTGTCGATATCCATCATCAATACTGAAAGGGGGTGTCTGTTGCGAACTGCCCTGCTGAATTCCTCCTGGGAGCGCTGCTCATAGAAACGGCGGTTGGGGATGTCCGTGAGGCCGTCCCTCATGGCCAGCTTCTCCAGCATGTCTGTCTTGAGCTTGAGATTGACTTGATTGCGCACCCTGGCCCTTACAATTGCCGGTTGGAAAGGGCGTGAAATATAGTCTGCTGCACCCAGGTTAAAGCCCTTCTCCTCATCCTCTGAGCCGTGCAGGGCGGTGACAAAGATCACCGGGATATCCTTGGTCTGGGGGTTGTCCTTGAGCTTGCGGCAGACCAGATAGCCGTCCATCTCCGGCATCATGATGTCCAACAGGATCAGATCCGGCTGATGCTGGCCTGTGGCGATCTGCAGGGCCTTGGCTCCACTGTTGGCCACCTGAATCTGGTAATCCTCCTTGATCAGCTTGGCCAGGGCGTGGATATTCGAAGGCTGATCGTCAACAATCAGCACCACTGGCTGATCAGAGTCTTGCTTGGCTTTCATCCCCCATCAGCTCCTATCCTGTCTGCCAGCTCCTGAAGCAGCTCCGCGGCCTGCTCCAGCTCGAAGCTCTGCACCAGGCCCTGCAGTTCGGTTGCCTCCTTGGGGCCTAATTGGCTGTGCACAAAACTGGTGACTATGTTCAAAAGCTCCTCCTCCACCAGCTCGCTTCTGCTGAGAATCCGCGCCAGCTCAGCCATGGCTGAGCTGCCCTGCTCGAAGTCCACCTCCAGTTCCTGCCTTGCCTGCTCAGGCAAGGCATCCAGGGAGCTCCTGGCCTCCTGCATGGCCTGCATAAGCTCCTCGCGCAGCCCGCGAGACACCTGGATCTGCTCCTTGAAGGCCCGGTCTATGCTGCTGGCTATGCTCTCCAGCCGCTGAGCCCCCACTGTGCCTGCCAGACCCTTGAGGGTATGCACCAGGGCTGGAGCCTCCTCCACCCCCTGCTCCAGTTTCTGCTCCAGACCGGAAAACTCCTGGCCCAGCTGCTGTCTGAAACGATGCAGCATCTTGAGGTAAAAGACCTGGTCCTGGTCAGCCCTGCGCAGCCCCAGCTGCAGGTCGAAGCCAGGCAAAGTCTCCGGCAGGCCTGGGGCAGCCTTCTGTGCTTCAGCTTTATCTGTGCTCCTATATCCCTGAGGCTCAAGCCACCAGGCCAGGGCCTGATACAGCTCGCTGCTGTCTATGGGCTTGCCCAGATGGGCATCCATCCCTGCCTCCCGGGCCCTTTTCCGGTCCGCTTCCAGCACGGCCGCGGACAGGGCGATAATCGGCAGCTCCGGTTGCGTGTCCCGAATCCTCCTGGTGGCCTGGAAGCCATCCATAACCGGCATCTGCAGATCCATGAGCACCAGGTCAAAGCTGCTGCCAGCCACCTTGTCCACAGCCTCAGACCCGTTTGCAGCCAGGGTGACCTGGGCTCCGGTCCTCTCCAGCATCCGCAGGGCGATATCCTGGTTCAGGGCATTGTCCTCCACCAACAGCAATGAATAGCCGGCAAACGATGGCACCTGGGCAGAGCCTGGCTCCTGGGCAAACCAGCCGGAGCCCTTTGATGCGCCCAACATGGCCTCAAACAGGGCGGAAGCGGTCACAGGCTTCTGCAAAAAGGCATCGAAATCCTGGTTGTCCCTGGGAAGATCCTCGCGGCTGTAAGCGCTGAGAATTGCTTTGGGTTCCTCTGGCCATGTAAGCTCTCCTTGGCTGCAGAGCTGGCGCAAGCTTTGTATGATCTGCAGACTGTCCTGGCTCCCCGGCAGCTTGCTGTCCAGGAGTATAAAGTGCAAAGGCTCACCAGCCCTGTCCGCTGCCAGGATGCTCTCCAGGACCGCATCTGTGCTCTCAGCCTCCTGGACCCGGAATTTGCAGCCGGCCAGGATCTCCTGCACAACCTGCCTGGCTGGGCCGTGGCTGTCAGCCACCAGCACCCTGCCGCCTGGGAGCTCGTAGCACTCGTCTTCTGCCTGGGATTTTTGATCCAGCTGCAGATCAAGCTCAAAAAAGAATCTGCTGCCCTGGCCAGGCTCGGACTCCAGTTGCAGGCTTCCGCCCATGCGCTCCACCAGCTTGCTGCTGATGACCAGCCCCAGGCCGGTGCCTCCGTACCTGCGGGTAGTAGAGGTATCTGCCTGGGAAAAGGCCTGAAACAGCCTGGAGATCTGCTCTTGGTCCATGCCAATCCCGGTATCGCTGACCTCAAAACGCAGCCTGGCCTGTTCGCTGTCCTGGCCCAGGCTGGCAATTCTGACCTGCACATACCCCTGTTCTGTAAACTTGATGGCGTTGCTGAGCAGATTGCTGAACACCTGGCCCAGACGCAGAGGATCCCCTATCAAAGCCTGGGGAGTCTCCGGGGCCAACCGGAACAAAAGCTCCAACCCCTTGTCTGCGGCTGCAGCTGCGAACAGGGTCCTCATCTGGTCCAGCAGCTCGTCCAGCCTAAAGCTGTGGCTCTCCAGCTCCAGCTTGCCAGCCTCTATCTTGGAGAAATCCAGGATGTCGTTGATGATCCGCAGCAAAATCCGAGAGGAGCTGCTTACTTTCTGCACGTAGTCCCTTTGGCCCTGGCTCAGCTCAGTCTGCAGCAAGAGATCGCTGAGGCCTATCACCGCATTCATCGGGGTGCGGATCTCGTGGCTCATGTTGGCCAGGAAATCGCTCTTGGAGCGGTTGGCTGCCTCTGCTTCCTCCTTGGCCTGGATAAGCTGCTGCTGGGTACTCTCCAGTTCAGTGACATCAATGCTGACTCCGAGACTACCTTGCCAGTCATGCACCTTAAAGGGATATATGGTAAACAGGGCCGAGAACTCTTCCCCGTTTTTGCGCAGTAGCCTGGTCTTGCCCTGCCAGGGCTGGCCCGCATCTAGCCTCTGGCGTATGGCAGCTGCCTTCTGCCTGTGCTCCTGGGTATGCAGAATAGATACCGGCCGCCCCAGGACCTCTTCCTTGTGGTAGCCGAAAACGTTCTCCGCTCCGGGACTGAAGTCCTGGATCAGCGCATCGTTTAGCTCAGCATCAAAACCGGTGATCACAAAGGACACATTCTGGGCAGCCTGCAGGATGAGCTCCATTTTCTCCTTTTGCAGCTTGAGCTCGGATATGTCCGTGGCCACACCCAGGACCTGGCGCTTTTCCGGATCCTCTGAGGCCACCAGGGACACCTTGGTGGTCTGGAACCAGCGCACCCGGCCCTGACTGTCAGTGAGGCGCTCCTCGGGAATCAGTTTGGACTGCCCGCTTTGCATCGCCTCCCGGTCGTCCCGGAGAAAGGCCTCGATCTCCTTAGCTGTTGCGCTGAGATCATAGTCGGTCTGGCCCAGGACCTCCTGCTTGCTTTTGCCGAAGGCCTGGGCCGCAGCTTCGTTGACCAGGGTCATCCTGCCCTCCCAGTCCTTGGCAAAGATCAGGTTCGGGTTACTGTCGATAATCAGCTGCAGGAAGTTCTTTTCCCTGGCCAGCTCCTGCTGCAGCTGCACGGATTCGGTAATGTCGTTGGCAGAGGCATAGATAAGCCCTTGCCTGGCGCTGGCCTGCCATTTGACCCAGCGGTAGGAGCCATCCTTTTGCCGGTAGCGATTCACAAAGTCCACGACCCGCTGGCCTGCCTCCAGCCGGGCCATGGCCCCTTGGGTTTCTTCAAGATCCTCGGAGTGGATATAATCCAGGATGGGCCGCCCCTGCAGCTCGCTCACCCGGTAGCCCAGAATGTTCTCCCAGGCCTGGTTAAGCTTCAGGAAACGGCCCTCACTGGTCACGATGCAAAGCAGCCCCAGGCTGACATCAAAGAAGCCTTCCAGCTCCCGGGTGGTTTCCTCCAGCTGCCTCCTGCTCTCCACCTCCTCGGTGACGTCCTCATTAATGCCCACCACCCGCTGGGGCTCCTGGTGATGGTCGAAAATTGCCTGGGCCATGGCCCGGATATGCCGTATGGCCCCATCCCCTCGTCTGATGCTGAACTCGGAGCGGTAGGCCTGCCTGCTGGCTATGCCCTGCTGCAGGTCCTGGACTGCCTGCCCTTGATATTCGGGCAGCAGGGCCTGGCTCCAATCCTGCACCGAATGGGTGAACTGCCTGGGATCCAGACCATAGATGCGGAACATGCCCTCGTCCCATTCCAAGTAGTTGTCAGAGAGCCGCAGCTCCCAGATCCCCAGATTGGCTGCCTTGGCAGCCAGGCGCAGCCGCTCGGTCATTTCCTGCTGCGCCAGCCTGGCCTCCTTTTCTGCGGTGATATCCAGACCTGTTCCCCGGAAGCCCACCAGCTCCCCCTGCGTATCAAAAATAGGCAGCCCGCTGACCCGCTGCCAGACCAGCTTGCCGTCCGGCCTTAAGGAGCGATGCTCCAGACCTCGCCAGGACTCGCGCCTCTGCGCCCAGCCGGACAGCAGCTCCTGCACCCGTTCTGCCTCCTCTTCAGGCATAAAGGCAAAAGGGGAGCGGCCCAGCATCTCCTGCAGGCTGCGGCCCAAGAGAGCCTCAGCCGGAGGAGTAAGCATGGTGTACACTCCATGAGGATCAATCTCCCAAATATATTCACCTGCTGCCTCTGCCACATCCCGAAAGCGCTGCTCGCTGGTCCTCAGCTCCGTTTCCCTGTGCCGAAGCTCCCTGAGCCACTGCACTATAGCCATGATCAGCACAGCCGTACCCAGCAGCTTGGCAGTCCCTTGGCCCAGGATAAGCCATCCTCCAGGTGCAGTCTGGACAAGGCTCGCTGCTACGCTTATTGCAGCGGCCCAGAATAGCAGCCCCAGCCCCAACACCACGAAAAACCAGCCTTTGCTCTGAGCGGGCAAGGCCCAGCGTCGCGGAGGGAAGGCTGCTATTGCCAGGAGCAGGCCCAACAACAAAAACAGCACAGCCTGCAGCAGCAAGGCAGCACCCAGGGACAGGCCGGATTCCAGAGGAACTGCAGCCAGGTTCACACCTGCCAGGGCAGACCCTGTGAGCAGAAAACCCAGGGCCAGCATCCGGCATGGATTGGAAAGCATCTTGTAGGGCTGTTCAGTATTCATATCTTCAAGAGATTTTCAGGGTCGGTAGAGAGCATAATAAGGACGTTGTCTACATCACGGCCCTCCCCTCGCTATCGTTGTCCTAATCGTAACCGCCCTTGTCTCATTTCTCAATTGCCCCGTGCCTCACGCACATTGGCACAGAGGGAGCTCCCTCCCCTTTATAGCACTATATGTTCCTTTTTAGCCTTGGAGCAATATCCCCTTGCAGGTTCCTCTCCAGGGCCTGCAAAAGCTCCTCCTTCTCCACTGGCTTGGCCAGGTAGTCGTCCATGCCCGCCTTGAGAAACTTCTCCCTGTCCCCGACCATGGCATAGGCTGTAAGAGCAATGATAGGAATCCTGGCTTTTTGTGATTGGGAAATTGGAGAATTGGAGAACTGGGAGGTCGGGGATGACTCTTTATCTGGTGCCATCTGACCACTGATCTCTGATCCCTGACCACTGTCCTCCGTCCTCTGCCTTGCGACCTCCGACTTCCGACTTCTGTCCTCTGTCCTCAGTCCTCTGTCTTCTGCGGCGCGAATGCGCCGAGTGGCCTCCACTCCGTCCATAACCGGCATCTGCACGTCCATGAGCACGCAATCGAAGCTCTCCCGGGCCAGAAGCTCCAAGGCCTGCTTCCCGTTTTCAGCCGCCTGGACCCGGACTGCATACTTCTCCAGCAGCCTCTGGATATAGAAGCGGGTGGTCTGCTCGTCGTCCACGATAAGTATGTTTATGCCCCTCAAGTTACGTTCAGCCTCGGCCTGTTGCGCTGCAGTCTGCACCTGGCAGGCCTCAGGGATCTTAAAGGGCAGGCTGACGTAAACCGTGGTTCCTGCACCCTCTTGGCTGAGCAATGAAACGTTGCCCCCCAGCAGGTTCACCAGCCGCTTGACCAGGGGCAGGCCCAGCCCAGCGCCTTCGTAGTGGCGGGTATATGGAGATCCGGACAGGCTTGCCTGTCGAAAAGTCTCAAAGGCCTGCCCCAGCTTGTCCTCGGGAATGCCCGGCCCGGTATCCCCTATCTCAAACAGCATCCTGCAGCATCTGGGGCTGGATCCGTAAAGGACATCAGCCCTGACCCAGACCTGACCCTGTTTGGTATATTTCAAGGCATTGCCCACCAGGTTGAACAGGATCTGAGTCAGGCGGGTATGGTCCCCAATCAAGGTCTCCGGACAATTATCATCCAGGCTAATGTCTAAGGCGTTCTCCCTTTCCAGACAGGTCTGTCTGAAGATTTCCTGAATGGACTGCAGCACTTCAGCCGGCCTGAGCTCCCCTTCCTGCACCTCCATTCTTCCAGCCTCGATCCGGGACAGATCCAGAATGTCTGTCAGCAACCTGTTCAGGCGCTGCATGGACTTCTGGGCGATCTGGATATATTCTTTCTGCTCTTCGTTTAATTCTGTAGTTTCCAGGAGCTGATGCGTGCCCATGATGCCGTTCAAAGGCGTTCTGATCTCGTGACTCATGTTGGCCAGAAACTCAGATTTGGCCTGATTGGCAACCACTGCCTGCTCCTTGGCTGCCCTCAGCTCCTCTTCTGCCAGCTTGCGCTCTGTAACATCCCAGACAGTGGAGATCATGTACTCCTGGCCAGGCAATGGAATGTTCTTCGCGCAAATATAGTATGTCTTGCCGTTTTTGTGCACCGGGATGTCGTTCCATTGCATGCGCTCTGGATCCTGGCTGGCGCAGTCTTCCAGCACCCTTTGCCGTATCTCTTCCCGAAAAACCGGATCCTCGTACACCACCTCCCAGAACGAAGGAGAATCAGTAAGTTCCTGCCTGGTGGTGCGGTAGATCCGGGGAAAGTTGTCATTCATGTATGTAAATTCCACGCCTGAGCCCACAGAGTTCACCGCCAGGCCAATGGGCAGATTGTCCATGATGGTCCTGGCCAAGGCCTCGCTCTCCCGCAGGGCTTTCTCTTGCCTGTACTTCTCAGTCACGTCATGGAAGGTGAGCACCACGCCCTTGATAACCCCCTGCTTATCCTTGATAGGTGCAGCAGAATCCGCGATCTGATACTCCTGGCCATCCCTGGCCAGCAGGGAGGTGTGGTTGGCCAGACCCTGCACCCTTCCTGTTTCCATGACCATTTGCACCGGATTGCTGCAGGGTTCCCTGGTTATGGTGTTGATAATCAGGAAGACTTCAGAAAGCGGGCTCCCTTGCACTTCCTCAAAGTGCCATCCAGTCAAGGCTTCAGCCACTGGATTCATCCTGGTGATGCAGCCCCGGATATCAGTGGCGATCACCGCGTCGCCTATTGAATAGAGAGTCTGGCGCAGACTCTCCTCGCTCATTCTGAGTTTTTCCTGCATAACTCTATGTTCAGTCACATCCTCCAGGACCTCCAGAATGGAGACGCTGCCATCCAGATGCAGCAGCCTGGTGGCCCTGCCTTCCAGTATCCTGTCAAAGGCCTGTACAGTGAATTTGACGGATCCGGCACTATCCTGGGCCATAAGCTCAGGCATGGGACACTGTATGCAAGGCTCCTTCCACCCCAGCTGCTCATAGCAGGTCCTGCCGGCCAGGTCTCCAAAATCCTGCCTGGCACGGCTATTCATGAATTCTATCTGGTACTTTGGGCTATCTACGATGACATACTGGCTCATACTGTCGAAGATGCGGTACATGTAGTCCCGCTCCTGCTGCAGCCTTATCTCCAGCTCCTTGCGCTCCGTAATGTCCGAATGGGTGCCCACCATCCGGGTGGCCCTGCCCTGGGCATCCCTGTCCACAGCCTTGCCCCTGCCCAGGATCCAACGCCACTGCGTGTCCCTTGTCAGGATACGGAACTCTGTCTCAAATGACTCGCATCTGTTTTCAATACAGGCCTGATTGGCCTGAAGGGCTTTTTGCTTGTCCTCTGGATGGATGAGCTCTTGCCAGAAATCCGGACTTGCAGTCACAGAGGCCTCATAACCCAGCATAGCTGTATAGCCCGGGCTGTAATAGACCTCTCCGGCTGCAAGATCCCAGTCCCAGAGCCCGTCCTGGCTAGCCTCCATAGCCAGGTGGAAGCGCTCCTGGCTTTTGCGCAAGGCCTCCTCGGATTCCTTCTGGGCTGTAACATCCGTGGTGAAACCCAGATAGCTTGAGACTTGTCCCTCTTCATCCCGCAGGGCCCTGATATTCCGGCAGACCCAGATCAAGGAACCGTCCTTGCGCAGCATGCGGCATTCCTGATTTTCAACCTGGTCTTGTTCCTTCAGCAGGCGCTGCATCTGCTCCCTGTCTGCTGGATCAGCATAGAGTTGCCCTGCAATATCGGTGACAGACTCCACCATATCCTGGGGCGAGTCATAGCCGTACATCCTGGCCTGGGCAGGATTCACAGCCATGAATCGTCCTTCAGGGGTGGATTTGAATACCCCCACAGGTGCCTCCAGCAGTATCTCGCTGCTCTCTTGAAGACTAAAATCAGAACCCTGGCTGTCAGGCCCATAGCGAGTTTCTTTGTGCGACATACCTTCTAGCTCCTTTGTCTAGAGAGCTATACAAGCACTCGTCTTCAACAGCACATAGATTGGCGAGTTTGCTTGCAAGGGGATGTATAGAGCGGCCGAGCCGGTTTGGGACCAAGCTCGTATAAGGCCACTGACTTCAAGGACTGGAATATCCAGCTAGAGGATGTTCGAAAGAATGACAATCATAACCTGTTCATTTTGTGTGTCATTATGAACAAATCTTCGAGTGCAGACCATCTTCAGCCAGCTCTGCCGGGACTTATTGAGAAGTTACAAATAAAGCCCCTCCTCAAGTACTTCAGCCCTGACTCAATTTTTTGCCTATCTGGATAGCTCTGTTGCTTATTGCTTATCCCCGGTTATAAGTCAATTGTATCCAGTCAGGAGGCTAGGATCATGGAAATACTGCACTGATCCTCCTGGGCGCCAAGCTGTTGGCCACTTCCCTGTGCATCGGCTCAGGCATGAGCGGGGGCATCCTCGCCCCGTCCCTGTACTTGGGCGCCACACTGGGCACAGCAATGGGAGTGCTCTCCATGCAGCTCGGGCTCTCCCAAGGCCTGCATCCCGCATTTTTCGCCCTGGCGGGCATGGGGGCCATGGTCTCCGGGACCACCCTGGCCCCGATCACTGCCATCATGACCATCTTCGAGCTTACCCTGCACTACCAAATTATTCTGCCCCTCATGCTGGCCTGTATCAGCGCTACCCTTGTGGTCCGGCTCCTGTTCGGGTACTCAGCCTACGAAATGAAGCTGGCCCGCAGTGGCGTGAACCTGGTGCGCGGCCACGACGTGGGCATCCTGCGCAATCTCAGCGTGCGGGAATTCATGCGGCAGGATTACACCTGGCTACGCGAAGACGCCCAGCTCACACTCCTTTATCAGGAGCTCATGCAATCCTCCTTCCCCCACTTCGTGGTCCTGGATGAAAAAGACGAGCTGGCAGGGGTGGTCAGCATGCGGGATCTGCGCCAAGTGCTGCCATGCTTTGAGGAGCTCAAGCACACCTACGCTGTCGCAGCTAACATCCAAGTCAAGGGCAATGGCCAAGGCCTGATCAAGTTTATGCATTTGTGCAGGACCTAGCGCTCCAATAAATCAGCCTGGCTTGAAGGATGACCGTAACGGATGGATTTTTCCCGGGATGCAGATGCATGGAGTTTCTTCAGATCCGGCCAGGAATGACCATCGCGTCACACCCCGGCCAGGCGGCTGTTGTTATGTTTCCAACCACTTGTACATAACCAACGCATCCACATAACCCCAAGACGGATGATGAAATGCCTTGGGTAGTCGGCCCACGGTGGCAAAACCAAGCTTGTTCCAGAGCCTTACTGCCACTTCATTGGTGGAGGCCACGAAATTGAACTGCATTGCCTTGTACCCAAGCTGTATCGCGAGGTCTTGGGAATGTTCGCACATCACAGTGGCGAGGCCACGTCCCCTGGCGGCTGACGAAACCATGTAGCCGCAATTGCAAACATGGGCTCCGGGACCTGCTTGATTTGTCTTGATGTAATAGGTGCCGAGGGTCTTGCCGTCTTCCTCTAACACATACGTCTTTCTTGGCCCATCCATCCAAAGCTTCTGTGCCTCATCCTTGGTTATGTCCCGCGGGTATGCAAAGCTGTCACCAGCCGCAGCTATCTCGTGGAAGATCGGCCAAATTCGTTCAAAGTCGTCTTTTACGGTTTCTCGGATAGTCATAGATCGCGAATCCTTGCTATGTGGTAACATGATACAATCTTTTCGACCCTGATATTCCGCTGAGCTTTAGCAATTTTCATAAAATTCCTTGCAGGGTTATGCTATTCGCTGTTCCGTGCCTTACCGTGTGCTGATTGCGTTAAATCTGTCTGCTCTTGGCTCAATCTCTGAAGCCTTTTTCTGAGATGGCTCCACATGAACAGACCCCAGAAAAGGCCTACCAACGGAAACATCAAATAACTCGATACGATAGAAACCACAGTTAAATCGTCACCAAGGGCAAGGCGAATCAGGAGTGCCAATGTCGCCGCAAGAACACCAAATAATAGAGCTCCGTTTAAAACCACGAAGCGTGCCTTTCCTTTCGCAATAATTGCTTCTAACTTTCTGGTATCATCCATTATGCTTTCTCTGAATCAGTGCTTGTCCAGTATCTGCCCTAATCTGAATGCTATTCGTCATAAAGCACCTTATGAAATCCTTGCCAGTTTCATTTGCATCCAATGAACTGAGTCTGTTTTAGAAAAAAGAGAGATAAAGCAGATGTAGGCAAATATATTCTTCAGATCCCTCTGGGCCGGACCAGACCATCTCACCATGATTCTGTTTCCTTTCGCAGTTCATCAACAGACAGGCTGTCACCACTTTGAACTGCATCTTTGCCTTTTCTCACCTTATCCATGACATAAAGCTGATACATGATGTCATCAATATTTGCGCTGTCTGGCATATTGGATATGACCTGAAGGGCTTCTTGTTTCAAAGTCTCCATATCTTTTCTCCTGTGTGTTGAAGATCGAATGAGGACTGTCAGGCTGAATGCTTGGCTGAATCGATATCATCAGCCCTCAGCCTATTACCTCCGGCCTTCAGCATACCTCTTCAAAAATCATTCATAAAGGCCAAATCAATGCTCACCGGAATCCGCTCGTATTCTATCTGGGTCTCGCTGTCCCGAAGCACCAGGTAATAGTCCTTCTTGTTGTCATAGTCCTTTTGCTTCAGGGTCAGCTTGACCAACTTCTTAAGGTCTAAGAAACATTATCCCAACCACCCCTGTCCCTCCTTACCAAGGAGGGGAGCTAAGAGGAGCAAACTTCTATATTCGTCTTTTGGTAATGCTTCTCAGTTTATTGGAAGCGACGACCTTAAATATTAAGCAAGATCAAACAGCTATTATTCCCCTCCCCGGCACTCACTTGGCGGGGCAATAATACTTGATACCTGCTTGAGCAAGTGAGTGCCGGGGGGTAAGGGGTGGTTGAATAAGGACCTCTTCTTCCCAGCGCTCCCAGATCCCGGCAAAGGCAAAGAGCTC
>JBKGXZ010000047.1:0-12048 GCA_046546355.1 Desulfohalobiaceae bacterium | reverse complement strand
CATCTTCCCCTGCATCGTCATCTTCCCCTGCATCGTCATCTTCCCCTTCTGATGAAGCATCAGGATCAGCTGTCTGCCTTTGCTCTTGTGCGCTGGCAGTTTGCTTTTGCAGGGCCTGCATCTGGTTTTGCAGTTTTTCCTGTTCCTGGGCCACATCCTCCACTCTGTCCCCCAGATTGGAGTCAGCGGACTGCATCAAAAGCAGCTCCTCCTCCTGATCGCTCAGCTTCTGCTCCAGTTCGCCAAGCCTGTCCTGCATGAGCTGCAACTGGGCAGTGATCTCCTGCAGCTCTCTAGAGCCTTGCTGCTCTTCATCTCCGGAAGTAAAGAGCAGGGAGATGAAGAACAACAGCAGGATCAAGCCCAACCCCCCCAGGAAAAAAGGCTTTTTCCAGAATTGATCCCCAAGGCTGTAAGTGGGTTTCCTCCTGCGCTTGACTTGCTCCTCTTCCTGACTGGAGTGCTCAAATTCCTTCATTTGTTCCAGCCAGTTCTTCCTTTCCATTGGCTTTCTCCTTGAAAAAAGTTCAGGTCCCTATGTGCAGCAGGATGTAAGCTGCGCCAGGCTCTGGCCTATTGCTCCAGGACTCCCTGCAGCCAAACCTTGAGCTCCGGGGAAAGTCCGAAAGCGCCCTTGGCATAGGCGTATTCTGGATAAAACTCCTGGGGCAGATCCAGCTCGTGCAGGGTCTGGGAGCCGTCCTTGCTCATCTTCTGCAGTCTTATCAGGTAGGGCTCCTGCCAGGTGTCCACACTGAAGTAGTAGGAGGCCTGCTGGGCATCACCGTAGTGGCCGCCATATCCAGTGTTGCCCCATTCCAGATGCCTGACCACTGCATCAGTTGGTTCCAGATCCCATTCTATGGGCAGATCCTTGAAGTCCTTGAGGTTGCTCATGCTCGAATCTCTCCGGCTGCAGTTTGTTTGTAAAGAGTCAGATTCCCAACCCGTTTGCAGGCTACCAGAATCATCAGCAGCAATCCAGGATCAATCTGTGTCCAAGGCCATGTTTTCATGGGGCAGCCATTCCTGCAAGCAGCTTTCCAACTCCTGCAGGGTCAGCGCCAGATCCCGGCTCCAGGCCTGGATGGCCTCAGAAGCGCTGAGCCTTTGCAGCTCGGATTCCTTGCGGATATTTTCCTGGCCCAGTATCTGCAGCTTGCGGTCCTGCCTGCCCAGGAGCAGGAATTCCATTTCCAGCACTGTAGCAGGCTGCTGCCCGCTTTGGTCCAGATACAAGGAGTGTATTCTGGCCTGCAGGTGGTAGTCCGCCTGCACCCCTTTTGCCCCCTGGGGCAGGACGTGCGAGAAAAGGCCGCTCTCTGCCAGCCAGTTGCGGGTCAGCTCTGTAATCATGTCCTGGGCCGGGATCAGGAAGCGGCGTTTGTAGTCTGCAACAAATCTGTCCTGCTCGATCTGCAGTATCAGCTCCTGGCCCTCAAAGGCTTGTGAGATGGAAAAAGGCCTGACCAGGAGGGCGCTGTCCTGTTTTTGCTGCCGGGTTTCCTGGCTCCTTTGGGCCTGGAGCATATAGTATTGTTTCTCCGGGCCGGAGCGCAACAGCCAGCTGCAGCCTGTGAGCAGCCCAGGCAGCAGCAGAAAAAGTACCAATCTGAAAAGGCTGCTAGTCATGCAGGTATCCCTCCTGCTCTTTTTCAGGGGCCAGGAAGATTGAGCCCGGGTATCTTCTAAGCTCCGAGCTTAAGGCCCGCAGGTTGCGCAGGGTGGCGGATAGATCCCGCAACAGCGGGCCTAGATCCTGGCCATGCACATTCAAGAGCTGCTCCAGCTCTGCGAAGCTGGCCTGGATCTGGTGCATATTTTGGCTGAGATCTTGCGTTAGACCAGGCAGGCCCTGGGAGGTATGTTCCAGGTTTTGCAGCACAGTCTGCAGGGATTGCAGGCCGCCTTCAGGCTGGCTCAGCGTGGAATCCAGCCTGTTTAAGACAACCTGCAGGTCAGCGGCAGCTGTGGATACCTGGGAGATCATTTCCTGCAGGTTGTCCTGCGCCGGGCTGTCCTGGTCCGCAGCGCCCAGGAGCTTTCTGATCTCCTGGTTGGTCTGCCTGGTCTCCTGCAGCAAGGACTGCAGCTGCTGCCCCAGCTTCTGACTGGGAAACTCCGCCACCTTATCCTGCATGGAATGCAAAAGAAAGTTCAGGCTTCGAAATGTCTCTGTCCAGTCTACCTTTTCCAGGCTCTGCAGGGTCTGGCTTATGGACTCCAGGGTTTCCTCCAGTCTGGCTCTGGTGCCCGGGGCTGAAGGCACATAGGTGTGCTCCGGGTCCCATTTTAACTGCGGCTCTGGATGTCGCTGCCTGGAGACATAATCCAGCTCCAGAAAGGCGCTGCCGGTCAGTCCCTGGGGCATAATGCGGATACGCAGACCATTTTTTTGTACCTCCTCTTGCATGTAGTTTGCGAACTCCTGCCTGTTTTGCACCGGGAAATGCTTGAGCAGGACCTCCATCTCCAGGAGCACCAGACGCTCTTCCCTGGCGCACTCCGGATATTTCTGATTCACGAAGCCAATTCTCTCAATATTCCCGATGCGCACCCCGCGCATCTTGACAGCGGAGCCCACGTCCAGGCCCTGGACAGAGCCATCCAGATAGGTCTCCAGTCTGGCTTTATCCTGCCAGAAGCCACCTGGACCGAAAAAAACCAAAAAGACCACCAACAACAGGAAGGCGGCCAGAATGAAGAGGCCCAGGCGGAAATTGCTCAGCTTGTCAGACATCCCTGTCCCTGCTTTAGGTTTGTTGCTCTAGGACTTTGGTGCCGGGTCCCGGTGCAGGAAACGCCTCACCCATTCGGTGGGCGGGTCCGCCAGCAGCTCTGCTGGAGTCCCCTGGGCAGCGATGCCCTTTTGCTTGTTGTCCAGGATAATCATCCTCTTAGCTACTTTGAAGATGCTCTGCAGCTCATGGCTGACAATGACAAAGGTGATACCCAGGAAGCTGGCCAGATTCAGGATCAGGTCGTCCAGATCGGCGGATGTGAGCGGGTCCAGGCCTGCTGAGGGCTCATCCAGGAACAGTATCAAAGGGTCCAGGGCCATGGCCCTGGCTATGGCGGCCCGCTTCTGCATGCCCCCGCTTAGCTCCGCGGGCATCAGCTGGCCATAGCCGCTAAGGCCCACCAAGTGCAGCTTCATGTGCACCAATCGCTGAATCGCCTGCTGGGGCAAACTGGTCAGCTCTTGCAGGGGCAGGGCCACATTCTGGGCCAGGTTCATGGATCCGAACAGGGCCCCGGTCTGGAAGCTGACTCCGATTTTCTGCAAGAGATTATAGCGTTCCTCTCCCCTGGCCTGGTGCAGGTCCTGGCCCTGGATAAGGGCCTGGCCGGACCAGGGGGTATAGAGACCGATCATGTGCTTGAGCAGGGCGCTTTTACCGCTGCCTGAAGGTCCCAGGATAATAAAGATCTCTCCGGGCCAGACCTGGAAGCTGAGGTCAGTGAGCAGGGGCTCAGAGGAAAAGCCCAGGCTCAATTCCTTGATCTGGATGATAGGCTGCTGGGTATCTGACATTCTAGATCCCCAGGGAATAGAAGACAAGGGCGAAGAGGCCGTCCATAAATGCTATAAGCACTATGCCGCTGACTACAGCGCTGGTAGTGGAGAGGCCTACAGCGCTGGCGCCGGCACCAGTCTGCAGGCCGCGGACGCAGCCGATCCAGGCCACCAGCATGCTGAACACAAAGGCCTTGAACAGTCCGCCCAAGATGTCCCCGGCCTGCAAAACCGAGCTAACCTGGGTGATATAGGTGACCAGAGGATAGCCAAGGATGATCATGACCAAGGCTCCGCCCAGCAGTCCGAACAGGGAGAAGAAAAAGGACAATAAAGGGGTCATGAGCATGGCTGCCAGCATCCTGGGCACTATCAAGAACCTCAAGGGGTCCAGGCCCATAGTCTCAAGGGCGTTCAGCTCCTCGTTTATCTTCATGGAGCCCAGCTCAGCGGCAAAGGAAGAGCCGCTGCGGCCTGCCAGGATGATGGCTGTCACCAGGGGGCTCAGCTCCCTGAACAGGGAGAGTCCCAACAGCTGGGCCACAAATATCTCAGCCCCGAACATGCGCAAGGGGATCGCGGACTGGAAGGAGATGATCAGCCCCAGCAAAAAACCGATGAGCAGGATGATCAGCAGGGCCTGGACCCCGACATTCTCTGCCACCCGTGCCACTTCTGACCAGCGCACCCTGCTGGGTCTAAGCAGGGCCTGAAAAAGGCCCTGGGCGAACTGGCCCAGGAAGGCTAACAACTGGCCCAGATCCAGGACCAGGTTCCGGAAGGCACTGCCCAGTCCAGACATAAGGTCTATTTGGTCAGGGGCTTGGTCCGAGGCCTCATCAGGCAGTTCAGAAAAAAGATCCAGCAGCTGCTTTTGCTTGCTGTTGCCAGGAATCAGGGTTACTCTTTCCTGACCCAGACGAGAGCCTATCTCTCGGACCAGGGCCGCTCCTGAAGTGTCCATATGCTCCAGGCTGGAGAGGTCCAGGCAGATATCTGGAGCCTGGGCCGGGATCTTTTGCAGCTCCGCATCCAGGTTGCGCCAGAGCCAGGCACTGGAATGCGCATCCAGCCTGCCCGTGAGCAGCAATCGGACCTGGGTCTGAGTTGCTTCGCGCTGCAAAGGCAAGATCTGCAGGTTGGCTTCTTGCTTCAGGGTGCTGGACATATTCTGTTATTCCGGGTAGATCCTCAATCCTGCAGTAGTTTAGTGAAAGCAGGTGGCAAAGTCAATCTGCAGGGCCGAAACCTGCCCAGGCAGGGCTAGTCTGCTCTGATACATATCTAATAGTTAGCTGAACAAGTTAGGTTATGGCCAAGAAGTTCAGGCGCAAGCTGCAGCAGTGGGTCCCCCTCAGTTCCTTTGCAGCCTCCAGGAGTGTAGGCCTGAGCCTGGGCTCAGGCGGGGCCTGCGGGCTGGCCCATTTGTCCATGCTGGAAGCCCTGGAGGAGCTGGGGGTACGCCCAGCCGTGGTGAGCGGAACCAGTATCGGGGCCATTGTCTCTGTGCTGTACTGCGCAGGCTATTGCTCCTGGGAGTTGAAAGACATGGTGCAGGAGCTTCTGGGCCTGGACAGACGCTCTTTGGCTAACAGGATTTTGGGCAGCAGGGTGTTGGGCTATTGGGAAATGTTCAAGCCCGGGCTGGGCCAGGGCGGAATTTTGCATGCTGAGCCCATCCTGGAGTTCGTCTCCGGGCATATGCAGGCCAGGGATTTCAATGATCTCAGCCTGCCCTGCAAAATAGTGGCTGCTGACTTCTGGGACAGGAGCCAGGTGGTATTCGAGGCAGGGCCCCTGCTGCCTGCCCTGGGAGCCAGCATGGCTGTGCCTGGTCTGTTTGCGCCTGTGGAGCATCAGGGCAGGCTCCTGGTGGACGGGGGAGTGGTCAACCCAGTGCCTTTTGACGTCTTGCCCCAGGGCTGCGGGGTCAAGGTGGCTGTGGATGTTTCATCTCAGCGGGCTCCCAGGCAGGAAGGCAGGCCCAGGCCCGGCTATCTGGAGATTCTGTTCAACTCCATTGAGATCATGCAGCAGGCCATTATCTGCCAGAAGCTGGGGGTAGATCCGCCTGAGGTCTTTATCCAGACCGATATCAGGGAAGTCAGGATGCTGCAGTTCTATAAGGCAAAGGAGATCTATGCCCAGGCAGAGCCTGCCAAGGAGGAGCTGAAGCGCAGCCTGGAGGAGTTGCTGGGTTAGATGGTGTATTGTTTGTAATTTGTGATTTTGTCAGCATGGGATAAGCCATATCGATTACGACAACGAAAGCGATAGCGATGGCAAAGGGCGAGCGGCGCTCGCCCTTTGCGTTGGGGGGTGCCTTTTCTGTGCTTCATTGTGCCTGATTTAGGCATGGAATTTAAGGCGGAAGGCTTTCCTCCTGGGGCCAAAGACTATTTCTAGTCCCTGCTGATGTCTACGGGCAGTCCGTTTTTTTCCTCCAGGACCCTGCGAAACCTCTGCAGGTCCACCTGCCTGGACAAGCCCGAGTCCAGGAGCTTGCGATAGGCAAAGTTTAGATAGTCCTCCAGCCTGTCGTAGATGTCAGGGTGGGCTTCTGCATATACCCTGCCCAGGAGCAGGCCCAGCTTTACTGGCTGGTATATGACCTCTACCTTTTGGCCCAGGGAAACACTCTGGAACAGGGGCTGGATATGCTCCGGGTAGAGCCGGATGCAGCCGTTGGTGGCCAGACGACCCACCGACCAGGCATTGTTGGTGCCGTGCAGGCCGTAGCTGGATCTGCCCAGACCAATCCAGTAGTCGCCCAGAGGATTGTTGGGGCCTGGATCCATAACCTGCACGCCGTACTTGTCCTGCAGGGACTTGGGGACGTACCAGTAGGGGGCCTCGCGCTTTTCGCCCACTGGGAAGTCCCCTAAAGGGGACTGGCTGTCTTTGTCGCCTATGCCTACAGGATAGGTCCTGACCAGGGATACCCCATCCTGGCTGGAGAAGTGATAGAGGCGCAGCTCCGGGATGTTGACCACGATATCAGCGCCTTGCCTGGGAGGCAGCACCCATTGCAGGGGCAAGGTCAGTTCCCGACCCTGGGGAGGAATCCAGGGATCCAGGTCCGGGTAGAGGCGTCTGAGCTCCAGGTAGCCCAGGCCATATTCCCGGGCTACATCCAGGAGGGTGTCTTCTGCCTGGATAACATGGGTCTCGGGAATCCCCACTACTGTGCGGGAGTTTGCAGCGCCTTCTTCCAGGTCCTGCCGGGGATAGGAATAGGAAAAGCCTGGCACTGCTGCAGCTGTGCCGGCAGGCAAAGTCAAGAGTGCAAGAGCCAGGGCCAGAGCCAGCCAAAATCCGGATGTATTGAGAATGGAATGCATATTGATTTGTTGTAGGGGTTAGGATGTTTTTGCAGTTTTATGGGCAAAGCAGGATCTTAGGCCATAATCCAGGCCATTGCAATTATGGCCTGCAAATCAGGTTCTTGGCTTTGAACTGGAGCCCTTGATAAGAAAATTTTGTGCATTGAGTTGACAATGATTATTATTTACATTAGATTTTGCTCTTTGAGCCCAATAGGAAGAGAACGTCTTAATCCGCAAACATTCAGGAGGTAAATTATGTCCCAGACCATGCAGGATCTGCAAGAGGCTTTTGCAGGTGAGTCCCAGGCCAACCGCAAGTATCTGGCCTTTGCGCAGCAGGCGGAGAAAGAGGGCTATCCAGGGGTGGCCAAGCTTTTCCGGGCTGCTGCGGAGGCGGAGACAGTGCATGCCCACGCCCATTTGCGAGCCATGCAGGGTATAGGCAGCACCAGGGAAAACCTGCAGGAGGCAGTGGCAGGGGAAACCCACGAATTCAAGAATATGTATCCGGACATGATCAGCCATGCACAGCAGGATGGCAATAAGCAGGCAGAGCGCAGCTTCAGTTTTGCCAACGAGGTGGAGAAGGTGCATGCCGAGCTGTATCAGAAGGCTTTGGACAATCTGGACCAGGACCAGAATAAGGACTACTACGTGTGCTCGGTGTGCGGCTATACCGTCGAGGATGGGGCTCCTGACAAGTGCCCGGTGTGCAGCGCAAACTCCAAGGCCTTTAAGCAGGTCCAATAGCCTAGCTCCTTATCCTGGATGCTGGGCCGGTTTCTGCTACATCAGGCAGTCCTTTGCTTAGGGCTGCCTGATTTTTCCTGCATGATGCGCAGCACGCTGAGTCCAGCCTCCTGCAGCCCCTGAGAGCAGAGCCGGGCCAGGTAATCCATGGCCACAGGGAAGCTTTCTGCGCTCAACCCCTCGGCTGCAGGCACTCTGACCCCCTGCCCGGCAAGCAGGGCAGATTTGACAGCGCTGCTTGCGGCAGTGGCCAGCTTCAGGGCACAGGCCGGCTTGGCCCCGTCGCAGAGGATGCCGTTTAGGTCCTGCAGCAGGTTAATGACTGCAGCCAGGATATGGGAGCCGTCCTTGCCCAGGGCCAGGCTCAGCCCAGCTGCAGCGCCTGCCCCTGCAGCGATGGAGCAGCTGCAGATAGGGGTCAGCCGGCCGATCCTGGCTTTGATAGCTATGGTCAAGGTGTGGCTCAGGGCGATGGCCCGCAAAAGGTCCTGGTCGGAGGCCTGCAGGAAACCCCTGGCTGCCCAGACCCCCAAGATGGCGGTCAGGCCGTTGTTTCCGCTGCCCGCTGAGCTCATGGCAGGCAGCTCGGCTCCGGACATGCGGGCATCAGCAGCTGCAGAGGTCAGGATTTGGGCCTTTAGCTGCAGATCCTCCTGCAGGGTGCCCTGTCTGACCAGTCTCTGCAGCCCAGAGCCCACGCCTAGACCAGGGGCCTGCTCCAGGCCGTATCTGGCCAGGACCATGTTGTATTCCACTCCCTGGTAGAGGTAATCCAGATCCTCCTGGTCCAGGTCCGCGCTGAGCTGCAGGAGCTGGGGCAGGTCCAAGCCGGCCAGCCAGGCCTCCAGCCGGGGCAACTCCTCCTGGCTGGAGCCAGCAGCGCCGGGCAGCAGATTGTCCAAGGGCATAGGCCTTTGATTCAGGCTGAGCTCTACCAGGTGGTCGTGCTGGTCCTGGATCCTGGCCAGGGCCAGATCCTTGCCGGAAGCGACGCGCACTTCCACCAGGAGGCCGGTTTGTTCCGTATCCAACTGGATTGAGACCCTGGAGCTGGAGACCAGCTCTTTAGCCCTTTGCCTGGCTTGGCTGTCTACTGCCCCCAACAGTTGCATGCCCAGGCCGGGATCTCCTCCCAAGGCACCCAGAGCGGCAGCCAGGTCCAGGCCGCGCATCCCATCTGTACCCGGAATATAGACCCCGATACCGTTCTTGAAGACCCCGGGGCTGACCCTGACTTGGATGCTGTCCACCTGTCTGGAGCCCAGCGCCGAGGCAGCAGCAGCTGCAGCCAGGGCTACAGATACCGGCTCTGTGCAGCCCAGGGCAGGGTTGACTTCCAGCCTGAGCAGGTCCTTGAAGCTATACTCCATATTCCACCTCCTTCGGCTGGGACAGCCAGCCCTGCTGCAGGAAGAAAAGCTGGAATGCGGCCACCACAAGGCTGTGGGTGATCTCTCCCTGCAGGATCAGCCCGGGGATCTCCTGCAGGGGCCTTCGCAGCACCTGGATATCCTCCTTCTCGTCCAGGTCCTGCTCCAGGCAGGCCTTTGCCTGCAGGGCTAGATAGGTGTGGCATTCATTGTCCTGGATGGCCGGGTTGGGGTGCACCTTGCCCAGGTATCTGATCTCTTCTGCCCTGTAGCCGGTCTCCTCCTGCAGCTCCCTTGAGGCCGCGGATCTGGGGGTGTCTTCAGCTTCTACCAGACCGCCCGGGACCTCCAGGGTGCTGGTCTGGATCCCGTGCCTGTACTGCCGGATGAGGACCACCTCATTTTGAGGGGTCAAGGGGATGACATTCACCCAGGGTGCGGACTCCAGGATGTAGAACTCGTGTACTTTCCCGGTGCGCGGAGAGCGGGCCAGGTCGGTACGGATGTTGAAGATGCGGTAGCTGTGATTTTTGCTGCTGGAGAGCAGCTGCCAGGGCAGGGGGCTGGAATTGTTCATGTCTTGGCTTCCATCATAGTTTCAGGTCAAGCCTGGTGAGTTGTGCAGCAAGGCTGAAAGGGAATACTACTTGCCTCTCGGCGGGAATGCAAATCCGGGTCCCAGATCAGCCTTGGTTTTTGCCTCCGGGTTTGGTATGCATGTGCCTTTAACACCTTGGGGCAGCATAATGTATTGAACAGCTTGCAGGGGCTTGGCCCAGCTCCGGGTAAGGATCCAGCAATACAGGCAAAAGGGGAGCAAAATGGCATACAGGGTCTTGGTGCAGCTCAAGCCGGGTATCCCGGATGTGCAGGGCCAGAATACAGCAGCCAGGATCAGGAAGGATCTGGGCCTTGAGGTCAGTCAGGTCAGCCTGATCAAGGTCTATTCAGTGCAGGGCTTAACCCGGGACCAGCTGCAGGAGGTCCTGGACAGATGCCTGCTGCACGATCCTGTTCTGCATCAGGCCTCCCTGCAGCCTTTGGCCAGGGATATGGACTGGGTGCTGGAGGTGGGCTACAGGCCGGGGGTCACGGACAATGAGGGCCGGGTGGCTGCGCAGTGCCTGCGCACCGGCCTGTCCCTGGGAGCAGAGCATGACCTGCAGGTCTACACCGCCTGCCAGTACCTGTTGCAGGGGGAGCTGCAGGAAAATGATGTGGAGCACATCGCCACAGATCTTCTGGCTAATCAGCTGATTGAGGAATTCAGGCTCAAGAGCAGGGCCCAGTGGGAGCAGGAGCCAGGGTTTGAGATCCGGATCCCTGAGGTCAGCGGCAGACCTGTGGACCAGGTGCAAAGCGTGCCTTTGTCCGGACTGGGGCACGCAGAGCTGGAGAATCTCAGCAATGAGCGCACCTTGGCCCTGAGCCGGGAAGAGATGCTCTGTATCCAGGAATACTATCAAAGGCAGGATATCCAGGACTACAGGCAGGGCAAGGGCCTGCCATTGCAGCCCACTGATGCGGAGCTGGAGGTCCTGGCCCAGACCTGGTCAGAGCACTGCAAGCACAAGATATTCAATGCCAGCATTGACTACCTGAACCAGGATACGGGCCAGAGACAAAGGATAGACAGTCTGTTCGAGACCTATATCCAGGGCAGCACCCGGAATATCCGCAGAGCCAAGGCCGAGCAGGATCTCTGCCTCTCGGTGTTCAAGGACAATGCAGGGGTCATCAGATTTGATGAGCAGTATCTGGCCTGTATCAAGGTGGAAACGCACAACAGCCCCTCTGCCCTGGACCCTTACGGCGGGGCCCTGACCGGCATCGTTGGCGTGAACCGGGATCCCATGGGTACCGGCCTGGGGGCCAACCTGATCTGCAATAGTGATGTATTCTGCTTTGCCTCGCCATTTTACCAGCAGCAGCTGCCCCCCAGGCTGCTGCATCCCAGGCGGGTCCTGGAAGGGGTGCGCAAGGGGGTGGAGCATGGGGGCAACCAGTCCGGGATCCCTACCGTTAATGGTGCCTTGGTATTTGATTCCAGATTCCTGGGCAAGCCCCTGGTCTTCTGCGGCACAGTAGGCCTGATTCCGGCCCGGATCCAGGGCAGGCCTGGGCATGAGAAACAGGCCAGTCCAGAGGACAGGATCGTCATGGTCGGGGGCAGGGTGGGCAAAGACGGTATCCACGGGGCCACATTCTCATCTGAAGCCTTGCATGCAGAATCCCCTGCCACAGCCGTACAGATAGGCGATCCCATCACCCAGCGCAAGATGTACGATTTTCTGATGCGAGCCAGGGATCTGGGCCTGTACAACGCTATAACCGACAACGGAGCCGGAGGCTTGTCCTCTTCAGTGGGGGAGATGGCCCAGGACACCGGAGGCTGCGAAATGGACCTCTCCCTGGTGCCGCTTAAGTACGACGGCCTTTTGCCCTGGGAGATCCTGCTTTCCGAGGCCCAGGAGAGGATGACCCTGGCTGTGCCCAGGGAGAAGCTGGAGCAGTTCCTGGAGCTGGCCTGGCAGATGGATGTCCTGGCCACTGACCTGGGCAGATTCACGGACAGCGGCTTCTTCCGGATTTTTTTCGGATCCAAGCCGGTGGCTGAGCTGGACATGGAGTTCATGCACCACGGCCTGCCCCAGATGAGCCTTAAGGCCAGCTGGCAGGCGCCCAGACTGGAGCAGCTGCAGGTCCCTGATGCCCGGGCAGGGGACCCAGGCCAGCTGCTTTTGGCCATGCTGGGCAGGCTGAATATCTGCAGCAAGGAGTATATCATCCGCCAGTACGACCACGAGGTGCAGGGCGGCAGCGTGATCAAACCCCTGATGGGGCCAGATCAAGGCGGGCCCACGGATGCGGCAGTGATAAGGCCAGTTTTGGACAGGGGCCAGGGGCTGGTGCTTTCCAACGGGATTTGCCCCAAGTTCAGCGACCTGGATACCTATTGGATGATGGCATGCGCCCTGGATGAGGCGCTGCGCAACGCCTTAGCCGTGGGCGGGGATCCAGAGCAGATGGTGGGGGTGGACAATTTTTGCTGGTGCGATCCTGTGCTCTCGGAAAAGACCCCGGA
>JBKGXZ010000046.1:0-12123 GCA_046546355.1 Desulfohalobiaceae bacterium | reverse complement strand
CTTACTGGGATGAGCTGATAGAGAAGTACGAGCCCGGGCAGTAATCTGGAAACGGAAATAAACGATGAGCGAATCCTTGATGGTCGTCCTGCAGGCCCTGCCTTATCTGTTGCAGGGCGCTGCGGTCACCCTGGGCATCGTCCTGGGGGCCATGGCCCTGGGTCTGGTTCTGGGGCTGCCTATGGCCATGGCCCAGGTTTACGGCAACAGGATCTTAAAATGGCTGGTGGGCCTGTATGTCTGGTTTTTCCGGGGCATACCTGTCCTGGTGTTGCTGTTTTTGTTCTACTTCGGGTTGTTTTCCCTGCTGGGTCTGAACATGAGCGCCTTTGCCGCGGCCCTGATCGTTCTGGGCCTGCGCAGCATGGCCTATCAGTCTCAGATTTTCCGGGGAGCCATCCAGTCCCTGCCCCAGGGCCAGTTGCAGGCTGCCAGGGCCCTGGGCATGAGCGACCTGCAGGCTATTAGGTCCATTATTGCTCCCCAGGCCCTGAGGCTCTCCATTCCAGGCTGGACTAACGAATACTCCATAGTGCTTAAGGATTCCGCTATAGCTTTTGTCCTGGGCACCTCGGAGATCATGTCCCGGGCACATTTCGTAGCCTCCAGGACCTATGAGCACCTGCCCCTTTATCTGGCTGCAGGAGCTATTTTCTTTGTCCTGACCTGGCTGGGGGTCAGGGGGCTGAAGTATCTCGAATACAGGATGCGCATCCCTGGATATTCGGAATAAAGACTTGAACCTAGCAAGGCAAATTTAAGGAAAATGCATTATGTCCCAGGCTCCGCTACTGGAAGTGCGCGGACTGAGCAAGCTGCTGGGCGGGGAGCAGATCCTGCGGGATGTTTCCCTGACCCTGCACAAGGGCGACCTCAAAGTACTGATCGGTCCCTCGGGCGGGGGCAAGAGCACCCTGCTGCAGTGCATCAACCTGCTACACTTCCCGGATCAGGGCTCGATCAACTTGAATGGCCAGGAAGTGGCCTTCAGGCGCAAGAAGGAGCTTTTGCATTTCAGGCAGCAGGTGGGGATGATCTTCCAGGACTTCAATCTGTTCGACCATCTGACTGCCAGGGATAATGTGGGCATTGCCCTGCGCAAGGTAAAAAGGCTGAGCAGACAACAGGCCAGGGATCGCGCAGAGCAGGAGCTTTCTCGGGTGGGCCTGGGGGGCAAGGCAGGGATGTATCCTGCGGAGCTCTCAGGGGGGCAGAAGCAAAGGGTTTCCATAGCCAGGGCCCTGGCCATGGATCCTTTGCTGCTGCTGCTGGATGAGCCTACATCAGCTCTGGACCCAGAGCTGATCGGAGAAGTCCTTAGCGTGATCAGGAACCTTAGCCAGAACGGTATGACCATGCTTATGGCCACGCACCAGATGGGCTTTGCCCGTACTCTGGCCCAGGAGGTTCTGTTCATGGAGCAGGGCAGGATTGTGGAACAGGGCATGCCCAGGCTTTTGCTGGCTGAAGAGCCTGGAGAGCCCAAGAGCAGAACCCTGGCCTTCTGCAGCAAGCTGAGCGAGCTTTACGGGGAGTAGTAGAACCCTAGAACCAGGAAATTTGTCTGCATGGACCCCCAGTTTCTGTTCCAGGAAATAGTGCCTGCCCTGAACCAGGGCCTGATGATGAGCCTGCTGTTGATCCTGCCCTCTGCCGTGTTGGGGCTTTTCCTGGGCATCAGCTCTGGCAGCCTGAGGGTGTTTGGCCCCAGCTGGCTGCGCTGGGTGGCAGCTGCCTATATCGGGGCCTTCAGAGGTACGCCCCTGGTGGTGCAATTGTTCGTGCTGTACTTCGGACTGCCCAACCTGGGCATTTATATGCAGCCCTATACAGCAGCAGTGCTGGGTTTTTCCCTTTGCGGCGGGGCATATCATGCTGAGTACATCCGGGGCGGGCTGTTGTCCATCAAGAGGGGGCAGCTGCAGGCAGCCCAGGCCTTGGGTTTTTCCCATTGGAAGGCCATATTGCATATCATTCTGCCCCAGGCCCTGCGCAGGGCTTTGCCTGGTTGCGGCAACGAGCTGATCTACCTGATTAAGTACTCCTCCCTGGCCTATATCATCACTTTTATCGAGCTGACCGGGGAGGCCAAGAATCTGGCCTCCAGCAGCTTCAGATTTACCGAGGTATTTCTAGTAGCCGGAGTGTACTACCTGGTACTGGTCAGTCTGGCCACTATCGGACTGCAGAGATTGGAGCAGCGCCTGCATGTGCCGGGTTTCGGCAGGAGCTGATAAGACTCCCAGGAAACTTGCATGAAGCCTGAAAAGTTATAACTGCCAAGTATACGAAGATAGATATATGCCTGCCAATAATGTTTTGCAGCTGATAGGCAATACCCCGCTGCTAGAATTGCACAGAATGAGCCCTAATCCCAGGGTGAGAATAGCAGCCAAGCTGGAAGCCCAGAATCCCGGGGGCTCGGTCAAGGACCGAGTGGCCCTGGCCATGATCGAGGCAGCAGAAAACTCCGGAGAGCTGAGCCCGGAGAAGACTGTTATTGAGGCCACTTCAGGGAACACAGGCATCGGTCTGGCCATGGTCTGTGCCAGGAAAGCCTATCAGCTGCTGCTGGTCATGCCGGAGTCAGCCTCTGAGGAGCGCAAGCGAATCATGAGCGCCTACGGGGCTGAACTTTTGCTGACCCCAGGGCACCTTAGCACTGACGGGGCCATAGAGGAGGCTTACCGCCTGGCCCGGGAGCAGCCAGAGAAATATTTGCTGGTGGATCAGTTCAACAATCCAGCCAGCATTCAGGCCCATTACCAGACCACTGCTGCAGAGATATGGGAGCAGACAGAGGGCCAGCTGAGTCATGCAGTAAGCGCGTTGGGCACTTCTGGCACAGCCATGGGCCTGGCCCAAGGCCTCAAGGAACATAGCGCCGAGGTGCAGGTGGTGGCTGTGGAACCCTATGCCGGACACAAGATCCAGGGCCTGAAGAATATGCAGGCCTCTTATCCCCCGGGTATCTATAATAAGCGACTTTTGGACCGCATCCTGCATGTGGACGACGAGCAGGCCTTTGCTTTGTGCAGGGAGCTGGCCAGAAAGGAGGGCCTGCTGGCCGGGATGAGCTCAGGGGCAGCCCTGGGCGGGGCCTTGCAGCTGGCCAGGGAGCTGGAGCAGGGCTACATAGTGGTTATCTTCCCGGACTCAGGGGAGCGCTACCTGAGCACTTCCTTGTTCCTGACCCCTGCCAAGCAGGGCCTGGCCCTTTTCAATGTGCAGAGCAGGCAGCTGGAGTTCCCCAGCTCCAGCAAGAGCCCCCTGGGTATCTTTACTCCAGGGCCTTCTCCGGAACGGCCCGGAGACCTTGAGGACTGGCGCAGGCTGGTGTTCGCGGATGTCCTGGCCAGGTATCTGGGCCGCAAAGAGCTGCCCAGCAAGACAGTGGCCGGGGTGGCAGACTTTGAGGATCAGGCCCTGGAACAGGCCAGGAGTCGGGGGCTGGAGCTGCAGGAGTTTTCCAGCATCTTTCTGCAGGGCCTGCAAAGCCTGGGCAGCAGCCTGAACCTGCATCAGGGTTTTTGCTTTGTGCCAGCCAGCGGACTGCAGAGGCATATGCTGGACTTTTGCCAGAGACTTCTGGACAAGGGCATGGCCTATGAGAAACTGCGCTCAGTGTACTACGATGTGGTCCGGGATACGGACTACGGCAGTCTGCTCAACGCTGACCTGGGCAAGCTGAGCCTGGGCAAGACCGTGGACCTGGAGGACTATGCCAAGGATCATCCCCAGGATTTCACCCTGCTCAAGAGGGCCAGCCTGCAGGATCTCAAGCGTGGGGAGTTCATCAAGGCCAAGTGGGGCAATGTCCGGCCTTCCTGGTATCTGCAGATGGCTGCGGCAGCCCGGGAGTGCGGATCCGGCCTGGAGGTGGTCCTGGCAGGCAGGCAGCACAGCTTTCCCCACCTGGACAATCTTCGGGCTATCTGGGGCCGCACCAGCCAGGCTGAGCCAGGCATCTGGATGCTGGTGCAGAGCCTGGAGGCCAAGGAACAGACCCTGCCAGGCCTGGAGGATCTGCTGCAACATGGTATTCCGCCCCAGGCGTTGCGCATGTGGCTGCTTTCAGCCAGCTACAAGAAACCTTTGGTTTACAGCAGCCACAGCCTGAATATGTGGGTCCAGAACTGGCATAGGCTGCAGAATCTGGCTGCTGCATTGAGCCTGGTGCAGAGCCCGGGCGAGGTGCAGAAGGATACCGAGCAGGCCCTGTTCGACCTCAAGAAAGGCCAAAGCGAGAATCTGGAGCAGGATCTGGGTCTGTACAGATTCTGGCCGGTGCTGTTTTCCTTTTGCAAGCGCCTGAACAAGCAGCTGCTGCAGTCCAGGCTGAGCCGGAAAGAGGCGGGTCTGGCCCTGGAGCAGCTGCAGGATCTGGACGCTGTGCTGGGGGTCATAGACTGGCAGCGCCTGCCCCTGCCAGAGGCCTCCTGGCCTGCAGAGGTGCGCGAGATGGTGCAGGAAAGGCAACAGGCTCGGACAGTTAAGGATTTTGCCCGGGCGGATCAGCTGCGGGACAGGATCCGTTCCCTGGGCTATGAGCTCCAGGATACGCCTGAGGGGGTCAGGCTGTTCACGGGGGCGTAAATTGAAGACCTTCAGTCCCTGAGGATAGGAGCGGAAGAAGCCATCAGGATCGATACTGATGCTGTTTACCGTCTGCCTTAAATATTGAAGCGGAAGGTGATGATGTCCCCGTCCTGGACCCGGTATTCCTTGCCTTCTAGACGCAGCAGACCTTTTTCCTTGGCCTGCTTGAAGGTGCTGCACTGCAGGAAATCCTGCCAGGACAGGACCTCGGCCCGGATAAAGCCCTTGGCTATATCCGAATGGATGGTTCCGGCAGCTTCCAGGGCGCTGGTACCCTGGGGAATGGTCCAGGCCCGGACCTCTTTGGGGCCGGCAGTCAGAAAAGTTATCAGGCCCAGGAGCTGGTAACTGGCGGAGACTATTCTGCCCAGGGCAGATTCCCTGAGACCCAGGTCCTGCAAGAATTCCTGCCTGTCTGCTTCGCTTTCCAGCTCAGCCAGCTCGCGTTCCAGTCTGGCACTGACCTGGACATGTCCTTCTGCTGCAGTTGTGAACTGTGGGGGTTTCTCGCTGTCCAGCCTGTCTTCGCGCATGTTCCAGACAAATAGAACAGGTTTAGCGCTTAAGAAGCAAAAGCCCCTGAGCTCCTTGGCCTGGGCCAGCTCGGGCTCCGTGCGCAAAGCTCTGCCCTGTTCCAGAACAGCCCGGGCCTCCTGCAGGCGCTCTTCCTCCCCTGGTTGAACCAGATCCTTGCCCTTTTTCTTGTCCAGCTGGATACGTTCCAGCCTCTTTTCTGCGACAGCCAGGTCAGCAATTAGCAGGTCAGCAGTTATGTCCTCAATTTGCTGCTTTGGATCGCGCATGCCGGAAAAGCAGTCCAGGACAGCCAGCAGGCACTCGCAGGGCCTGATGGCATTTAGCAGCTTCTGACCCAGGCCCTGGCCTGTGTGGCCTGGCCCAGGCAAATCCAGGAACTCGATTTCCGCAGGGGTGACCTTGTCAGGATGGTAGAGCCTGGCCAGGGGCCCAAGCCTGGGCTCAGGCACTTTGACCAGAGCCCTTTCCCTGGCAGTGGTCTGCTCACTGCTCAAGGCCCGGAAGAGATCCGTCTTGCCGCTGGAGGAAAAGCCAAAGATCCCGGTCTGCATCCTTTACTCCTTGATTGGGCTAGATATCCTGCAAGGCCTTTTCCACTATGGGCAGGGCCTGCTCCAGCATGCTTTGCACTCCGCGTTCATTGGGATGCAGCCCGTCAGGCAGGGTCAGATCAGGATTCCCAGGCACGCCAGCCAAAAGATCAGGCACCAGGGGCAGCCGATACTCCTGGGCCAGGGAGCTGAAGATCCTGGCATGCTGCTGCCTCTTGCTAGAGCCGAACTCCGGGGGCAGATCAGTGCCGGCCAGCACAACGCCGGCATTTCTGGCCCTGATCTTCTGGATTATGCCCTCCAGGTTGGCCTGGATCCTGGCTGGCTCTTCGCCCATGGCTGCATCGTTGATGCCCAGCTCCAGGAATACCAGATCCGGGTCACTTTGCAGCTCCCTGTCAGCCCGGGCCAGTCCTCCGGCTGTGCTGTCTCCGCTGATGCCGGCATTTATAACCTGGATCTTATGGCCTCGCTGCAAGAGAGCCTTTTGCAATTGGGAGGCAAAAGAGCTATGCAGGGGCAGCCCAAAGCCTGCACAGAGGCTGTCGCCCAAAGCTAGAATGGTTTTGCTCATAACAAGTCTTTAGATCAGATTTTCTTGATTTTATATGCAAAAATGGATCGCCAAGGGAACATTTTTCTTGCTGCAAAAGGACGACCGCCGGTCGCCTGTGCTACAAGCCTGTGCTATCACTACGTCCTGTGTTCAAGGGTGGTGCTGCAACGGTCCTGGTAGTGGCGAGTGGCGCTCGCCCTTCCCCTTTCGAGTGGTGTTTGTCCTTCCATTGCAGGGTGATGTTTTCCATGCTGTGCAATAGGTCATGAGGCTTAGAACTCTTTTTCAAGGTTTCCATGCCTAGCTGGTATCTGTTTTCCCTGCTGGCCCTGCTGTTAATAGGCAGCCAGCGCTTTTTGTACAAGGTGGCCGCGGCCCGCGACTGCAGCACCTTCAGGACCACCTTTGCCTTCATGGCCACTGTGGCCCTGCTGGCTGCGGCTGCCTTTGCCTGGCTGAGGCCGGAGGTCCCTTCCTGGGGCTTTCTGGCCTTTATTTCCCTGCTGAACAGCCTGACCTTTGCCAGCGCCACCCTGTGTCATATCCAGGCCCTGAAGTATGTGCCGGCCTCTGTGGCCTATCCCCTGATCAGGATGAACATTGTGCTGGTGGTCCTGTTCGGGGTCCTGTTCCTGCAGGAGAGCCTGTCCTGGAGTCAGGTTCTGGGTCTTGTCTTCTCCCTGGCCGCAGTCTGGGCCTTGAGCCTGGACAGAAGCACAGACTTTCGATCCGGCATGCAGGCCAAGGGACTGACCCTGGTGGGGCTGGCCCTTATTGCAGGTGGCCTGTCTGCTATTTCCTCAAAGTATGCAGCAGTCCATACAGATATCTGGGCCTTTATCGCCCTGTCATATATCCTGTCCACTCTGCTCACTTTGATCCTGGCCCCGAATATGTTCAGCGGCGTAAAAGCTGGAAAAGGGAGCCTGGATCTGGGCATAGGGCTGGCCATGGGCATTTTGAATCTGGCTGGATTCTATATGTTCCTGCGAGCCTTAGCTATGGGGCCCTTGTCCATTGTGGCTGTGGTAAACGGCATGCATTTTCTGGTGCCGGTTGTCCTGGCAGCTATCTGGTTCAAGGAGCGTTTGGGGCTAACCAGGCTCCTGGGCCTGCTTATGGCCTTGGCGGCACTTTATTTTCTAAGGGGCTAGAAGAACTCAATCCCCTGCCTGCTGGTTCTGGCCTGCCTGTTTCCAGGGAACTGCAGGGTTTTGGCTCTGGATTTTTCCTGCCAGGCCAGATCCAGGTCCCACAGGTTCCTGGCCAGGGTCTGCCTGCAGCCCATACGCTGCAGCGCATCCCGGTACCAGCGCAGGCGAAGGGCGGGGTGCAGACTGTCAAGCCTGGCAGCCGGGAGCAGAAGTCCCTGCTCAGTCTTGATCTCCAATTCGCGCAAGCCCTGCAGTTGGCTGTCCCAGTAGTCCTGATCCAGCCTGCCCTGCCTCCAGAGCTGGGCGCAGGTCTGCAGGAAATTAGGGTTTTCTTGCCGGAGCTGGGGCAGGATGTTTTGTCTCACCCGGTTGCGCTTGAAGTCCAGGTCCTGATTGGAAGGGTCCTCATGCCAGGTAAGGTCCAGGCTGCTGACCATCTCCTGCAGACTGGTCTTGGGCAGCAGTAAAAATGGCCTGAGCAGGCCTCTGTCAGACTCCAGAGCGGGCATCCCGGCCAGGGCAGGCCAGCCAGCACCCCTTAGCTGCCGAAGCAGGATGTCCTCTGCCAGGTCATTTAAGTGGTGCGCACAAAGCACCCAGTCCGCACGCAGCCTGTGGCCCCAAGCCAGCAGGTACCTGTAGCGCAGGACCCGACCTGCCTCCTCCAGGCCCAGGCTTCTAGACCGGGCATATACTGCGGTGTTGCTGCGGCCCAGTCTGCATTGGATATCCAGCCTGCGGCAAAGATTGGATACTTCCCCTGCTTCCTGGGCTGACTCGGGTCTCAGGCAGTGATCCAGATGGGCGGCAAACAGCTTGCTCTGCCACCTGTGCTGCAGGGCCTTGCAGCACAGTGCCAGGGCTGTAGAATCCACTCCAGCGGACAGGGCCAGCAGCAGCCTGCTGCCCTGCAGGCGCAGCCCTAGCTCCTGGCACAGGAAGCGCTCCACCCCCAGGCAAAGGTGTGCAGCTCTGGGCGGCAGATCCTGCAGCTTGAGCCTGGAGAGGTCCATAATTGGCCTAGATATCGTGCCGAGCCAGGAAGTCTTCCAGGAGCTGGATACAGTAGTCGCGCTGCTTGGTGTCGGCATAGCCCACACAGTTGCAGCGGAAGGTGTTCCTGGCTCTCAGCAGAAGCTCCAGCTTAAGCCAGTCCTTGCCCAGCTCCAGGGAGATGATGTAGGGGCCGCAATCCTGGAGGTGCTCCAGCTGCAAGGGGGTGAGCACCTCTTCTGGCAACTGGAGCCAGTAGATATCGTCAATGGGTCCCTGGTAGCCCTTTTCCTGCAGGCTGGAGGCCAGCTGCTGCAGCTTGTCTGGCTCGATATCCTCAATGAAATAGCTGCGCATATATTCTCCCTGGGCTTAAGGCTGCTCCAGCTGGGCCCGGACGTATTCCACCAGTCCTCCCTGCTGCAGGATGTTTTGCATAAACTCCGGCAGGGGCTGGACCTGGATTTTCTGGTCCGTGTCCTGGTTCAGGATCAGGCCCTCATCCAGATCAATCCGCAACAGGTCCCCCTGGCTCACGTCCTGGACCTGGTCCCCAATCTCCAGCAGCACCAGTCCCATGTTGAAGCCGTTGCGGTAGAAGATGCGGGCGAAGCTGTGAGCTACTACCACCGGGATGCCTGCGCCCAGGATGGCCAAGGGCGCGTGCTCCCTGGAAGAGCCGCAGCCGAAGTTGGGGCCTGCCACCAGGATGTCCCCTGGATGAATGCCCTGCACCCAGTCTGGATCCAGGCCCGCCATGCAGCTCTTGCCCAGCTCCTTAGGGTCGGTGCTGACCAGGCATCTAGCCGGGATAATGGCGTCGGTGTCGATATGGGCGCCTACTGTGTGCGCCCGGCCCTGGTATTGCATTGGCTGTCCTTGTTCTTAGCTGGTTTGTATGGAAAACTGGATCTTCAGCAACAGATTTTTTATTGCTCCCACGCTCTGCGTGGGAGTTTTTTTGACCGCTCCTGCGGTCTTTTTATGGACGCCGGAGCGTCCAGGGGAGTTCCCACGCAGAGCGTGGGAACGATAAAAGAAAAAAACTTTTTGCCGCTGATCACGCAGATTCACGCTGATAAGAGAGTTTTTATTTCTTCCATCTGCGAAGATCTGCGAGATCAGCGGCTAAGTTCTTTATCAGAGGCTGTCCGGATGCTTGATTTCCCCGGCAATAGCGCTGGCAGCAGCCACAGCTGGACCGCTGAGGTAAACTTCGCTCTTCAAGCTGCCCATGCGGCCCTTGAAGTTCCGGTTGGTGGTGGCCAGGCAGCGCTCCCCTCCGGCCAGGATGCCCATATGTCCGCCCAGGCAGGGACCGCAGGTAGGCGGACCTATAACTGCCCCAGCCTGCATAAAGGTCTGCAGCAGTCCTTCCTGCAGGGCCTGGGAATAGATTTCAGGAGTCGCGGGCAGAACAATCAAACGCAACCCAGGAGCCACCTGTTTGCCCTGCAGGATGAGGGCTGCCTCCCGCAGGTCTGATATACGGCCGTTGGTGCAGGAGCCGATGACCACCTGGTCCAGCTTTATGCCCTGCACCTCCTGCACCCGGCGCACGTTCTCCGGAAGGTGCGGGCAGGCCACCTGAGGCTTAAGGCTGGAAAGGTCCATATGCACGGTCTGCTCGTATTCCGCGTCAGGGTCAGGATACATTTCCTGCTTCCCATGCTTGCCCCTTTGACTGCAGTAGTCCAAAACCTTCTGGTCCGCTGGGAACAGCCCGGCCTTGCCTCCGGCCTCAATGGCCATGTTGGCCATGGTCATCCTGGCCTCCACTTCCAGCTCCTGCAGTGCTGCTCCCCCGAACTCCAGGGCCTTGTACAGGGCCCCGTCCACTCCCAGCTGGCCGATCAAGGCCAGGATGATATCCTTGCCTCCCACATATGTCTGCAGACTGCCTTCCAGCTGCACTCGAATTGTTTGGGGCACTTTGAACCAGGTCCTGCCCAGGGCCATGGCCGCGGCTATGTCGGTGCTGCCCATGCCTGTGGCGAACGCACCCAGGGCCCCGTAAGTGCAGGTGTGGCTGTCCGCGCCGACCACGATCTCTGCAGGGCCCACCAAGCCCAGCTCAGGCAACAGGGCATGTTCAACCCCGGATTCCCCTCCCTCAAAGTAATGCCTGATACCCATACTGCGGGCGAAATCCCGGACCCTCTTGACCTGCTCCGCGGAATCTATGTCCTTGTTCGGGGTGAAATGATCGCTGACCAGGATGATCCGATCAGGATCAAAGACCCTGTCCGCCCCCATCTTGCTCAGGGCGTCTATGGCCAAAGGCGCAGTGATATCATTGGCCAGGACCTTATCTACCCGGCACTGTACTATCTGGCCAGGGGCCTGAATCTGTTCCTGACTGGCTCCCTGCAGCAGCTTATGGGCTAGACTTTGGCGCATATCCTTTCTTCCTCCTTGCGGGCCAGCCGATTCAGGGCGTTGATGTAGGCCTTGGCGCTGGCCACTATGATATCCGGGTCAGAACCCCTGCCGATGGCGGTCCGGTTTTCGTCCTCCAGCTTGACAGTGACTTCGCCCTGGGCGTCAGTGCCGCCGGTGATGGAGTTCACTGAAAAGCGGAGCAGCTTGGGGCACTTGCCAGCCAGCTGGCAGATAGCGTTGAACACCGAGTCCACTGGACCCACCCCGAACTCAGAGAGCTGCTCCTCTGCTCCGTCTATAGACATTTTCAAGGTGGCGGTGGGGATAGCCATATTCCCGGACAGGGAACTCAAGTACAGGAGCTTGTACTTGTCCGGGATCCTGAAAATCTCCTCCAGGACCAGGGCTTCCAGATCCTCAACATAAACCTGCTTCTTCTTGTCCGCAAGGTTTTTCACAGCTTGGGAGATCTGATCCAGCTGTTCCTCATTCAGTCTGTAGCCCAGCTCCTCCAGGCGTCTTTGTACCGCATGCTTACCTGAATGCTTGCCCAGGACCATCTCCGAGGGAGGTCTGCCGATGCTCTCCGGGGTCATGATCTCATAGGTCTGTTTGTTCTGCAGCATGCCGTGCTGGTGGATGCCAGCCTCGTGGGAGAAAGCGTTGCCGCCGATGATGGCCTTGTAAGCCGGAATGGGCTGGCCGATAATCATGGACAGCAGCCTGCAGGCAGGGAAGATCTGCGCCTGATTGATATTGGTATAGACCCCGAAGAAGTCTCCTCTGACCTGCAGGGCCATGACCACTTCCTCCAGGGCTGCGTTGCCCGCCCTTTCCCCGATGCCGTTCAGGGTGACTTCCACCTGCCTGGCCCCGGCCCGGACCGCGGCCAGGGTGTTGGCTGCAGCCAGGCCCAGATCGTTGTGGCAGTGCACGCTGAGCACGGCCCTGTCCATGCCGGGTACATTTTGTCGCAGATAATTCATCAGCTCAGCGAACTCCTCAGGCTGGGAATAACCGACAGTGTCCGGGATATTAATAGTGGTGGCCCCGGCCTGAAGCGCGGTTCCAACCGCCTGGGCCAAGAACTCCCGGTCAGACCTGGAGGCGTCCTCTGCAGAGAACTCCACATTCGAGGTGTAGCTGGCAGCCCTTTGCACCGCAGCACTTATGCAGTCCAGGACCTGTTGCCTGTTCATGTCCAGCTTGTGCCGCATGTGGATGTCAGAGGTGGCCAGGAAGGTATGCAGCCTGGGCCGGGCTGCATGCTGGATGGCCTCCCAGGCCCGGTCGATGTCCTGCTGGGATGCCCGGCAGAGCCCAGCTACCTGGGAGCTCTCCACGACCCGGG
>JBKGXZ010000045.1:0-12850 GCA_046546355.1 Desulfohalobiaceae bacterium | reverse complement strand
AGGGGCCAGGGGAGGGTCGTGATGAAGGCCACTTCCTTTATTGAGGAAAGCCTGCAAAAAAGCTAGACTGCATGCAGAACTTTATTGCACATTCCTGCCTGATGCGCAGGGCAAAAGCAAATACCGCAGCAAGGAGATGCAGATGAAACCACCCCTGAATGAGGCAGCCAATCTGTGCAAGACCATAATGCGCAATGGATACGACGCCTACCTGGTCAATGCCCCTTTGCAGGAATGGCTCCTGGACGAGGAGCATCCTGAGCTGGATATCTGTACAGAGATGGACGGCGTAGGCCTGAGCAGGCTGTTTCCGGGCCTGGGCTTCGATGGGCCTGGGGAATCCCTGGGCAGGCTGGAGCAATCTGATGCTGTGTTTAACTTTTATCCCGCGGATATTCTGGAGGGCTCCTATACAGAGGCCAGCGTGGCCAAACTGACTCCCAGGCTGCTCAAGAGGCTGGAGGATCTGGGGTATAGCCCCTGGAGCTGGTTTTCTCTGGGGCTGCCTGACCAGGGTGCAGCTGAGGAGGGCTTCGAAAAGTTGGATGAGGGAGCGATCCGGCTGCAGGGGCTGCCTGACGAGACCCTGAAGAAGGACTATTTGCGTGCGATTAGGGCCCTGCGCTTTTCAGCCAACTACCATCTGCCCATAGAGGGCAATACCTGGCTGGCTATCCTGCGCGCGGCGCGCCGGGTGCTGGATTATGTCTCAGTCAATGACATCATGCAGGAATGGCGCAAGGTGGAGGCGGAGAACATGTACCGCTTTGTGCAGCTCCTTTTCCAGAGCATGATCCTGCATGGGCTGATCCCGGAGCTGGCCTCCCTGAGCCGGGTGATGCAGATCAAGAACCAAGAGCATGAGCAGGAGAGTGTCTGGGAGCACAGCGTGGAAACCATGCGCCGCTATCCAGAGGAGCTGCCCTATGACTGGTACGGGACCATGGCCTGCCTGTTCCATGATGTGGGCAAGCTGTTTGCCGCCGAGGACTTCCACAGCAGGACCACTTTCTACCAGCATCACAGGATAGGGTCCAAGGTGGCCAGAAAGATCCTGAAGAGGCTCAGGCTGAACACGGACGAGATTGATCTTATCTGCCACCTGGTGCGCAACCACATGCGCTTTCATTTCATGCTCACGGACAAGGGCATCAGGCGCTTCAAGGCCTTGGACGAGTATCCGCGGCTGATTGAGATGGTCCGGGCGGATATCAAGGCCAGGGAAGGCAGCTACCGGGAATTCAACCACAATATGAAGATGCTGGAACGGGCGGAGATCTCAGAGGAGACCCTGGAGCCGCTGCTCAACGGCCATGAAATTATGGACTTCACCGGGATCAGGCCCGGCCCTGGGGTGGGGGTGATCAGGGAGGCCCTGCTGCAGGCCCAGGTCGCCGGGGATGTGAGCACTGTGCCTGAGGCTATAGAGTTTGTGATGCGCTTCCAGGAAAAGGAGAAGCTGTATTAGTCGTAATCGCTTTCGATACGAATGATCCCTTCCTTAGCAATGGTCTGCAGTATGAAGAAACATCAGCCCTATAGGCAATACACATTAGGCATATGCTGGGCTGCCTTGGTCCTGTGCCTGTGCCTTCCAGCCCAGGGCCTGGCCCAGGATCTGGATGCTGCTGGCATATGCCAGAGCGCCCCCCTGGCTGTTACCTATGAGCTGAAGCCTGTGCGATTTGTAGAGCATTACCAGGCTGTGGGCAGCATAGAACCCTTGCGGGAAACCAGGATCAGCTCCCTGGTCCAGGCCAGGGTGCAGGAGGTGTTGGTGCGGCCCGGGGACCGGGTACAGCCTGGACAGGACCTGGTGCTCCTGGACGACAAGGAATTCAAGTCCAGGCTGGAGCAGGCCAGGCAGGAACTGCAGGCGGCAAGGGCAGCCAGGCAGGGAGTTAAGAAGGAGGTGCAGGCAGCCCAGGCCAGGTTGCAGGAGAAAGAGCCGGACTACAGGCGCCTTAGCAGGCTCCAGGCCCAGGATATGGCCAGCCAGCAGGATCTGGACAGGGCCAGGTCAGCTTTTCTGCAGGCCAGAGCAGGTCTGGAGCAGGCAAAAAAGGCCCTGCAGGAGGCAGAGGCCAGGGAGCAGGTGCTGCAGGAGAGGATTTTCGAGCTGCAGATACAGCTGGGATATACCAGGATCCAGGCCCAAGGGCGGGGAGAAGTGGTACAGCGCATGGTAGAGCCCGGGGACACGGCAGCTCCTGGCGAGCCACTGTTTCGCCTGCAGAGTAGTCAAGACCTGCGCATGGAAGCCCGGGTACCTGAAGGCCTGCTGCAGAGCTTAACCCTTGGCAGGGAATATTCCGTGTATGTGGATCCTTTGCAGCAGGACTTCCAGGCTAGGCTCAGCGAGATCGAGCCTGCAGCAGATCCAAACAGCAGGAGCTTTTTGGTCAAGCTGGAGATAAAGCAGCCTGACCAGGATCTCTATCCAGGCATGTTTGCCAGGCTGCTGATAGGGCTGGAGCCAGAAGAGCTGCTGCTGCTGCCTGAGAGCGCTGTGAGGCATGCCGGGCAGTTGGCTACAGTGCAGGTCCTGGAGGAGGGCACAGTCAGCACCAGGCATGTGCGTCTGGGTAAGAGGACAGGAGGCTGTGTAGAGGTCCTCTCCGGGCTGGAGCCGGGGGAACGGGTGCTGCTGCAGGGCGTGGACAGCTTCGCCTTGGAGGAATCGATGTATTGAGACATAAATCCAGGCGGATTCCTAAATCATGCAGAAAAGACCCCCAGGCATAATTCCCGCACTGGTCCAGCCCTTTTTGTCCACCCATATAGCAGGGATCTTGCTGGTTTTGGCTCTGGGGCTGGGGGCGTTTGCGGTAATGGTTACGCCCAGGGAAGAGGAGCCCCAGATAGAAGTTCCCATGGCGGACATCATTGTCCAGGCCCCTGGGGTGGGCCCCCAGGAAATGGAAAAGCTGGTGGCCACTCCCCTGGAGGAGATCCTCTGGCAGCTGCAGGGGGTGGAATATGTCTACTCCAGCTCCCAGCGGGATAAGGCAGTGGTCACAGTGCGCTTTTTGGTGGGCCAGGACCTGGAAGAGGCCCTGGTCAAGCTGCACAACCAAATCATCATGCACCAGGATATGGTGCCCTCTTTGGTCCAGGACTGGCTGGTCAAGCCCAGATCCGTAGACGATGTGCCCATCCTGAATCTGACCTTGTTCTCCCCAGAGCGCTCGGACTATGAGCTAAGGCGCATAGGTCAGGAGCTTTTGGCCAGGCTCTCAGAGAAAGAGAATGTTTCCAGGACAGAGATTTACGGAGGCAGGCCCAGGCAGGTCAGGGTGGATCTGGATCCGCAGCGCCTGGCAGGCTACGGGGTGGGTCCATTGCAGGTCCACAACGCCTTGCAGGAGGCGGACTTTTCCCTGACCCTGGGAGATTTTCCCAGAGAGAACCAGCAGTTCACAGTTCTGGGCCAGGGTCAATTCAGGGCCGCTCAAGAGGTGGCCAGGACTGTGGTGGCCAGCCATAGGGGCGGGCCGGTGTATCTGGAGGATGTGGCCAGTATCCGGGATGGGCCTGCAGAGCCTGAAAGCTACACCAGGCTGGCGCTTTCTGAAAGCTACCAGGAAAGGCAGGGGCTGGAGCAATTACCCCAGAGCATGCCTGCAGTGACCTTGGCCTTGGCCAAGAAAAAGGGCACCAATGCAGTGGATGTGGCCCAGGAGCTCTTGCAGCGGCTGCAGGAGCTAAAGCCCAAGCTGTTGCCCAGGGACGTAGAGGTGGAGGTAACCCGCAACTACGGCCAGACAGCGCAGGACAAGGTCAGCGAGCTATTTGGCTCCCTTTTCTTTGCCGTGGGCACGGTGGTGGTGCTTCTGGCCCTGACCCTGGGCTGGAGGTCGGCCCTGGTGGTAGCCTTAGCTATCCCGGTCAGCTTCTCCCTGGCCTTGTTCGGCAGCTACCTGCTGGGCTATACTATCAACCGGGTCACTTTGTTCGCCTTGATCCTCTCCTTGGGCCTGGTGGTGGATGATCCCATCACCAATGTGGACAATGTCAAACGGCACATGCACCTGGGCCATCCTGGTCCGGACTATGCCACGTTGGCCGGGGTCAGCGAGGTGTTCCCTCCGGTTTTGATGTCCACTCTGGCTATTATTGCCAGCTTCCTGCCCCTTTTCTTCATTACCGGAATGATGGGGCCCTATATGGCGCCTATGGCTGCTACAGTGCCCCTGACCGTGATCTTCTCCACATTGTGCGCCATGACCTTGGTACCCCACTTGTGCAACGTTTTGCTGCGGCGCTCTGAAAGTGGGGGAAATCAGGGCTCAGGGCTGCAGCACGGGGTGCCGGGCTGGGTGATGCGAGGCTACCGCAGGCTTCTACTGCCCTTCCTGCGCTACAGGGGCCTGCGCTTGGGTCTTTTTTTGGGGGTTTTCCTGCTTTTGCTCTTAGCCGCCTCCCTGGCCCTGTTTCGATTGGTGCCTTTGAAGATGCTGCCCTTTGACAACAAGGATGAGTTCCAGGTGGTTGTCGACCTGCCCGAGGGCAGTACCCTGGAGAGCACGGATGCTGTCCTGCGGGATCTTGAGGCCTATCTGACAGAAGTGCCTCAGGTGACCAATGTCAGCAGCTTTGCCGGCACAGCATCACCCATGGACTTCAATTCCCTGGTACGGCAGTATTATGCTCGCTCTAACCCCCATCAAGGAGAGATTCGCATCAACCTGCTGCCCAAGGATGAGCGGGATATGCCCAGCCATTCCCTGGTCCTGGACCTACGCCGGGATCTGCAGCAGATCGTAGACCAGCACGGGGCCAAAATGAAGCTGGTGGAAATTCCACCTGGCCCGCCAGTGATGTCCACGATAGTGGCAGAGGTCTACGCCGAGCCGGAGAAAACCTACCAGGAGCAGATCCAGGCTGCAGCACAGGTCAAAGATATCATGCACCAGGAGCCCTTTGTGGTGGATGTGGATGACAGCAGTGTTGCCAGGCACAGGCGGATCAACTTTGTGCCGGACAAGGAGAAGGCTGCCCTACACGGTTTGAGCACAGAGCAGCTGCTTGAAAGCGTGAGAATTGCGCTCCACGGCGCAGAGCCCGCAGCAGTGCATACCCCCTGGGAACGTGATCCTGTGCAGGTGCATATGATTTTGCCCTTGAGCAAGCGCTCTGGGATCTCTGAGCTGGAGCAGCTGCAGGTGCAGACCAGCCAGGGAGAGAGCGTGGCCCTGGCAGAGCTGGGCAGGTTTGAATACGCCTGGCAGGAGCAGCCGGTGCAGCACAAGAACCTGCGCCGGGTGGTCTATGTGACCGCGGAGATGGCTGGCCAGCCCCCAGGGGAAGCTGTACTGGACATGCAGTCCAGGCTGCAGAAAGAGCCCTTGCCTGCGGGCTTTTCCCTGGACTGGAGGGGAGAGGGGGAATGGAAAATCACCCTGGATGTGTTCAGGGATCTGGGGATCGCTTTTGGTGCAGCCATGCTGGGCATTTACCTGCTTTTGGTGCTGCAGACCAAGTCTCTGGCCCTGCCCTTCTTGATCATGTCCGCCATCCCCTTGACCTTGATGGGCATCATGCCTGGGTTCTTTTTGCTCAATCTGTTGATAGGCAGGGAGATAGACGGCTTCTCTGATCCTGTGTTCTTCACTGCTACAGCCATGATCGGGATGATTGCCCTGGGCGGGATAGTGATTCGCAACTCGCTGGTTTTGATAGACTTTATCCGCAGTGCCGTCTCTAAGGGCCAGGAATTCCAGGAGGCAATTTTGCAGAGCGGGGCCATCAGGCTAAGGCCCATAGTACTCACAGCCATGACCACTGCCTTGGGGGTCTGGCCTATTACCCTGGATCCCATCTTTTCCGGTCTGGCCTGGGCCTTGATATTCGGCCTGGCAGCCTCCACAGTGTTTACCCTGGTTCTGGTCCCGGTCAGCTACTATGTCCTGTTTAAACCCAAGCAGTAAGGTTTCTCCCAGCCTGGAGGTCTCCTGCGCCATTATTGTCAGAGGCCGGGTCTGTTGAAGGGAGCACCAGGAGGTCTGCTGGATAGCTCCAGGGGAGTTGTCCGGGCTGAGCTGGGCAGAGGCGGATCTGCTGGTATTGCAGGCGTACATACGGTATTTGCAATTTCAGTCTTAAGCGGAACTCTGGCTGGGACTGAATGCCGAATGCCCCGCAGGCTTCAGGCTGGGGGCATTCGGCGCAAGTGCATGCCTAGCGCGGATCTTGGGATCTTCCTGAGGCTTCCAGGGAGCATTGACTGAAGTCAATGCTCTTGCCACAGGATGAACATTTGTGCGGACGATCAAATTCATCTGAGAATATCTCCACTTCTGCGTTGCATTCCGGGCAGTTGCAGACAAAGGAGCTCAGCCCTTTGAAGTTTTGAAATCCCGGGCAATGCTGTGGGGTGGAATAAGCTTGCTCTGTCATGCTCCAACTCTCCTTTGGTTTCTTTGCTGGTTGATGGGTTTCCCCAGGGTGCTGGTTTGTGTGTGGCATGCCACATGACGCCTGTGACATGCCACAGCAGGTCAGTTTCCTGTCCAGAGCTAGATGTCCTAAGCTGGCTCTTGCCAGGGGCTGGGGTCAAAATCAGAGACATACTCTTGCATCTGCTGGTTACTGAAACCCATGTCTTCCCCCTGCAGGGTTTCTGTTTCTAGGCTTTGCTCCTCTTCCAGCAGGGCGGCCAGATTCTGGTGGAAAGCCTCCTTCTGATGAGACTCGCAGGCCACAGTCTTGTGCAGCCCGCCACAGTAGAAGCACCTGTTTTCCTTTTGCAGCTTTTCCTCTTTAAAGTGCTCGATCACGGCGATTACTTCCTCCATCACCTTTTGCATATCAATCTCCTTTGTAGTGGCTGTCTCAAAGACAATCTTGCAAGAAAACTTCTGCACGGCGTAGATGGTTTCGAACTTGTTAAACCTGGGCTCGCCATATGCAGGGCAGTCAGGCAAAAATACAGCTCCTGAAGTCATAGGCCGCAGAAGATGCCTCCCCTGCTCTGGTACAAGCCCTGAACACTCGAGGTGTCGCTGTATGTCACAAGCAGTATGGACGTTACTTGCAATTTTCGAACCAAAAGCCTGTATATGGAGTGTGTGCTAAGAAGCAGGGGCTTTGCCAGGTCAATCAGGTTCAATGTGCAGAAACGGTCTCAAAACAGGGCATAAAAGGCCTTTGTGGGCCTCAGCACAGGGGGAAGCCCGGGATGTTGGGCACAATTCGTGCAAGATGAAGCTTAGCAAAGGTCGAAATCTTTGGCTCAAGTTTCAAGCCACAAGGAGGTATTTTGTTATGTACAGGTCTTTGTTAATTACGGCAGTGGTCTTGATTTTGGGCTTAGTTGCCGGGACAGCATGGGCGCAACAACAAGGCTACGGTCAAGGGCCTGCGCCTGGAGGTCAGGGTTGGTTTTGCCCCTGGTGTGGTCAAGGCCAGGGTTCTGGCTACGGTATGGGGCCGGGCATGATGTATCAAGGCCAGGGACAGGCGCCTGGAGGTCCTGGTCAGCAGATGGCTCCGAATCAGGCGCCTGGTTATGGCATGGGCCCGGGGATGATGCAGGGCCAGCAAGGGCATGGCCAGGGCATGACGCAGGGTTGGCACGGCAGAGGCAGAGGACCAGGCATGAGGGGGCGTGGCTGGGGCCGCGGTCAGAATATGCCCTATGCCGGACAGCAACAAAGTGGACAGCAACAGATGGAGCCCTTGGATGAGGAAGCTGCCCAAGGGCTTGCAGAGAACTATGTGGCCAGGAATCCCAACTTGCAGGTTGGAGAGGTCAATGAGAAGGAAGACGTCTACGAGGCCAATATTGTGACCAAGGATGGCTCTGAAGTGGAAAAGCTGCTGATAGATAAAAATTCTGGTTGGGTAAAGAAGGAATACTAAAATCAGGCACTCCCTATGTGGACTGGGACACGCAGCTCGAGCTGCCTGCCCCAGGCTTTGCTGGTTGAGTTATGGGCCGCTACCGCAAGGAAAAAGGTGATACTGAAGGCCAATTTTATATCCAGGGTGTTTTGAATGGACACGATGTGGTCCTTTCTTTTGCAACAGGCGGAGCATGTCACACAGAGTACGTACGCGGTGCTGGTGCTTGGCCTGCTGTTGTCTGGAAGCATTGTGGCAGATGCCCTGGCCCGGCGCATCCACTTGCCACGCATCTCATTGCTGGTGCTGATTGGTGTGGGCTATGCAGTTATACAGCAAAGCATTGCAAGTGACCCCCATGTTCAGCTGTTGGGGGATATCAGGGAGCCCTTGATCAGTGTCGCCCTGGTGATGGTAGCATTTTTGCTGGGTGGGGAGTTGACTGTAGAGCGCCTGAAACGTACCGGCCTGTTGATTTTTTTGATTTCGCTAAAAGTTCTGGATACCGAAAGCTTAGCGCTGTGCTCTGGGTCAAGAAACGAGCCAGGAAACAGGCCTATATCTCAAGTTTGGTCTTGGAAGATCGTTGATTGGAGCAAGCGATTGCCAAGCCCGAGCTCAAAATGAAGCAGAGGTTAGGGATCAGCTTGAGCATTTACAGTTGGACTTAAACCAGGAGCAGGCATGAGTAAAAGTGGGGCGAAGAACAGGCTTTTAATCAGGATTGGCGGCGAGGCTGGACAGGGACTGGAGACCTTGGGCCAGATGCTGGCCAAGGCCTTGGTACGTTCCGGGTATGAAGTCCTGACCACCCAGAGCGCTATGTCCAGGATAAGGGGCGGTCACAATTATTTCTCCATCCTAGTGGGACTGGAACCCCTTCTGGGTCCTGCAGAAGAGGTGGATCTCCTGCTGGCTTTCACCCAGGAGAGTGTCTCTTTGCACCAGGAGGCCCTGGGGGAACAGGGATTGATTCTGGTCAGCCAGGACATGCAGGCCCCGAAAGGGGCGGCAAAGGTGTTAAGCGTTCCCTACTCTGAGCTGGCCAAGGAAAAGATTATGGCCAATGTGGCAGCCCTGGGTGTTGTCTCGGCCCTGCTTGGCCTGGAAGAAGCTACGGTTTCAGGAATTGTGGAGGACTCCCTGGGCAAAAAGCACCAAGAGATGCTCTCCAGGAACCTGGATGCCCTGCAGCAGGGCATGCAGTGGCTAAAGGATCAGTCCCCGGACTTCCAGTTTCTGCCTGGGCCCAGCCGGCAGGAGTCCAAGCTGGTCTTAAGCGGGAATCAGGCCTTGGCCCTGGGCGCCCTGGCGGGCGGAGCCAACTTCTGTTCCTTCTATCCCATGACCCCTGCCACAGGCGTGGCCTTGAACCTGATTGCCCGGGCAGAGGAGTTCAATCTGGTCTGTGAGCAGGCAGAGGACGAGATCGCTGCTATCAATATGGCTATTGGGGCCTCATTTGCCGGGGCCAGGAGCATTGTGCCCACCTCTGGGGGAGGCTTTGCCCTGATGGGAGAAGGAATCAGCCTGGCTGGCATGACAGAGACTCCGCTGGTACTAGTCCTGGCCCAACGGCCTGGCCCTGCCACAGGCCTGCCCACCAGGACAGAGCAGGCAGACCTGGAGCTGGCTTTGTCAACCGGGCACGGGGAGTTCCCCAGGGCAATCTTTGCACCGGGCAATCCTGAGGAGTGCTTTTACCTGAGCGCCCGGGCCCTGGATCTGGCCCAGAGGTATCAGACCCCGGTGATTATCATGAGCGATCAGTACCTGGCGGACTCCATCCGTTCTGTGCAGAAGCTTGACTTCAGTTTCCTGCCCAATCCCAATCTATCTCAGGCAGAGGTTGAAGACCCGGCAAGCTACCAGAGGTTCGCCTGGAGCCAGACAGGAGTTTCACCTAGGCTGATCCCAGGTTCAGGACAGCACCTGGTGGTGGCTGACAGTGACGAGCACACCCCTGACGGGCATATCACCGAGGATCACCAGGTACGGGTGAGGATGGTCAACAAGAGACTGCAAAAGCAGCAAGGTCTGCTGCAGGAGTTTATGCCCCCCAAGTACCAGGGACCTGATACGCCTGAGCTGTTGCTTTTGGCCTGGGGCTCCAGCCAAGGTGCGGTGAAAGAGGCTGCTAAACTGCTCCAGTCCCAAGGACAATCTGTGGCCACATTGTGCTTTTCCCAGCTTTGGCCTCTGGACCCTGAGCAGTTTGCTCAACACCTGGAACAGGCCAGGGAAGTGGCTGCTGTGGAGGGCAATGCCACAGGGCAGTTGGCCAGGCTGATCAGACAGGAGACAGGCTTTGCAGTGCAGCGCAAGGTTCTGCGCTACGACGGACTTCCTTTGACTGCTGCTGAGATACTCAGACAGCTCTCCAACTGAGGCAAAAAAGCGAGGCGTGAATGGTTTCCATGGAAGATTTCGGACGGTATGAGACAGCCTGGTGTCCGGGGTGCGGTAACTTCTCCATATTGCAGTGCGTGAAGCAGGCTCTGGCGGATAAGTCCCTTGCCCCCCATCAGGTCCTGTTTGTCTCCGGTATTGGGCAGGCTGCCAAGACCCCGCACTATATGAACTGCAATCTGTTCAACGGTCTTCATGGCAGGGCTTTGCCAGTAGCCACCGGCGCCAGGCTGGCCAATCCCGAATTGACCGTGATCGCAGAAAGCGGGGACGGCTGCATGTACGGAGAAGGGGGCAACCATTTTCTGGCAGCCCTGCGGCGCAACGTGAACCTGACTGTGCTGGTCCATGACAACCAGATCTACGGATTGACCAAAGGCCAGGCCAGCCCCACCAGCGATCTCGGACATGTGACCAAGGCCCAGCCCGGTGGTGTCCAGCAGGAGCCCTTCCATCCCCTGAGCGTAGCTGTGGCCATGAGGGCAGGATTTGTGGCCAGGGGCTTTACCGGAAACCAGGAGCAGCTGGTGGAGCTCATTCAGGCTGCAATTGATTTTCCAGGTTTTGCCCTGTTGGACATTTTGCAGCAGTGTGTCTCTTTCAACCGGGTGAATACCCTGCAGTGGTACAAGGAAAGATGCAACCCCCTGGATGAAAACTATGATCCGCGGGACTGGGAAGCAGCCCTGGCCAAGAGTCAAGAGTGGGGGGAGGTCATTCCTACTGGGATTATTTATATCAATGAATCCCGCAGTGCCTTTGAAGACAATCTCTTAGCCAGCTCCAGGGAGCCAATGTACAAACACACAAGAAGCCTGGATGCAGTGGCAGAAGTCATGGACTCTTTTGCCTAACCTTACGAAAAAAAGGAGAATACTCATGTACAACAAGGTCGTCATGGATCACTTTAAACATCCTCGAAATGTAGGGGAAATTGAAAATGCGGATGGTGTCGGTGAGGTCGGCAATCCTCTGTGCGGGGATATGATGAGCATCTATCTCAAAGTCGACGATGATCAGCGAATCGAGGATATAAAGTTCAAGACTTTTGGTTGCGGATCAGCCATTGCAGTCTCCAGCATGCTCACTGAGCTTGCCAAAGGAAAAACCCTTGAGGAGGCCAAGCAGATCTCCAACAAGGATGTGGCCCAGGCCCTGGAAGGGTTGCCCAAAAACAAGCTGCACTGTTCCAATCTCGGAGCTGATGCCTTGCATATGGCTATCCAGGATTATGAAGACAAAAAAAAGGATGTATCCCGTCCAGGACCCAAAAGACAAGAAATCCATGACCACGTCAAAGAGGAAAAATGCTATTGCCCTTACTGCGACGTGGAGGTCAGTGAGGATTCACCGGAGTTTTGCCAAGCCTGCCAACGGGAACTGACCGAGGAACACGAATAAGACCTGGAGGCACTCACATGACAGCCATCAATTTGGATCATATTTCAGCCAATCCTCTGCTGCCAGAAGTCAAGGAAGTTATGATCGAATCGATTCAAAACGATTACCACAATCCTTCCAGTCAGCATATCGCAGGGGAGTACGCAGCCGAGCTCCTGGAAAATGCCAGAATAAGCACCGCGCAACTCCTGGGCGCAAAAGAGCCCAAGGAGATTGTGTTCACCTCCTGCGGGACTGAATCAATAAATCATGCACTAAAAGGAGTTGCCCTTGCCAATCAGGAAAAGGGCAAGCATATCATCACTTCCAATATTGAACATAATGCTGTTTTGCGCAGCCTGAAACGATTGTCTTCCCAAGGATTTCAGGTGACCTCCATCCCTGTGGACGAGTCCGGAAGGGTGGACCCGCAGGAAGTCCAAAAGGCTATTACCAATGAGACCATACTGGTTTCCATAATGCACAGCAACAATGAAACTGGGACAATTCAGCCCTTGCAGGAGATAGGTCGGATTTTAGAAGGTAAAAATGTATTATTCCACACAGATGCGGTGGATTCAGTGGGCATCGTTCCACTGGATGTGCAAAGCTTGAATGTGGATTTGCTCAGTTTTGCATCCAATACCTTTTATGGACCAGCAGGAGTCGGCGGACTTTATATCCGGCGTGGAACAAGGATATTCCCTTTGCTTGAAGGAGGTGTGCAAGAGAACAACAAGAGGGCAGGTACTGAGAATCTGATAGGCATCATTGGCCATGGAAAGGCAGCTGAGCTGGCAACAAAGCATTTAGAGTCCAGAGGGAAACATCTCGGTGCGTTAAGGGATATCCTGCTCCAGGAGCTGCCCAATTATATCGACGAGTATATTGTGAATACAAATCTGGAACATAGTCTGCCATACTTGCTCAATATATCTCTCAAGTATATCGAAGGCGAAAGCGTTATGCTCATGCTCAGCGAGGAGGACATTGCTGTATCTACAAAATCAGCCTGTGCCACGGGTTCCTTACGTGCCTCCCATGTATTGCTGTCCCTTGGCTTGAGCCATGCAGATGCCCAAGGCACCCTGGTTATATCTTTTGGTCTGGAAAACAGCAAAGATGATATCTATCGTTTTCTCGCTGCACTCAAAAACATCGTGAACACGCTGCGAGCCATGTCTCCTCTTTATAAGGCCCAAGAAAAGCAATGATC
>JBKGXZ010000044.1:0-12887 GCA_046546355.1 Desulfohalobiaceae bacterium | reverse complement strand
GTGCCCATGACAGAGACAAAATACACAAAAGCTCTGCTTTCAGCTGCATAGAGGCGCATCCTGTCCTGGGGGGTGTTCAGGCCAATCAGCCGCACCAGCTCCAGGCCTGCATTCTGCAGCAGGGGCTGGATCTTTGCGCTTTCCTCCAGGGGCAGATCCGGGACGATCAGTCCGCTAACCCCGCACTCCGCGGCCTTTCTGGCCAGTCGCTCCCAGCCGAACTGCATAAAGGGATTTACGTAGCCCATGAGCACGATCTCAGCCTGGATTCTGGCCCTTTGATCAGCCAATCCCTGCAGCACCCAATCCAGGCTGACACCTGCCTGCAAGGCCTCCTGGCAGGCCTGCTCCACCACGGGCCCGTCAGCCACCGGGTCTGAAAAGGGGATGCCGATCTCTATGATGTCTGCGCCTGCCTGGTCCAGCTCCTGGAGCTCCTGCCAGAAGCTTTCCGGAGCAGGGAAGCCGGCCGGCAGATAGGGGATCAGGGCTTTTTGACCCTTATTCGCTGTCTGCTTGATTTTGTCCTGCAATCTATCCTGTTGCATGGGCTTGTTACTCCTTTCTGTTTGAGCTGTATTCGCGCACAATCTCCAGGTCCTTGTCCCCTCGGCCGGAAAGGTTGACCACCACCTGCTGGCCTTCCTGCAGACTGCCCTGCAAAGAGAAGACATGAGCCAGGGCATGGGAGCTCTCCAGGGCAGGGATGATGCCCTCTTTATGGCAGAGGCGCTCAAAGGCCTGCAGGGTCTGGGCGTCGTCCACGCTCACATATTTTGCCCTGCCGCTTTGCTGCAGATAAGAATGCTCCGGCCCTACACCTGGATAGTCCAGGCCCGGGGCCACGGAATGTGAAGGCAGGATCTGGCCGGTATCGCTTTGCAGCAAGAGGCTCAGGGCCCCATGCAATACCCCGGGACTGCCTTTGGTCAAGGTTGCGGAATGAAAGCTGTGGGGCTGGTTCTCCCCGGCAGCCTCCACTCCCAGCAGCTGGACCTGCTTATGGGGCACAAAGGCCTGGAAGATGCCCATGGCATTGGACCCTCCTCCCACGCAGGCAGCTACCATATCCGGCAGCCCGCCCTGGGCCTGCTGGAACTGTTCTTTGGCCTCCTGACCGATCACTGATTGCAGGTCCCGGACCAGCTTAGGAAAGGGATGGGGGCCGGTGACCGAGCCCAGGCAGTAGTGGGTGTCACTCTGGGTGGCGATCCAATGCCGCAAAGCAGCGTTTATGGCGTCCTTCAGGGTCTGGGTGGAGCTGTGCACAGGGATGACCTCCGCGCCCAGAAGCTGCATCCTGTGTACGTTGCTGGCCTGACGCTGGATATCTATATTGCCCATGTATACCAGGCAGCGCATGCCCAAAAGGGCCGCAGCAGTGGCTGTGGCTACCCCGTGTTGCCCGGCCCCTGTCTCTGCTACCAGGCAGGTCTTGCCCATTTCCTTGGCCAACAAGGCTTGACCCACGGTGTTGTTTATCTTGTGCGCACCGGTATGGGCCAGGTCTTCGCGCTTGAGCCAGAGACCGAAGCCCAGGTCCCGGGATAGATTGCGACAAAAGGTAAGCGGTGTGGGCCGGCCCACAAAGTCCTGGAGCAGGCCCTGGAACTTGTCCTGGAAATCCCGGCTGGGCAGGATGTTGCTCACTGCATCATCCAGCTCCAGCAGGGGCGGCATGAGCAGCTCGGGCACGAACTGGCCGCCAAAGTCTCCGTAATAGCCTTTACGCATCACGAGCTCCTTGTGGTTTGTTGTAGGTTCGCCAGATATCAATGCACTGCTTCAGTCTGTCTGGGTCCTTGCAGCCCGGACTCATTTCCAGTCCGGAGTTCAGGTCTACTCCCCAGGGCTGATGATCGTGCAGGGCCTGGGGCAGGGTCTTGGGGCCAAGGCCTCCGGCCAGGAGCCAGGGTCTGGGCAGGCTGGGCATCCTTTCCCAGGCCAGCTGCAGGCCTCTGCCGTGTCCGCCCCCGGACTTGCCGGGATCAAGCAGGAAATAGGCGCAGCAGGCAGAGTAATGTTCTGCCTGCTGCTCAAGGCCCTCAGGACTGGAAAAGCGCTCCGGCCAAAGGGTCTTGATGATCCGCTCGGGGCCGATTCTCAGACAATCCTGCTGGGAATATTCCCCGTGCAGCTGGGCCAGGTCCAAATCTGCCTGGCGCATGATATCCAAAACTTCGCCTGCAGGTTGGCGGACAAAGACACCCACCCTCAGGGCCTGGCCCCTGGGCAGGGCCCTGACCTGCTCCGGCAGGACGTGCCTGGGGCTGGGCTTATGGAAGATAAAGCCCAGGAAGTCCACTTGCAGCTGCAGGCAAGTTCGGACATCTTGGCTCCTGGTCAGGCCGCAGACTTTTACAGGCATAGGTTCGTCTCCTGGATAAGGTAGAGGTCATGAGTATCGACTGCGATTTCGACTACGGTTTGCAATCCTTTCCTTCGCTGTCCTCGTCGTGGTGGTCATCGCAATCGATATATCTGGCCTTATCAGACCAAGCTCTGCACGGCCCGGGCAGGATCAGGCCCGGACATGATCCAGGTCCCTACCAGGAAGGCATCGAAGCCGGCCTGGCTCCAGTGTCTGATCTGATCCCTGTTGTCAATCCCGCTGGCCAGGATCCAGGTCTCCCAGGGCTGTTTCTTGGATATAAGATCTCTTGCCGGGGCAAAATCAATCTCCAGGCTGTCCAGGTCCCTGGTGTTGACCTGGATCAAGCCGGCACCCAGCTCCCTGGCCAGCTCTAGCTCCTGGGGCTGGAAGATCTCCAGCACCGGCTCCAGCCCAAGCTCCAGGGCCAGCTGGTACAGCTCCCGCAACTTGTCCGGCTGCTCCAGAAAGAGCCTCACGATGAGCAGCAGGGCCGAGGCCGGAGTCTTAGCTGTCTGTCTGACCTGCAGGGGATGCAGGATGAAATCCTTGCGCAACAGGGGCAGACCGCAGATGCTGACCCGGTCCAGAAACTGCAGTTCCCCGCTGAAGAATTCCTGCATGGTTAGCACCGAGACAGCCGCGGCCCCGCCCCTGGCAAAGGCTTGGGCCGCGTCTTCCGGAGCAAGCTCCGGATTTATCTCTCCCTTGGAGGGTGAGGCCCGCTTGTACTCGGCAATCACCGCGCCAGGGCCCTGGTCTTGCAGGGCCTGCCGCAGCCCTGGCCTGGGCCTGGGGCCTGGGTTAGGAAGCAGCCCCTTTGCCTCCTGGGTTTGCAGGGCCTGGATCTCCCTTGCCTTGGCCTGCAAAAATCTATGCAGCATAGAGCTTCTCCCTGGCTATGCCCTGGCGAACCTGATTGGCAGCCTGCAGCATGCAGTCCTGGAGTTGTCTGTCTTCCTGCAGCAGATACAAAGCCAGGCCCAGGTTCAGGGCCAGCATGTCCAATACCGGTCCCGGGGCCTGGCCCTGGAGTACGCCTTGCATCAGGTCCAGGGACTGCTCCCTGTCAGTACAGGCCAGATCCTGGGCAGAGCAGGTTTGGAAGCCGTAGTGGTCGGGATGGATGTCCACAGTCTCACAGCACTCAGGGCTGACCAGGACCACCTGGTTCACCCCGCAGGGGGTCAGCTCGTCAAAGCCTCCTGCCCCGTGCAGCACAGCAGCCTTTCTCAGGCCCGGCCTTTTGGACAGGGCCCTGGCCACCAGGTCCAGATATTTGGCGCTGCCCACGCCCAGGAGCTGGTGCGAGGGTTGGGCAGGGTTGAGCAAAGGGCCCATGAGGTTGAACAGGGTGGCGATGCCCAGTTCCTTGCGCACCGGGGCCACATGGGCAAAGGCAGGGTGAAAATGTGGAGCAAAGAGAAAAACGAAGTTAGTCCTTTCCAGCCTGCCTCTGGCTTCCTGGCTATCCTGGATAAAGGGCAGACCCAGGTGCTCCAGGACATCAGCGCTGCCGCAGGAGCTGGATACAGCCCGGTTGCCGTGCTTGACCACCTTGTGCCCCATATGGGCCAGGAAAAGGGCTACTGCAGTGGAGCAGTTGAAGCTCATCTTGCCGTCCCCGCCTGTGCCGCAGGTGTCTATGCAGGTCTGCTCAAAATCTACTTTGCGGGCCTGATCCAGGGCAGCCCGGACTGCGGAGTCCAGCTCCAATGGGGTTTCGCCCTTGGCCTTGAGGCCCAGCAAAAAAGCCCCGGTCTGGGCCGGGCCCAGCTCTCCGGTGAAGAGCCTGTGAAAGGCGCTGTAGGCCTCCCTGGGCTCCAGATCCTGGCCCAGGGCCAAGCGATCCAACGTGCTGTGCATGCTCATATCTGCGCTCCTTGAGGTTTTTATGCGTCTTGAGTCTGCAGGGTCAGGCGCAGGAAGTTTCGCATCAGGCCTGGGCCCTGCTGGGTCAAAATGGACTCAGGATGGAACTGGATCCCGAACCAGTCCCGGTCCTGGTAGGCCAGGCCCATGGGCTCCCCTGTCTGACTCCAGGCGGTGATGCTGAGCAGGCTGCGGCCATGGCCCTGGTAATCAGGATCCATGAGCAGGGAGTGGTACCTGGTGGCGGTAAAGGGCCGGGGCAGGCCCTGGAAGATGCCGGTTTCAGCATGCTCTATGCTGGAGGTCTTGCCGTGCATGATCCTAGGGGCCCGGATCACTGGCCAGCCTGCGTGGTGGGCCAGGATCTGGTGTCCCAGGCAGACCCCCAGAACCGGGACCTGCGAGGATAAAAGCCGCAGGAAGTTGGGACAGAGCCCGCTATGCTGCGGGGCCCCAGGGCCCGGGGAGATGACCACTCCCTCCAGGGCTGGATTCAGGGCCAGATCCAGGAGTCTGGGATCGTCGTTCCGGAGCACATCCGGCTCCAGGCTTTCCTGCTGCAGGAGCTGCACCAGGTTGTAGGTAAAGGAATCGTAGTTATCTATGAGTAAAAGCATCGCTGGCCTCCCCCTGGCTTAGGATCTGTTTGATGACCCTGGCCTTGTTCTGGCATTCCTGCCATTCCTTTTCAGGATCAGAGTCGCTGACTATTCCGGCGCCTGCCTGCCAGCAGAGCTTGCCGTTTTTAAGCCACATGGAGCGGATAGTAATCCCGGTGTCCAGGCTGACTTCTCCTGGGTCCAGCCCCAGCCAGCCCACTGCCCCGGCGTAGGGCCCCCGGGGCTGATCCTCCATCTGGCTGATGATCTCCATGGCCCGGATCTTGGGCGCGCCTGAGACCGTGCCTGCAGGGAAGGCGGCCCTCAGCACATCTACGGCATCCAGATCAGGCTGCAGCCAGGACCTGAGATAGGAGGTCAGGTGCATGACATGGGAGAAGCGCTCCACCTGCATGAATTTCTCCACTTGCACGCTGCCTGCCTGGGAGATGCGGCCCAGGTCGTTGCGGCCCAGATCCACCAGCATGACGTGCTCTGCCCTTTCCTTGGGATCCTGCAGGAGCTCCTCTGCCAGCCTGGCATCCTGGTCCTGGCTCATGCCCCTGGGCCTGGTGCCTGCGATGGGCCTTTCCTGCAAAAGGCCCTGGTCGCAGCGCACCAAAAGCTCCGGGGAGGAGCCGATCAGGGTCAGCTCAGGCAGATTCAGATAGAACATGTACGGGGAGGGATTGGTTTGGCGCAGCCTGCGGTACAGGGTAAAGGGCTGGCCCTGGAAGTCCGCCTGGAAGCGGGTGGAAAGCACCACCTGGATGGCCTCGCCAGAATTGATGAGCTCTCTGGTTTCGGCCACCCTGGAGCAGAAGGTTTGCTGGTCCGGGGTGTTCTCAACCTGGCCCAGGCTGAAGCCCTCCTCAATTCTGGGCCCTGGGGCTGCAGCAGGGGAGTCCTCAGGGCTCAGGCTGATGAACAGGCACCTGTGGTGCAGATGATCGAACAGGATTTGCTTGCCTGGCAGGACCAGGCAGGTCTCCTCATTTTGTCTGGGCAGGACCTGGGCCAGCTTGGGCTCCAGCAGGGCGCTTAGGTCATAGCCGAAATAGCCCTGCAGGGATCTGGTCAGGGCAGGGGGCGCATCCATGTCCCGGGGGGGCATAAGTTGCAGTCTGCGCAGGATCTGGCGCAGGGCTGGCAAGAAGTCCTGGCCCTGGTGCTCCTGCAGCTCAGCAAGCAAGGGGTTCTGGACTTCCAGGTGCATCCTGCCCTGCCTGGACTGCAGCAGCAGCTGGAAGTCCCAGGAGATCAGGCTGTATCTGCCCAGCCTGCCGTCCACCTCTGCGCTCTCCAGGAGAATGCCTGGCTGCTCTCCCACCAGGTCCAGGTACAGGGAGATCGGGGTCTGGGTATCTGCGGGGTACAGCCTGGAGTGCTGGGTTAGGGATATCTCTTGCATGCTCACATCTTCCTTTCTGGGTTTTGGTTCGAAGACAAAAAAGCCGCGTCCGGGGGGACGCGGCCTGGAAAAGCAGGTTTTCTTAGCCTAGGCCTACGTACCTCCCCCTTTGTTTTGTTCCTGCCACCACCAGCTGGCCTTGTGCTGCAGCAGATCCAGCTCCCCTGCCGCAGCCAGGTTCAAAAACTGGCGATACTGGCGCACAGCCTCATAGCTGAAGGGATTGGCCTCGAACAGGTTCTGGAACAGATCCGCGTCCTGGGTGAGCATCTTCCGGGCTGCATCCAGCCTGCGCCTGAAGGAGGGGGTCAGGAATCTCTCCAGGCCGGGTTCGTCTGTGAGGGCGGCCAGGTAGGAGACCGTGCTCACAAAGTTCAGGCCCTGGATATAGGCCAGGGCCCGGTCGTGCTCTTTTGCACCGCAAATAAAGGGCTCCAGGTCGATATCCTGCATCAGGTCGTGTGTCTGGTGCAGGGCATCTTTGTCCCTGCCCTGGACCAGGGCGGTGCGCAGGCTGGTGCCAGGCTCGGGTGCTGGGCCGAAAAGGGGGTGGGTGCCCACCACAGGGCCCTGGTGGTAGCTGAGCATTAGCTCCAGGGGCTTGATCTTCACTGAGCAGATATCCGCAAGCACGCTATTTTGGTCCAGGTACTCCTGGATCCTGGGCAGCACTGTCTCAAAGGCCTGGGCCGGGATGGCCAGCAGGATCAGATCGCAGCCTGGCAGGGAGCTGTGCAGCTCCTGGGAGTCAAGGGGCTTGTCCAGACCTTGCACCTGCAGCCCTGCCTCCCGGAGGCGGTTGCTGAAGAAAGCTCCCATGGCACCGTTTGCGCCTATAATGCTTACGCTTTGCAAGTGCATGCTCCCTTTAGCCTCTGCCCAGCTCCTGCCTGATTTTGCCCCAGGCAGTCCAAAATTCAGGGAAGGATTTGTCCACGCAACCTGGCTGGTCCAGTTCTACCTCCAGCCCTGCCAGCTCAAAAATTGACAGGGACATGGCCAGGCGGTGGTCCCCGTAAGTGTGAAAGCTGACTCTGCCAGTCAGGGGCAGCTCATCAACAGGCTGGATATCCAGACCATCCTGCCTGAGCTTCACTCCGGCCCCGGTCTTGACGATCTCCTGGGCCAGGGCCTGCAGGCGGTCACTTTCCTTGAGCCTGAGATGGGCCACATTGCTGATCCTGGTTGCTCCCTGGGCCATAGAGGCCAGCACAGCCACGGTAGGCACCAGGTCCGGGCAGGAGCCCATGTCCAGCTCTGCGCCCTGCAGGCTGCAAGGCTCCAGCAGTACCCCTTGGCTGGTGGTTTTTGCCTGGGCTCCCATTTTGGCCAGAATGTGCAGGAAGTTGCGATCCCCTTGGCCTGACTCTGGATCCAGGCCCTGGACCTCTATGCCCTGGGACAGGAACAGGCCTGCGGCCAGGAGATAGGAAGCGTTGCTCCAGTCCCCTTCCACCTGGTACTCCCTGGGGCTGTACTGCCCTGCAGGCACCCTGAATAATGTTTGGCCCGGAACAATGTCCTGCAGCTCCTGCGGGGAGGTTGGCTGGAGCTTTCCTGCCTGGTCCTGGAGCAGGACCTCTACATTGCAGCCGAAATCCTGCATGACTTTCAGGGTGAGTGCGGCGTAGGGCCAGGAGACCGCTTTTTCCCCCTGGATGGCTATCTCCAGACCCTGGTGCAGCATGGGCCCCAGAAGCAGCAGGCCAGAGAGGTACTGGCTGCTTTGCTCCAGGCTGATCGCGGTTCGGCCCCCGTGCAGGTCCCGGCCATCCAGAATAAAGGGTGGATAGCCAGGCTGCCCCAGCCACTGGAACTTGCAGCCCAGCTCTTCCAGGCTGCTGCTCAGCTCAGCAATGGGCCGCTCGTGCATCCTGCCCCTGCCCTGTAGCAGCACCCGCCGGCTGCTTAGGGCTGCAATCGGAGTCAGCAGTCTGCAGGTGGTGCCGGACTCGCCCACATCCAGCTCCAGGGGCGTTTGGTCTGCCGCAGGAGCGCCGCCAGGCGCAAGGCCGTCTATCAGCAGCTCTGTCGGGGTCTGCTCAATCCTGGCACCCAGGCTCTGCAGGCAGGCCAGGGTGCGCTGCAGGTCCTGGCTGTAAAGCAGATTGCCTAGGCTGGATCTGCCCGGGGCCAGGGCAGCTGCTATGGCAGCCCGGTGCGAGACGGACTTGCTGGCCGGGGCCTTCAGGGTCAGGCGCATATCTGGTCCTCCTGGTTCACATCCAAATGGGGGCCGTTGGGATAGCTGCCCAGCACTCGCAAGGAGTGACAGTTGCTTTCCAGGTTCTGCAAGAGGCTGGCGTACTCCTGGCCGCTTAGATCGCACTCCACGTCTGCAAAGAACACGTACTGCCATTTTTCGGCCCGCAGGGGCCTGGATTCCAGCTTTTTCATGTTCACCTGTTCCCCTGCCAGCAGATTGAGCACCCTGGCCAGGCTACCCGGCCTGTCCGGCAGGGTAAAAAGCAGGGAGGTCTTGTCCCGATTGCCTGCAGGGGGCTCTGTGCAGCCGATGACCAGGAATCTAGTCCAGTTCTCAGGCAGATCTTCGATGTTGCGCTGCAAAACGTTCAAGCCCAGGCTGCGGGCCAGGGCTGGATGGGCTATGGCTGCCTGCCTGGGGTTGTCCTGGATCTGTCTGGCTGCTGCAGCAGTGCTCTCCACAGGCACGATCCCGGTCTGGGGCAGATGGGATTTGAGCCATTGGGTGCACTGCTGCAGGGCCTGGGGGTGAGAATAGACCAACTCGATACACTGCAGCTCCTCTGCCTTGGATAGCAGACTGTGGCTGATCTTGCAGAAGATCTCGGCCTGGATGTAGACGTCGTAGTGCAGGAACAGATCCAGGCTTTGGCCTACTGTGCCCTGCAGGGAGTTCTCCAAAGGTATGACTCCCAATTCAGCGTTTTGACCTCGCACTCCCTTGAAGACCTCTTCCAGGCTGGAGCAGGGCAGGTACTCCGCGCTGTGGCCCAGGTAGTGCAGGCCTGCAAAATAGGAGAAGGTGCCCTCAGGGCCCAGGTAAAGCACCCTTTGGGGCAGCTGCAGGCTGCGAGAGGAGGACAGGATCTCCCGGTATATGGCTTCCAGATGCTTCTGGGGCAGAGGGCCGGGGTTCTGATGGGCCAGGGCCTCAAGCACATCCTTCTCCCTGAAGGGCTTGAACACGCTCTCAGCCTGCCTGGATTTCAGCCTGCCCACCTCCAGGCTGATAGCAGCCCTTTGGTTCAAGAGGCTTAACAGCTCCTGATCTATGCTGCTTATGCTTTGTCTGAGCTCCTGCAGCCTGGTTTCCAGACTTTCAGGCACTGATTGCTGCTGATTTTCGTTCATTTACTTTTCCTCGATGCTTTCCTGGATGCGCAGTCCGAAATGCCTGCCAGGCGTATCAACACGGCACAGCACCTGGTCACCTTGCTTCAAATCCACTACACTCACCGGTCTGCCTTCAGGGTCTACCAAACGGATAGTCTCAGCGTTCTGCAGGAATATCTGGCCCGCGGAACCTTCGCTCTGGGCGGAGATCAGCAGCATGGGCCTGATCTCTACCTTGATCCTGCCCACTGTTGCCAGACTGGTCTGGCCGGTGCAGTCCGCTATCATAACCTGGTCCCCTGCGCGCAGCTCTTCCAGATAGGAGGTGCGGTCTGCGGCCCCCAGGACGTAGGCGTGCACCCCCCCGGCGTTGATCCTGAACGGCCTGGCTGAGACGTAGGGGTTCTCCTCGGTTTCGGCGTGGACTAGGAAGGTGAACCTGCTGGAATTGCCTGTGAGCAGACCCTGGCCTGTGCTAAGCAGGGAGCAGGTATCCACGCAGACCCGGTGCCCCAGGCCGGCCTGCTGGATGTCGGTGATCCTGGCGGTCTCCAGTTGCAGGGTGCCCTGGCTCAGCTTTAGCTCCTGCACGATGTCCTTGATCTGGGTCTTGGCCTCAGGCAACAGCACCAGGAAGTCCACTCCCTTCTCCAGGATTCCGGCTGCCAGCCTGGCCTGCTCCAGACTCTCCACCTCCAGGCCCAGGCTGCCTTTCTGCACAGCCAGGAGGTTCTCCACCGGGATAACTTCCCAACCCTTCTGCAACAGGACCTGCTTCTGGGCTGCCAGCTCTTGGGCTGCCAGCTCCTGGCTTTCCTGATCTTTGAGCTGGATGCGGCTCAGGTCTTCCGGGCTCAGGACGCGGGTTCTGCCCAGCTGCTTGACTTGGGCCGCGTCCTGGGGCTCCACCAGGAGGCCGTCCACTCCGGACTCCAGGCCCAGGGTGGCCAGGGACTTCTCAAAGGGCATAACTTGCAGGAATATCTGCAGGGCCATCTTGTTCCCCTTTAGGGCTTTTTACTTTAAGAGATCCAGGGCCTCAGAGACCTGCATATCCTCGTGCACCACCTGGTGCAGGGCATGCACCAGCCTGCCAGGCTCCTGGTCCTGGAAGATGTTCCTGCCTACCGAGAGCCCGGCCCCTCCGGCCTGGATAGAGTCATAGACCATCTGCAGCAGGTCCTGACGGTCCTCCAGCTTGGGGCCCCCGGCAATGACCACAGGCACACAGCAGGATTGGACAACTTTTTGAAAGCTCTCCGGATCACCGGTGTAGTTGACCTTGATCACGTCCGCGCCCAGCTCTTCACCCACCCTAGCACAGTGGGCCACCAGCTGGGGATCGAAGGAATTCTGGATTTGGGGCCCCCGGGCATAAACCATGGCCAGTACAGGCATACCCCAGGAGGTGGCTGCGCTGCTGATATCGCCCAGGTCCTGGAGCATGGCAGCCTCTGCTTCGTCTCCCAGGTTGACGTGGACAGATACGGCATCAGCTCCCAGTTTGATGGCATCCTCTACAGTGCCCACCAGGGTCTTGTAGTTGGGATAAGGTGAGAGGCTGGTGCTGGCAGAAAGATGGATGATCAATCCTACGTCCCTGCCGTGTTCCCGGTGGCCGCAGCGTACCAGGCCCTTGTGCATGAGCACCGCGTTGGCCCCGCCCTCAGAAACCTGGTCCACAGTTTCTCTGAGGTCCACCAAGCCGTAGATGGGACCTACCGTGACCCCGTGGTCCAAGGGGACCAGGATGGTCCTGCCGGTGTTGCGGTTGAAGATGCGCTCCAGACGAATGGATTTGCCCAGGTGCATAGCATTCCTCCTTGTTTCCGGCCCGGGCCTTGGCTGCGGCGGCCAGGCACAAAAAAGGGCCGCCGGCTTGCAGCCTGCGGCCCTGGGTGGATCCTGACGGTTTGTAAAATCTCAGGTTATAGGCCACCACTCGGACCGCAGACCACACCCCAATACCAAAAATAGGAATAAGCAGCAGCGGTGATCTGGGATCCGAGCTCGTTTTGCATAAAGATGCTCTTACCCTTTGCCTGAAAACTTGTCAAGGAAAAAATTGACCAAAGGCCATTTTTTTCCTTGCCTTGGTTCATCAGGGCTAAACCTGCTTCAGGGAGGTCTTTTCCTCCCTGCTCAGGATCTTGTTCAGGTCCAAAAGGATAAGCAACCTGTCCTCCAGCTTGCCTACTCCCTTGATATAGTCAGATTCAATCCCGGCTACGATTGGCGGCGGAGGTTCCACAGTATTTTCTGGTATGCGCAGCACCTCAGAGACCTCGTCCACGATCAGACCCACCGTGACCTGGCCGATCATGACCACGATGATCCTGGTGGCGCTGCCGTGTTCCTGGCTCTCCAAGCCGAAGCGTTTGCGCAGGTCCACAATAGGGATTACCCTGCCCCGCAGATTGATGACTCCCTCCACAAAGTCCGGGGCATTGGGCACATGGGTGATTTCCTGCATGCGGATAATCTCCTGGACCTGCAGGATGTCCACTCCAAACTCCTCGTCTTTCAGCTTAAAGGATACCAGCTGCAGCATGTCCTTGCGGCTGGAGGTCTCTTGTTCCTGCATGTTCACCTCGCGAGTTTTTGTTTACCTGGATGGGCCTGCCTTGCAGCTGCTGATGCGGCTCCTGTTCCTGATTGACTTGCTCCGAAAACTGATTAGCATATCAGTATTCTCTGATTTGCCATGGCACAAGGTTTGATTTACAATACTAAATGATCTTGTCCAGCAAGACAAGGACTTGCCTCAGGCCTGCTGCAGGCCCAATAGTCAGGGACTGGGCAACACAATTTAACAAGGGGGAGAAAATGTCCGAGCAGAGATTTTGTCCGCATTGCGGCTTAGAAATGGAATATTGGCTGGCCCCATCTGAGACCTGCTGGGGCAGGATCTGGGTCTGTTTTAACAACGAATGCAGCTTCTATTTGAATTCCGCAGAGGATGTGGAAAACAAGGGCGAAGCCAACCGGGCCCTGGGCTGCCGCTACGCCGAAGATCCGGCCAACAATTACCACCAGGTGAACATGCTGGCCATTTGCCCCTTTTAGAGGGTTAAAATCTGCGTTGCAAATGAGAGTTCCATGTGCTAGGTAAACTTTTCAGTAGCTTATGTCTGGCGTTTTGAGGAAGTAGTAACAGATGTCTCGATTACCATGACGACCACGACCACGACAGCGAGGAGAAAGGCAAGTCGTAGTCGCAGTCGTTGTGGGTCGTGATGAGTTGTCCCATTATTTCCTTCCTTGACCAGGCTGGAGTTTAACTCAGACGTGACACCCAGCTAAATATGGCTTTGCC
>JBKGXZ010000043.1:0-13201 GCA_046546355.1 Desulfohalobiaceae bacterium | reverse complement strand
TTAGGGGTTGTGAGTTAGCTGCCTGATATCGTTCAACCCTCCCCTAACCCCTCCCCGGCACTCACTTGGCGGGGCAATCATTCTTGCTCTAGGTGACCAAGCAAGTGAGTGCCGGAGAGGGGAATAAGAGGGAGTAACTCCTGAATATCAGAACCTGGATCAAACGCATGAACATCGAATTCTGATTCCCCTCCCTGGACAGGGAGGGGGTAGGGGAGGGTCGTCATGGGGACCCTTCCATTACCCACGGTTTACATTTTTAAATAGACCATAGGTCTAAGGTAAAGCCGTATTTAACTGAGTATCAAATGTGTGCTATGCCCTGGCCGGGCTCAAGGGCCAGGCATGGGGTCTGCATCACTTTTGCTGCAGACTGGAACCTGCGCGGCAACCGGAACAGGATCTACTCCTCTGCGCAACAGGCTGTTAGCCAAAAAGCTCTAAGGACGGGAACATGGAAAGCTTACTTACTGCACCTGCAAATGCGGCTGTGTTCGGGATACCTGGCTGGCTGATCTCGGTTTTGATTCTAGTGCTGGGCATATGCGCTTTTGCCTACATTGTGGCCAGAAGGCTGATCCCCCTGGCCAAGGCCAGGCCTGATCCCAGATTGAACAGGGTTCGGGAAAGGGGCAAAGCGGTGCTCAAGTTCTGGCTGGCCCAGTACAAGCAGCCCAGGTACATGTTGGCTGGGGTGCTGCACATCCTGATCTTTGCCGGATTTATCATTTTGTCCATCCGCTCCATCAGCCTGGTTATCGTGGGCTTCAACCCGGATTTTGTGTTTCCCGGCCTGGGAGGTTTCCTGGGGGATGTGTACCACGTGCTCAAGGACTATGCCGCAACCATTGTGCTCATAGCCTGTATCATCGCTGCAGTGCGCAGGCTGGCCTTTTTGCCTGACAGATACAAGGTTCCTGCCAAGTATGGCAAGGAGCATACCGCAGAGGCGGTGCTGGTGCTGGGCCTGATCGGGGCTTTGATGGTTTTCGAGAGTCTTTTCGATGCCACTGCTATTGCCGCAGCCTGGGGGCAGGGCCACTCGGAGTTCGTGGCTCCCTTGACCCTGGCCTGGGTGTTCAGCAACCTCTTTTCAGGAGCCTCGGCTGCTGCTCTGCAGCCCCTGCACAGCTTCTCCTACTTCGCGCACGATCTGATATTCTTCTTCTTCCTTTGCTTCCTGCCCTTTGGCAAGCACTTCCATGTGTTGACCTCCATATTCAATGTCTTTTTTATGAAGCTGGATCGGGGCACAGTAAAGCCGGTGCAATGGGGAGTGAGCGATGAGCAGCTGGACGATCTGGAATCCTTCGGCGTCAAATACTTCGAGGACTTTACCTGGAAGCACATGCTGGACTTTTATACCTGCGTGGACTGCGGACGCTGCTCGGACAACTGCCCTGCGAACACTGTGGGCAGACCCTTGTCCCCCAGGTTCATCAGCATCAAGTCCAGGGACCACGCTTTTGAGCGCTTTCCGGTGCAGGGGGATATCAAGCCCAGGGAGCCGGTGATGGGCAAGGTGTTTGAGGAGGACGAGATCTGGTCCTGCACCACTTGCGGAGCCTGCGAGGAAGAGTGTCCGGTGCTCAATGAGTATATCGACAAGATTGTGGACCTGCGCCGGGCCATGGTGGATGAGGGCCTGGTGCCCCAGTCTTTGCAAAAGCCCCTCAAGTCCCTGGAAAAAAGGGGCAACCCCTATGGGATGCTGGAGAAGAAAAAATCAGCCTGGACCGAAGAGCTGGCAGAGGAGTTCCAGGTCCAGATCCTGGACAAGAAGCAAAGCGCCCAGACCCTGTATTTCGTGGACAGCGCCTGTTCCTTTGACGAGCGGCTGATGCAGATTGCCAGGAGCACAGCCAGGATCTTGCATGCAGCAGGGGCAGACTTCGGCATCCTGGGCAAGGCAGAGAAGGACAGCGGGCATGAGGTCAGGCGCTTCGGGGAGGAAATGCTCTTCCAGGAGCTCAAGAACCACAATACCCAGGCTATCTCGAACAGCGGGGCCCAGGAGATCGTCACTGCTGATCCGCACGCCCTGAACGCATTGCTCAAGGACTATCAGGATCTGCCCCAGGCGGAGCACATCAGCCAATTCATCCTGCGCAGCCTGCAAAGCGGCAAGCTGCAGCTGGATCCCCTGCAGGAGCAGGACCTGGTGTTTACCTATCACGATCCCTGCTATCTGGGCAGGCATAATCTGCTCTATGATCCTCCCAGGCAGGTCCTGGATTCCATTCCGGGCCTGAAGAGGGTGGAGATGCAGCGCAGCCGGGATAGCTCCTTTTGCTGCGGCGGAGGGGGTCTGATGCTGTATTACGAGCCTGTGGAGGACAAGCGCATGGGCCAGGTCCGGGTGGAGATGGCAGACCAGGCCGGAGCCAACGTGATAGTCACCGGCTGTCCCTTTTGCTTGATAAATCTGGAGGATGGGGTCAAGACCAGCGGCCTGGAGGGCAAGGTCCAGGTCATGGATCTCACAGAGCTGGTGGCCGGGCAGCTGAAGAAGGGATAGCCTGTTGTGGTGAGCAGGATGATGTCATTCGTATCGATAGTAAGGACATTTTCATTATATAAAACCCTATACGGAGGTGCGTATGGATATTCTGGTTTGTGTAAAAAGGGTGCCTGATCCCGCGGAGAATGAAATAGAGATCAACAGTGATGGCAGTGACATCGAGCGCGAGGATCTGGTCTACTCTGTCAATGAATGGGACAACTACGCAGTGGAAGAGGCCATCCAGATCCGGGACAAAGTGGGTGGCTCAGTGACCGTGGTTACAGTGGGTGACGAGGACTCTGAGGAGATTCTGCGCCGGGAGATGGCCATGGGAGCGGACCACGGGATCCTGCTCACTGACGAGGCCTTTGAGGGCTCGGACGGCATGGGCAGCGCCAGAGCCCTGAAGGCTGAGGTGGAAAAGGGCAGCTATGACCTGATCCTGACCGGAGCCCAGGCTGACGAAGGTGGGGCCCAAGTGGGCGGCATGCTGGCTGCCATGCTGGATCTGCCTTACGCCTCACTGGTCAATTATATTGAGCTTCAGGATGATAAACAGCTCAAGATCGGCAGGGAGATAGAGGGCGGAAATCAGGAACAAAGCGAGATCAGCCTGCCCTGTGTGCTGTCCATACAAACCGGGATCAACGAGCCCCGCTATGTGGGTATCAGGGGCATCAGAAAGGTTGCCAGCGTAGAGATCCCGGAGCGCGGCGCAGGGGAGCTGGGCCTGGCCCCGGACCAGGTGGGAGCCAAGGCTGCCCGGGTCAGGCGCAAGGACTACTTCTTGCCGGACACAGGCGAAGGTGCTGAGATCCTGGAAGGCGACTCTGAAGAGGTCGCAGAGAAGCTGGTGGAAATGCTGAAAGCCAAAGGAGGGATCAAATAATGAGCAAGCAGATCTTTGCCTATATAGAGCATCACGGAGGTCAGGCCGCAGACTCTGCCCTGGAGCTGGTCAATGCGGCCCGCAAGATAGATCCCCAGGCCCAGGTTACTGCAATAGTCTGCGGCACCGGGCCTGAGCTGGATCAGGTCTGCAAGCAGGCGGCAGCCACTTATCCCCAGGTCTGGAAGCTGGACAACTCCCAGCTCTCCTATCCCAACGCAGAGATCATCCGGCCCTTGCTTCTGAATATCCTGCCCGGGGACTGCATCTGCCTCTTGCCCCACGACACCTTTGGCATGGATCTGGGCCCAGGCCTGGCAGTTAAGCTGGATTCCGCCTATGTGACGGATGTGGTGGATATTGAGGGCTTAAGCGACAATGATCTGCAGACTGTGCGTCAGGAGTTCAGCGGTCAGGTCAGCAGTCATATGCTCTGCGACGTATCTGCAGGTGCTGTGGTTACAGTGCGGCCCGGGGCTTTCCAACCGGATGAGAGCGGCTCTGCCCAGGGCGAGATCCAGGACAAGAGCCAGGATGCAGGCACAGTGGAGCCCAAGCGCAAGTTTCTGCAGATTGTGGAAGCAGAGATGGGCGAGGTGGATATCACCAAGGAGGATATCCTGGTCTCTGTGGGCCGGGGCATAGAAGAGCAGGAGAACATCGAGATCGTCGAGGAGCTGGCAGAGGCCTTGGGCGGCGTGGTTTCCTGCTCCAGGCCGGTGGTGGACGCCAAGTGGCTGGAGAAGTCCAGGCAGGTGGGGACCTCTGGACAGACCGTAAAGCCCAAGGCCTATCTGGCTCTGGGCATCAGCGGCTCCTTCCAGCACATGGGTGGAGTCAAGGGCAATCCCTTTATCGTGGCTGTGAACAAGAACCCCAAGGCCCCTATTTTCCAGGTGGCTGATGTGGGAGTAGTGGAGGACCTGCTGGATTTCGTGCCTGTGCTGAGCGAGAAAGTGAAGGAGATGAAGTAGAATGGATCCAGATCACGGGTGATCGACAAGGACCACGATTACGACCACGACAACGATAGCGAGGGGGAGACAGGGCAAATCGAATCGTGGTCGTGGTCGTAATCGCTATCGATACTCATGATTTCTACCTTTGGAGAAAGCTGTTGCTGGAGCTCCAGTTTTCCATGCAAAGATATGAAAATCCATCTGGATCTGCAAAAGCGCTGCATTGTCAGCGAGATCAAAAGACAGTACGAGCTCGCCCTGCAGCAGGCCCTGCGGGCCAGGCAGGCCAGCAGGGAGCAGGAGCTGAAAGCTGAGGCCCTGCGGCAGATCCAGGAAAGGGCGGATCTGGCGGGTTTGAGGGGCAAGCACCCGGAGTTGCAGCCTGGAAGCAGGCATGAGGTGCTGCTCAAGGTGGACGAGGAAAGCGGGCGCTGCAGGCTGTATCTTGAGTATGAGCCGGTGCTGGAGGTGAGGCTGGAGCTGCCCTGAAGCCTTCTTTTTTGTATGAAAATAACGGTGTAACCATTTGATTTTATGGGACTACGCAGATATACCAGGCATACACCGTAGGGGCAGACCTTGTGTCTGCCCACACTTTTTCATGCTACGTTGTGACTGCGGCTTTGCGGCATGATAGTTATTGATGAGGGCTCACGGATTTCCCCTGATAAGGACATTCATTCCCACGAGCTCTTTCTTTGCAGGCCTCTTTTTTTTCTTATCGTGCCCATGCTCTGCGTGGGCACGTAGCCCGACCGCTCCGCGGTCATTCTTTGGACGCAGAGCGTCCAGGAGCTCGTTCCCACGCAGAGCGCGGGAACGATAAAAGAGGGCACAGCGGGTTATAGGTAAAAGATTTCGGTGATCGACAACGACTGTGATCACGACTACGACAACGAGGCATGGGGACTCCCCATCGCTATCGTTGTCGTTGTCGTAATCGATCTTTTGAGATCCTTATCTGCTTTCCAGACCTCTACCTTCCATCTAGCGCTCCACGATCAGGGCGTGGCCCTGGCCCCCGCCGATGCACAGCGTGGCCAGGCCCAGCTTGTCATCTCTGTTCTGCATTTCATGCAGCAGGGTGGTCAGGATCCTGCTTCCTGAGGCCCCGATGGGGTGACCCAGGGCAATAGCCCCGCCGTTGACGTTGACCTTTTCCAGGTCTGGCTCCAGCTCCTGCAGGCAAGCCAGGGACTGGGAGGCAAAGGCCTCGTTCAGCTCCATGCGGTCCAGGTCATGGATGCTGAGTCCGGCTTTCTCCAGGGCCTTTCGAGTGGCGGGAATGGGACCCAGGCCCATATATGCCGGGTCAACGCCTGCAGAGGCATAGGCCCGGATTGCGGCCAGGGGCTTGAGGCCCAGCTGATCGGCCTTCTTTCTGGACATGACCAGGATCAGGCCTGCGCCGTCGTTGATCCCGGAGGCATTGCCGGCTGTGACTGTGCCGTCCTTTTTGAATGCAGGAGGCAGCTTGGCCAAAGCCTCCAGACTGCTGTCGAACTTGGGGTGCTCGTCAGTGTCAAAGATTATTGGCTCTTTCTTGCGCTGGGGCACGCTGACCGGGACGATCTCCTGCTTGAACCTGCCGGATTGGATGGCCTGCTGGGCCTTTTGCTGGCTCTGCAGACCGAACTTGTCCTGTGCTTCCCGGCTTATGCCGTATTTTTCCGCCACGTTCTCGGCTGTGACCCCCATATGATAGCCGTTGAATATTTCCCAGAGCCCGTCCAGGATCATCAGATCCTTGAGCTGGCCGTCTCCCATGCGCTGGCCCCAGCGGGCATTCGGCAGGGCATAGGGGGCCTGGCTCATGTTCTCTATGCCTCCGGCCAGTATGATTTCCGCATCCCCAAGCATCACAGCCTGGGCTGCCAGGGCCACGGACTTCAGCCCTGAGGCACAGACCTTATTGATGCTCATAGCAGGGGTCTCGTGGGGCAAACCACTATGGATGCCCACCTGTCTAGCTGGATTTTGGCCCTGCCCGGCCTGAAGCACATTGCCCAGGATGACCTCGTCTATCTGGGCTGGTTCCACTCCGGTCTGCTTCAATGTTTCCTGGGCCACTGTGACTCCGAGCTGGACTGCGCTGACGCTGCACAGCCCCTTGCCAAAAGATCCCACCGGAGTGCGCAGGGCACTGACAATCACTGCTTCTTGCATGTTTTCCTCCTGGATTTTTTGCACTAGTGACTTGACACATCTTGCGTGTCGTACATTATGAACCCTCCCCTAACCCCTCTCTCCCGCCTGGAAGACAGGCTGCAGGGAGGGGAATCAGAGGAAGAAATGTTTCGTGCCAATAACCGGATAATGCACATATGACGCTGCATCAGGTTCAAGGCCCTATTGGTATTGTCTTCGGATTTCTTTCTTATTCATTTTGCCCACGCTGGTCTTAGGGATAGAGGGCACGATGTCGATCTTGCCAGGGATGGCGTACTTGGGGATGCTGCCCTTGTCCACAAACTTCTGGAAAAAGTCCCGCAGGTCTTGGTCAGTGACCTGATCCTGATAGCCCTGATGCAGGACCACCAATGCAGCCGGCCTCTCCCCCCACTTGTCGTCAGGTATGCCTACCACAGCTGCCTCGCTGACTGCGGGATGCTGACTGATGATGTCCTCCAGCTCCAGGGAGGACAGCCATTCTCCTCCAGATTTTATCACGTCCTTGATGCGGTCCGTAATCTGCAGATAGCCCTCCTGATCAATAAAGCCAATATCTCCGGTATGCAGCCAGCCGTCCTGCCAGAGCTCTTCGCTCTTTTCCGGGTCTTTGAGATAGCCCTGGGTCAGCCAGGGGGAGCGGGCCAGCACCTCACCTGTGCTTTGTCCGTCATGGGGCAAAGACTTACCCAGGGGGTCAGCTACCCTGAGCTGGACATTGGGCACAGGCAAGCCAGTTCTGCAACGGACCTGGGTCTGGGAATCCAGGTCCCAGCCCTGCATATAGGGTTTCAAAAGGGCTGCAGTGAGCAAAGGGCAGGTCTCGGACATGCCGTAGGCAGTAGTCAGATTGATTCCAAGTTCCAGGGCCTTGCGGCAAAGCCCTTGGGGCAGTGCAGAGCCGCCTATGATCAGCTTCCAGCCGGAGAGATTCAGCTCATTGATTTTGGGGCTGCTAAGCAGCATATGCAGGATGGTGGGCACGCAATGGGAAAAGGTCACCTTTTCTCCGAGGACCAGTTTGAGGATCATCTCCGGCTCGTAGCGGCCGGGATAAATCTGCTTGCTGCCCAGCACGGTGAAGACATAAGGAATCCCCCAGGCATGGACGTGGAACATAGGGGTCAGGGGCATGTAGATGTCGCTGGAGTTGACGCTGATCCCGAAGTCAAAGCCGCAAAGCGCTGATATGGCCCCGTAGGTATGCATCACCAGCTGCCTGTGACTGAAATAGACCCCTTTGGGCATGCCAGTGGTGCCTGTGGTGTAGAACAAAGTGGCCATGGCGTTTTCCGTGAAATCCGGAAATTCGTAGTCTTGATCCGCTTTAGAGAGCAGGTCTTCATATTCCGCGGCTAGCTCCAGATTGGTCTGGGGAGTTTCCTGCTGGTCGCTGATGAGCACGATCTTCTTCACTGTCTGCAGCTGATCCCGGACAGCCTCCAGCAGTGGCAGAAATTCTGCGTTGACCAGGATTATATCGTCCTCTGCGTGGTTAATGGTATAAGCCAGCTGCTCCGCAGAGAGTCGAATATTGATAGTGTGCAGCACAGCCCCGAACATGGGCACGGCGAAGAAGCATTCCAGGTATCTGTGGCTGTCCCAGTCCATGACCGCCACAGTGTCTCCCTGCTGGAGCCCCAAAGACTCCAAGGCGTTGGCCAGCTTGCAGGTCCTGAGATACAGGTCCTGGTAAGTATAGCGCATTTGGTCCCGATACACGATTTCCTGCTGGGGACTGTAGCTAAGAGGGGTCTGCAGCAGGTTCTTGATCAATAAGGGGTACTCGTAGGCGGAAGGAGTTTTTTCTATCTCGCGGACAGGCATGGATTTCTCCTATGTTTTTGGAATCACGGTTCTTGCGCTGCCTGGGGATGGGGCTAAATTTAATAATTTTAGGCGATCGGGGGCCAAAGGTCAATTGCGTAGCAGGCGATAGACAGTCTCTGCAAGAGTTGGAAACAGGCTCGAGATCCCAGGGCTCAGGGATTGATCTGGTCCTGAAAGATTCCCTTAAGACAGTGCCAAAAAATCCTTGACTGATGATCTAAATATAGTTAAACAATTTTTTTGCCAAGATATTCCCCGGTAGCTCAATCGGCAGAGCGGGTGACTGTTAATCACTAGGTTGGCGGTTCAAGTCCGTCCCGGGGAGCCATTAAAATCAGGGCTTATGGCTTTAGCCATAGGCCCTTTTTTTATGGCACATTGCCAACAGGCTAGTCCTTTTTTTTATTTTAGGTCTTGAAATTATAGAAATTTGGCTTTAGAAAGATGCAGTTAATCAGTTGATACAGGCGAACCAAGTTTATTTTTAGCTCGCAAAGGAGGTAAGCATGGCCAGTGGGGAGATGAAGGGCAATCCTGCTGTGGTGGGTTTGGCTGGTTTCGGGATCACCACCTTGCTTTTGCAGTTCCACAATATCGGCTGGTGCGATGTAGGGCCTGTGATTGCCATGGCTTTTATTTTTGGGGGGCTGGCCCAGATGATCGCTGGATTCCTGGAATATCCTTCAGGGAACAATTTCGGCTTCAGCGCTTTTGTCTCCTATGGGGCGTTCTGGATCTCCCTGGGAGTGATATTCATGATGAACCACTTCAATGTGTATCACACCAGCGAGACAGACCTGGGCTGGTACCTGGTGGCTTGGACAATATACACCTTTATTATGTGGATTCCTGCCATGCGTATCAATTCAGGCCTGGCTGTGGTGTTCACTCTCCTGCTTCTGGGATTTATCCTGTTGGATCTTGCCCATTTCGGTTATCCCCAGTTTACTGTTATTGCCGGATATGAGCTTATAGCTTGCGCTTTGTCTGCCTTGTACATGATGTGCCATGTGCTGTACGCTGACGTCTTCGGCAGGGATGTGCTGCCGGCAGGCAAGCCCTGGATCAAGTGATCCGAAAATAAGCAAAGTTTAATCTCAATAAGGGGGAGCATATGCTACGCAGGAAACTCGTTTTGGCCCTGTTGCTTGCAATCAGTCTTTTGGCAGCCGCTGCCGCCCAGGCTGGCGAGGCCACAAAGCAGGAATGCGTGGTGAAGTGCAATGAGGCTGCGACCTATGTCCAGAATCATGGCCTAGAGAAAGCCATAGAGGTAATCGGGGATCCAGATGGTCCCTTTGTCTGGAAGGATTCCTACGTGTTCTTGATGGATCTGGACGGCAAGATGCTGGCCCATCCCATCAAGCCGGAGCTGACCAAGCGGGATCATGTCCTGCTGATCACCGATCCCACAGATAAACCCTTGTTCGTGCACTTTGTGAATACAGCCAGGGAATCAGGCGAAGGCTGGGTAACCTACATGTGGCCCAGGCCGGGGGAAGATACCCCGCGCAAGAAGCAGACCTATATCTACAGGGTTCCAGATATGGATGTCTTTGTGGGAGCAGGGGCTTACGTGGGAGGCATGCTGTATTAGTCAGGAGACAAGCTAGGATGCTGGAAAATCGACGACGATTACGACCAGGATAGTGATAGGGAACGGATGTATTTTGTCACCGGTTTCATAATCGTCGTCGCAATCGATCCTTCCAACTCCTCGTGGTTGCTCTAAGCTTCCCAGTGCAGCTGGAGCTTCCCTTGGGCCTGGCGCAGCAGGATATGCTTTGCGCAAGCCTGATTACTGTGGGGAAAGTCAGTGCGGAAATGAGAGCCTCGGCTTTCCTCCCTGGCCAGGGCTGATCTCAAAATTGCTTCAGCCACAGGCAGCATGCTTTGCAGCTCCAGGGCCTGCAGGCCTTGGGGGCTGGCGGTGGGAGTCTTGTCCAGATCAGCCCTTATCTCCTGCAGGCCCTGGAAGGTCTGCTGCAGGGATTCGGCTGAGCGCAGGATGCCGGCGCCTTGCCACATGAGTTCCTGCAGCTTGCGTTTGAGCCCGGAGCAGCTCCTGGTTTGTGCGGCAGGAAATCTTTGGTCCGGCTCTGGGAGCTGAGCCTCGAACCAGCTGGGATCCTGAGTCCGGCCGGCATGATGCGCTGCTTCCTCAGCTGCTATCCTGCCAAATACTGCTGCTTCAGTCAGGGCATTGCCGCCTAAGCGGTTGGCCCCATGCAGCCCTCCGGTTACTTCCCCTGCAGCAAAGAGGCCCTGCACAGGTGTGCCCACGGCACCCCTGCAGGCGACACCTCCCATGCAAAAGTGGGCTGCCGGCCTGACAGGGATGCTGCCCCGGCGCTCAGAGGCCAGCTCCTCAGCCCAGGATCTGAGGTTGCTGATGCTCTGCAGGCCGAACACTTCCCTGGTCTGATCCCAGACAGAGTCCTCCCGGGGTAGACTGAGCCTGAGTCCACCGTCTGCAAAGCCTAGGCCGGCCTGAATCTCCCAGGCCATGGCCTGGCACAGCTCATCCCTGGCAGAGATGGCTACAGGTCTGGAGCTGATACCGTACTTGCTGACAATATCTTCCCCCTGGCTGTTCTCCAGCCTGCCCACCTCTCCAAGCAGAGGTGGCAAAAGGCGGCTGGTGCGGGATTGTCCCAGACATAAGGGATAGAACTGTATAAACTCCATGTCCAGCAAAGGAATCCCGGCTGTCAGGGCCAAAGCATAACCGTCCCCGGTCATGCCCTGGGGATTGTCTGTATGCGCATACAGGGCGCCTGCTCCTCCGGCAGCCAGGATGAGGCTCTTGCAGGTCACAAGCTCAGGCTCGCTTTGGTGCGGCCTGTAGCCCCAGAGCCCGATGGCCCTATCCTCCTGCAGGGCGATCTTACAGGCAAAGAAGGGAGACAGGAAATCTACGCCCAGGCTGGCGGCCTGGCTGGTCAAGGGCCTGGTCACGCAGCGCCCTTCCTGGCCGAGTTTCTGCGGTCTGCAGTCATATTCCTTGGCTCCGGCCTCTAGGTTCAGGCCCAAGTCCTGCAAAAAGCTCATTTCCTGAGCCGCGCTCTGGACAAGGGTATCCAGTCTGTGCGCCTGGTTAAGCCCCTTGCCTGCCTGTAGGCTGAGGTGTTTATGCTCCTGGGGGCTAAAATTTGCAGTGCTGGCTCGGAAAATGCCTTGGCTGATAGTAGAGCAGCTTCCCCGTCCCGGCTTTGATTTGGAGCAGACGAGAACCCGTAGGTCCTGCCTGCGGCAATGGATCGCGGCATAGAGCCCGGCCAAACCTGAGCCGATAATCAAGACATCGGTATGAAAGGAATGCATGCAATCACCAACATCCAATTTTTCAGCGTGCTTGAGTCAAGCGCCTTACTCTTGTTGTTCAGAATAATGTTGCAGCTGTTCTTCTAGCCTCTGCAGGAGCTTTTTCCCCAGGCTCAAGGGGGCTTCCTCAGCCAGCAGGGCCTGCAGCTCAGGGCTATTCTCATCCGGCTGCAGGTAATCCAAAAAGCCCAGGGACATGGAGGGTTTGCCCAGCATGAGCTGCACCAGCTCCCGCAGCCTGTCCCGGGTGTCTTGAGTCAGGTCCAGCTCCTCTTGTTCCAGAGACCACCTCATAAGCTCAGGGGCGCCCAGGGCTGCGGGGGAAGGAGTCTGTCCAGCCTGCCGCAAGAGCTGTCGGCAGTGGACATTCAAGGGGTGGGCCCTGGACTTCTCCAGGCTCCTGCTGAACAGGCCCAGGTTCTGCATATCACCTCCTAATGGTGATGCCCGGCCCAGGCCGCGAGCGAGGACCTGGACCTGGCAAGTATCAATCGTCAAAGTCGCCTTCAGGCCCCTTGTCCGAGGACAGGTTTTTGGCTTTTTCCAGGATCTTGTCCTTAGTCCACTGCGCAGGATCCTCGATCTGCTTGGCCACTGGGCCTGGATCGTAAGTACCCTGCTCCAGGATGTCCTGGATAGCCAAAGGAGCCGTATCCTGGGAGTTGAAGACCTCGGTGATCATGTAGTAGACAAAGTCTTCCACAGCCTTGACCATCCTGTCCCGGACCTCTTTGGGTTGGCCCAGGAGCCGGTTTTCGAAAGGCAGGTTCAGCTTCTTGTAGTCCCCGCCTTTGAGGCCCTTTTGCTCTGCATAAGAGGTTATCTCCTGCCAGACTTCTTCGCTCATGCCCTGGTTCTGCATCTTGATAAAGTTGCCCTGCTCGTCCAGGAGGGCATTGCCGTAGTCGTTGACCTTGACCCCCCAGGAGAGCATCTGCAGGGCAGTGGCCACATTGGCTTTGGTGGTCCTGGTCTTCTGGGCGATTTCCCGCAGATGGGCAGAGCTGTTGCCTGAGGTGCCGTGCTGGGCCCCGGCTACATTGTAGGGCTCCAATACTTGATGGATCTTTCTGGTCAGCTCCACATCTATGTCATCGCCAGTGGCCTCCAGGCCGTGGGTGGAGCCGTTGTTCAGAGCGATCCAGTTGGGGAATATATTGTGCGCATTGAGTCCCCGGATCAAAAACAGGGCTTCCTCGGCGTTGGAGAGCCCGGCCTTGCCCTTGATCTCGCCCACTTCGGTCTCCAGACCAGCCCATTCCGGGACCAGGGGCTTGAGCTCGATGCTGGTTAGCAGATTCTGATCGTCGGGCAGATGGGAGGCGTCAATAGCAATGGAGGTCAGGCCGGCATCAAACAGGCTGGGGATCTCGGACTTGGCTTGCTGGATGTCAGTTTCTTTTTTTATGCCGTAATGGTCACCGTGTACAGCCACAGGCACGGTAATGCCCAGCTCGTTGCAGGCCTGGTCTACCTGCAGGGCAATATTCCAAAGGTTGACCGGGCAGTAGGCGTTGGCCCCGCCTT
>JBKGXZ010000042.1:0-13549 GCA_046546355.1 Desulfohalobiaceae bacterium | reverse complement strand
AGGGGACCCGATTTCACCAGGCAAGCTCAGAGATGCCCCCTACCCTGAGAGTCCGGGTTATTAAATACGCAAGCATATAAATGAGCCGATTTAACCAATCCGAGAGACTGACTGGGAAGGTTTTATGCTTGAGCTTGTCAGCAAAGATTGGTTTGAGCTATGCTCTGCAACATTTAGGATCTAGGTCTATGTGCAGGATGACAAGCTGCACTCCAGCAACTTCAAGGAGGTTTTCAATGCATGGCAGCAAACAGCAAAGGCTGCAAGAGCTGAAGGAGGATTTGCGGGCAGGGCGCATCAGCAGACGAGACTTTGTGCGCATGATGTTCGCCCTGGGTATGTTCGTCTCAGCGCCTGGGCTGGCTGTGAACAGGGCAGCAGCTGCAGAAGGGGAAGCCAAAGCGGAATACACGATTATTGTGGATCCAGGCAAATGCACGGGTTGCCTAAGCTGCGCCCTGGCCTGTGCAGAGAAGTTTATGCCTGAGGTGGATCCGGAAGGGGCTAAGCAGAGCATCAACCTGGAATATGCCCGTATCAGGCCTATGCGCTTCCAGTATGTGGATTTCGTGAATGTCTGTCAGCATTGTGAGCTTATCAAGTGGGCAGAAGGAGCAGACCAGCACCCCTGCGAGGCTGTCTGTCCCACAGGAGCCCTGCACACGGTGCAGGAAGACGAGGGGGAACAGGGCTACACCGGCAAGGGCTACATGAATGTGGACAGGAGCAGATGTCTGGGGCTGGATGCCTGCGGCCGCTGCCTGGAAATCTGCGAGGAGCAGTTCGGCAGCGGAATTTCCTATGATCCCCTGGAGAAAAAGGCCCAGGTCTGTACCCGCTGCGGCGGAGATCCTGCCTGTGTGCGGGCCTGTCCAGAAGGGGCACTGGAGTTTATCCCTGTTTTGGTCAATGGACGCTATTATGCCCAGAATCCAGACCATGCGGCAGAGCTTTTGTATCGCAAACTCTACAACCAGGCGAGGGATCTGTAATGGCAGAGTATACAGGATTTACCGGGAAAATAGCCAGAGTGGACCTCAGTACAGGAAAGGTGCAGAGCATTGAGCCTCAAGAAGAGATATACAGGACCTATCTGGGCGGATGGGCCCTGGGTATGTACTACATGTTCGAAGAAGGGATCGCAGAACCGGACATAGAGCCCCTGGGCGCTCAAAACATGTTTCAGCTCCTGGTGGGGCCGGTAACCGGAGCCTCCCCTAATGCCAGGACTGCCATCGTGACCAAGAGCCCGTACAACTTCGCCTGCGTCACCTTTTGCGGGGGACAAGGCGCTGCCAATCTGAAGTACGCAGGATGGGACGGGATCCAGATCGTAGGCCAGGCAGAGAAGCCGGTTTATCTGGCCATTGTCGACGACAATATCGAGATTAGGGATGCAGAACCTTATTGGGGCATGGGGGCAGAAGAGGCGGAGATGGCCATGCGTAAACAGGTCCTGGCACCTTTAGAGCAGTCCAAGTCCAGCTTGGCCAAACAGGACATGACAAAGAAGTGGGCTGATTTAAGGGCCCCAACAGATCAGGGCGTGGGAGCCAAGCGCCTTTCCAGCGCCTGGGTCATCGGACCCGGAGGGGAACAGCAGATCTGGTACGCAAATGTTATCACCGAAGGGGCAAGGGCCCACGGCAGGTATGGGGCTGGAGCTGTGCTGGGCTCCAAGAACGTCAAAGGCATCGTGGTCCGGGGGACTCAGGGGCAAAAGTTTGCCAACAAGCAAAAGTTTTTGCAGCTAATGCAAAAGATCCAGAAGCAGGAGAAGGAGAGTCATTTTTGGCGTACCTACGGTACTGCTGGAATCAGCGCGAAACAGGACAATGTCCTAGGTGGTTTCCCTATCCGCAATTGGCAGTGGGAGAGCTGGAGCGATCCGGACACGGTCAAGGCCCTGTCCGGCCCGTTCGTGGACCAGGCCAGCTGGGTGCGCAAGCAGTCTTGTCCCGGGTGTCTGCTGCACTGCCTGTATACCGCAGAGGTGACCAGCAAGGATTCCCTGTTGAACGGGACCATAACCGACATGCCGGACTGGGAGGCCATGGGCATGGTCGGCGGCAACCTGGGCTACCTGGAAGAAGAGGGGGAAAATCCAGAGGATTCCTATGACGGCAGCCATACGGATCAGATGGAAAATGTAGCTCAGACCCAGTTCACCACCAGCCTGTTTGATGACTACGGACTGGATTTTATTGAAGGCGGGGCCTTGCTGGCCATGCTCATGGAGCTCAGGCAACGGGAGCTCATCCAGCCCCAGGATCTGGACGGAGTGGATGTGACTTGGGGAGATGTGAACGCAGTAAACAAGCTGATGCGAAAGGTGCTGGACCGAAAGGGCGTAGGAGAGGTATTGGCCAAAGGCACATGGGAAACTGCTAAGCATTTCAGTGAGAAGAAGGATGATCCATCCATCATGTATTATTCCATGACCGGGCACAGGTACGCCCAGCCCGCTCACGGCACCCGGAGCAACAAGGCCCGGAACGCTCTGGAATACGTGACTGCCGTGAGGCCATGTGAGCATACCGGGGGCGGGAGCGCAGGCTTCAAGAGCGAGCCCATTGATTTCGAAGCCGCCATCCAGGGCCAGAACACCACTGCGGTTATTAACTCCATGGTCTACTGTCTGTTCGCTGGCGATTTCTGGGGAGACGAGGGCAATGTGGAGCTTTTGCAGGCGGCGACCGGGTGGTCCGACTTCAGTAAGGATGAGCTCTTGCGGGTCGGGGAGCGGGCCTATGCCCTGACCAGGCTGTTCAACCTGCATACGCAGGGCATAAAGGAGCCCAGGCAGGAGTGGGATTGCCTGGAAATGTTTCCCAATCGCTGGTTCGAGGAACCCCTGCCCAACGGGCCGTATCAAGGCAGGGCAGCATTTGGCGGGGAGCCCCAGGCTTTATTCGAGGAGGCCCTTCCAGAGTATTGGGCAAAGCGGGGCTGGAGTAAGGATAAGGGCATTCCCAGTCAAGAAAAGCTCCAGGAGCTGAACATTGCCCAGCTGGTAGAGGAAATCGCCGCCGCTTTGCGTTGAGCAGGCAGGACTGGCTCCACAACGATTTGAGTTGTCAGCCATATCCATCCTGATCACTTCGATCAGGCAGCTGCTGGGAAGCTGCCCCGGGACATCCCTGTCTTCTGTCAGCCAGGGGATGAAAGGCTGCTCAAGAAGCAGGGCCTGTCCAATGTCTCACCTGTAGCAGGGAGCATCAGCTGGGAGGGGATCTCGATCTTCAGGGTCGAGGGCAGGCATGGAGAAGGCAAGATGCAGGAGATGATGGGCGAGGTGTCAGGCTTTGTGCTCCAGTCTGAAACAGACCCCACTGTTTATTGGGTGGGAGACAGCATCTTCTGCCCAGAGGTGGAGCAAAACCTTGAACAATTCAGGCCAGAGGTGGTTGTCACCCACTCCGGAGGAGCCGCGTTCCCGGGCCAGAAGCCGATTATCATGGACGGGGAGCAGACCCTGAAGGTTCTCCAAACCGCACCCTGGGCTACTGTGGTGGCTATACATATGCAGGCCCTGGATCACTGCTGGCTCAGCCGGGAAGGGCTGCGGGATATGGCCCAGGAGGAAGGGATCCCTGCCTCTAGGCTGTTTATCCCCCAAGATGGAGAGACCATAAGCCTGTAATGACGCGCCTGCAAGCAGTCTTTTTGCAGGTACAAGAAGTCAGATTTTGTCTGCGCAACCAGGCAGATCCAGGATCTCTGCCAAGAGCCCAGCAAAAGCTGGTGCAGCGAGGTCTTTCGCATTAGCTGCGCAACCTGGTGGATTGATACGTCTGAAACACTATCTTCAGGGTTGCTCCAGAAGGCTGGGCAGCCCTGAAAACGGCAAGCAGTGCATGCCCATATTGAGCATATCCTTGATGTTGCTTTCTGCTGTCTCCGTGTCCTGGGCGGAACAAGCGTCTGTGAGCACCACAGGCATGTAGTCCCGGGACAGGGCATCCACTGCTGTGGCCCGAATACAGTTGGGGAGCTGAGTGCCTGCCAGGACCAGAGTATCCACCTGGAGCCTGCGCAGCAGGAGATCTAACTCGGTTGACATAAAGGCGCTGAAGCGTTGCTTGGTCAAGATGAAGTCCCCAGGCACGACTTCCAGGTCCTGTACGATCTTTGCCCCCCAGGAATCCCTGACGCAGACCCCGCTTTTTTTTCGGAAAAGTTGTCGCCTGGTGATTTCCGCATCGCTGCCGTCTGCCCGGTGCACCCGGAAGATATATATCACAGGCCAGCCCTGTTGCCGGAAATAGGAGGCAGCTTCCCGGATCCTGGGCACAGTGCCCTGGGCCATTTGTACATGAGCCGTGCCCCCTGGCTGGACAAAATCGTTTTGCATGTCCACAATTGCCAGGGCAGGTGAGCTTGGACCTTCTTGCATGCCGATGCTCCTCAAGGGTTGCTGAATTGAGCCTTGTTGACTGTGGGTCAAGAAGCAAGCAATAAGCAAAGTCTGCCCTGGAACTCGAACTCCTAGCAGCTGGATATGCAGCAGTGGCCAGGAACAATTCAGGTCTGGAGCTCTTGCAGAATGCGCTTTTCCAGTTTGGTTTTGGATAGGGCTGTCTGGATGGGAATACGGTTTGAGCCCAGATAGATGCTGATGCTCTTCTTGCTGTCCAGGCCTCTAGCTTCTGCAGCCTCAGGGCTCAGGATCTCCAGTTGCACTTTATCAGGTTGCTCTGCAGATATTTTTTCGGCCACCTCCTGGGCCTGGTCGCAACTGGCTCAGGTAAATCCTGAATGCTGCTTCCTGACCAGGGTTAGTTTCAATGTGCCTGGCATAAGCAACCATAAATGCAGCAAATAATGCTTACTGCTTGGTAATTTCCTTTTTTTGCTGCTGCTGTTTGTCGGCCAAGTGGGTTTCTTCCTTGAGGGAGGCATAGCGCTGCTTCAGCTCCTGCTTGGCCAGCATAAACCTCTGCAGCTCTTCTCCTTCCAGGGTGCGGCCTGGAGGAGTTTTGACCTTGGAGGGGTTCATGTGCTGGCCCCCATGCTTGACCTCGTAGTGCAGGTGGGGGCCGGTGGATCTGCCTGTGGAGCCTACATAGCCTATGGTTTCCCCCTGCTTGACCCGGGCTCCTTGCTTGATGCCCCGGGCATAGCTCCTGAGATGGCCATAGATGGTGTGGTACTGGTTGGGATGCCGGATGCGGATATAATTGCCATAGCCGCCTTTACGGCCTGCATATTCTACAATGCCATCTCCAGCAGCCATAATTGGCGTGCCGCTGGGCGCGGCAAAATCCAGGCCGCGGTGCATCTTGTTGTAGCCCAGGATGGGGTGCTTGCGCATGCCGTAGCCGGAACTGAGTCTGGCTCCGTCTACAGGTGTAACCATCAGGGTCTTGCGCACACTCTTGCCTTGGGAGCTATAGAAATCGACCTCACCGTCCGAGGTTTCATATCGATAGATGGATATATCCCTGCCCCTGGTGTGCAGCTTGGCGAACATTGCTGAGCCTGCTTCCAGGACCTGGCCCTTTTCATCCACACGTTCCTCGTACATGACCTCTATGCTGTCTCCGGGCTGGATGTCCCGCTGGAAGTCCACATCATAGGAATAGGCGCGGATAATCTGAATCAAAACCTGGATGGGCAGTCCAGCATCCTGGGCGGCATGGTAGAGGCTGGTATTGATTGTGGCTTCAGCCAAGGCAGGCTTGGTATCAAGCTCTCGGGTAATCTCCCGGGCCGAGAACTCGTTCTCCTGGTCCCGGACAACGCATAATTCTCGATCCACATCCAACTTGATATTAAAGCCCTGGAATATTTGATGCCCTTTTTTTTCAGTGAATGCCAAGATGATTTCCTGCCCTTGGCGAAGTTTCCTGGGATTGTAGATCTCCTGCAGGGTGTTGACCACAGTGTGGGCTTTGGAGTTGCTCAGACCACCCTTTTGCAGAACATCGACCAAGGTATCGCCAGAGGACATGTTCAGGCTCTTTTCCTGGGTGCTGGCCAGTGGGCCCTGGTGCCAAGAGCTGCTGGAAACAAAATCATCAGGTATGGGCTGGAAATCCGCAAGAATGGATTCCTGCTGCTCAGCCTTCTGCTGCTTCTGGGGCTTGGACTCAGGCAGCAGGCGTTCTTTAAGACCCGCAATGCCGGAAAATTGGTCTGAGTCAAAGATCAGATACCCAAGGCCCAAAAAAAGGATACAAAACAACACAACCCAGGGCTTTTTGCTTCTTTTCCTCTGGAAGCTGAGCTTGCTGGTGGTGTTTAGCTGGTAATAGTTACGCATGGCAGGTGTCCTGCTGATCAGTAGTTTTTAGTCACAACTATGTAATCCTATTTGGTGCCTGGAAAAAAATCAAGGTGAAATTTTAGATAGATATGTACTTAAGATGTAACATGTTGTGATAAAAGGAAATTTTTAGCTTCTAAAATTGTGGGCCGGGATGGGGCCATACTGGGAGGCTGGGGAAAGATCAATGTGGGAAGGAATTGATGCTTTGAACCTTGAACCTAGGCTGGGAGAAGGCATCCCAAGAATATACAGGAATAGAGGAAAGGACACGAATTTGCTAGAATCTCTGCGTAGATACACGAACAGCAACTGCCTTGCTTCCCTGGTTTCTGCAGGGCGGAGCTGAAGAACCTGGAACTGGGATTTGACAAGCAGCTGGAGATTGCCCTAGGTTCGTATCAAATATAGTCATTCGGGTGCCATATCAGGCTTAAAAGGGAACCCTGTGCGAATCAGGGACGGGCCCGCCGCTGTGATCGGGGACGAAAGCCGCATTAGGCCACTCTGGGAATCTCTCGGGGGAAGGTGCGGTGAGTCCGGCACCCACTTCATGTACTTTGTGTTGCCAATAAAAGCAGTTAAGTCCTTTTTGGACAGCTTGGTCCTAAGCAACGAGCTGAAACGAAGTGGGTGCCGGACAAGTAGGATGATCCGAGAGTCAGAAGACCTGCCCGGATGATGAGGTGCGCTGTTTCGAGGTGGAAGCAGCAGTGCCTGATCCCGGCGGATAAAAAGGGAAATCCCCGGATCGAAATTTTCGGTCCGGGGATTTTTTTTGCTCCGGACCGCGGTTTCGAACCCTTTAGCGCAGGAGGAGTTGTCATGGTAAATTTTTGCAAGTTGGCAGCGGTGCTGGGTTTTATTTTGATTGTCTGTATTCCGGCTCAGGCAGAAGAAGAGGGGCAGCAGGATTCGCAGCGCCTGCAGGAGATGGTGGTTACTGCCAGCAGGGCTCCGGAAAAAGAAGAGGTCGTGCCTGCCAATGTTACAGTGATCAGCGCCGAAGATATCGAAATTACTTCAGCCCAAAGTGTACCAGAGCTGCTCAAGCATCAGGTGGGGATTCAGGTAGAGGACTATACCGGCACCGGCCGAACCACCAGTGTTGATTTGCGGGGCTTCGGAGAAAGCGCAGCCGCCAATACTTTGGTTATGGTTGATGGCCGCAGGGTTAACCCTCCGGACATGAGCGGAGTGGACTGGAGCACAATCCCCCTGGAGAGGATCGAGCGCATCGAGGTCATTAGGGGCGGGGGCAGTGTGCTGTATGGCAACAACGCTACAGGCGGGGTGATCAACATCATTACTAAAGAGGGAGCTGAAGAGCCCCAAATCAGCTCAGAGACCAGTGCAGGCAGTTATGAGTACTTCAAGCAGTCCTTGGGATTTGCAGGCAGCTCAGAGAATTGGAGGTACAATCTGGATGCAGGTTATACTGACACAGATGGCTACCGGGACAATGGATATCTGCGCAGCAGGACTGCAGGCCTGAATCTATCCTATGACGGCAATTGGTACGGGGCGGATCTGCAGGCCGGGATCAAAGACGACAGTTACGGCTTGCCCGGCTCTATCAAGAAGGACGAGCCCAGGCGAGATACTAACACTCCTGATGATTATGCCGAGACTCAGGATCAATACCTGCAGTTTGCTCCCTATGTTGAGCTTGACGAGCAGTCAGAGCTTTCCCTGGCCCTTCAGGCCAGGCGCTATGACTCGGATTCCAAATGGAAAAGCGATGCCATGGACAGGGAGTACGAAATCAAAGACTATGGGCTCTCGCCGCAATACAACAGGGATTTTGAGCTCCTGGGTTTTTCCCATTCTTTGGTGGCCGGAATGGACTATAAGCATTCCAAGCTGCAGGAGCCTGGAGCAGAGGATAAAGAGCGAGAGGAGACAGGAGTTTTTATTCAGGATCGGATCAATCTGACAGAGGCTCTGTTGTTTAGCCTGGGGTATCGCAGCACCTGGAGCGAGTTTGATGTCCATGACCAGAAGGAGTCTTTTACAATAGATTCAGCCAATGCAGGCCTGACCTATACCTATGCTTCTGGAAGCAAACTGTTTGTTTCCTATGATCGGGCATTTCGAACTGTGCTCCTGGACGAGCTGGGCGGGCCGAACTTTGATCAGATTCTGAAACCCCAGCTCAGCAAGCATTACCAGGCCGGAATCAGGCACAGCTTCTCTCCAGAGCTGAGCCTGGGGGCTACGGTGTTTAGGATAGATACTGATCAGGAGATCCTGTATGATCCCCAGGAGAGCGATCCAGGACAGTTCTTTCCCGGCCAGAATGTGAACTACGATGAAACCAGGCGCCAAGGGCTGGAGCTGGAGGCCAGTCTGGATCCAGCAAGTTGGCTGGGTGTAAGGGCTGGATATACCTGGATGGACCATGAGCTCAAAGGGGGCAGGTATGACGGCAGCCCTATCCCTGGTGTTGCCAAGCACAATGCGCATGCTGCAGTGCTGCTTAAGCCCCTGGAGGATCTAGCCCTGGATGTCCGAGGGCGCTGGCTGGCGGATAAGGGCATGATCAGCGACTGGGAAGAGGAAGTGGGAGATGATTGGGAAGGCGGGGACTACTTTGTCCTGGATGCTATGCTCAGCTATGACTGGAAGCCTTTTACCTTTGCTGCAGGGGTGAAGAATATCCTGGATGAGGAATATTCGGAATACGGCACTTATGAAGATGGACAGATCAATCTCTATCCTTCTCCTGAGAGGAATTATCTGGCTAAGGTCGGGTTGGAGTGGGGGTTTTAGGGGCTGCTGGGAAGTATGGAAAGGTTCATTTATATTGAAGCCGACAATGATCGCAGCCAGCTGCAACCGAATATGCCTTGCGATGGGGCGTGAGCCGCTGGCGGTAAGCATTCTTAGGCTGGAGCCTTGGAAAGATGCAATAACAAGTACAAAATTCGCGGAGATTGGTGGCCTTATCCGAACCGATTCGTGATCCCTCTTATGGAAAAAACACGAATCTGTCCCAATCTGCTCGAATTTGCACGAACAAGATGAAGGTACCTATGCTGCGGACAATGAGTTCAGCCTTGCTGGTTTTGCTGCTGCTCCTGGCTGCTGGCCAAATTCAGGCCTCCTCCAGGCAAATGCAGGACCAGGCAGACAGGATTGTAGAGGTCCCGGAGAATCCCAGCAGGGTGGTCTCCCTGGCGCCCAGCATCACAGAAATGGTCTATGAGCTGGGCAAGGGAGACCTCCTGGTGGGGGCGACCATGTACAGCGATTATCCTGCCCAGGCCCAGGAGCTGCCCAAGGTGGGCTCCTATGTGAACCTGAATGTGGAAAAGATCCTGCAGCTTAAGCCTGATCTGTGCCTGGCCACCAAGGACGGCAATCCAGTGTCCACTGTGCAGCGCCTGCAGTCCCTGGGAGTACCTGTATATGCCCTGGATCCGCGCAGCCTGGAGCAGGTCATGCACACCTTGAAGGAACTGGGGGCAATCCTTCGGGCTGAAGGGGCAGCGAAAGAGCTGATTGCAGATATGCAGGGCAGGCTGCAGGAACTCAAAACCAGGACTAGGCAAAGCCAAGAAGAGCCCAGGGTCTTTTTTCAGATTGGGCTCAGGCCCTTGGTCTCTGCTGGAGAAGGGACCTTTATCCAGGAATTGATAAATCTGGCAGGTGGAGAGAATCTGGCTGCAGGGAAAGGCACCTATCCCAGGTTTTCCAGGGAAGAGGTGCTGAAGCTGGATCCAGAGGTGATACTGATCAGCTCCATGGCCAATGACAAAGAGGCTGCCCAGGAGGCGGTGCGCTCCTGGAAGCGCTACCCAGATATTACTGCAGTAGCAGAGGACAGGATCCATGTCGTTCCTGCAAAGCTCTTCAACAGGCCCTCGCCAAGGATGCTGGATGCTCTGGAGATACTGGTGGAGCTTTTGCATCCCGGCAATGGATTGGCTGATATCGAACAGAAAAGGACTCTGGAGTGAGGGGTACTGCGGAAAATGGCATCCTGGGCAGGATAATCAAGGTCAGCCTGCTGCTGGCCTGTTTGCAGGCTGTTTTTATCCTGCTGGGAATCAGCTTCGGTTCCACCGGGGAACTGGGCAGCAGTCTGCTACAGGCTCTGCTGCAGGGCAGAGAGCTGGAAGAGCTGCAGCTGACCATAATCTTTGAGCTGCGCCTGCCCAGGGTGATCCTGGCTGCTTTGGTGGGGGCCACCCTGGGCACAGGCGGGCTGGTCTTCCAGGCCCTGCTGCGCAATCCCCTGGCTGAGCCCTATATCCTGGGCATCTCCGGAGGCTCGGCAGTAGGGGCGGTGCTGGGCATGATGCTGGGCCTGGCCTTCTTTCCCGGAGTTACGGTCTTGTCCTTTGTCGGCAGCCTGCTGACGCTTTTCCTGGTGGTGGTCCTGGCAGGCAGAGGCCAGATGCGCCAGGAAAGCAGCCTGCTTCTGGCTGGGGTCATGGTCAATGCCTTCTGTTCCGCGATCATTACTTTCCTGATCTCCATGACCCAGCACAGCAAGCTGCAGGGTATTTTGTTCTGGCTCATGGGGGATCTGTCCCAGGCAGTGCCTGTGCATGTCCTGGGCCTTTTCCTGCTGTTGCTGCCCTGCTTCTTTCTGATTTTTCTTTGGGCCAAGCCCATGAATCTGCTGCAGTTCGGCCAGCAGGAGGCCAAAAGCATGGGCGTGAATGTGACCTGGATCAGCCTGGGGCTGCTGGTGGTGACTTCCCTGGCTGTAAGCGCCACTGTCTGTCTGGTGGGTTTGGTGGGGTTTGTGGGCCTGCTGATCCCGCATCTGCTGAGGCTGCTGCTGGGTCCTGAGCACAGGGTGCTAGTGCCTGCCTGTGTGCTGGGTGGCGGGGCCTTCATGGTGGGCTGCGACCTGCTGGCCAGGACCATTTCCAGCCAGGGGGAGCTGCCTGTGGGGGTGATTACAGCCCTGATCGGCGCTCCTGCGTTTGTGTTTTTCCTATATAGGAGCAGTAAAGTGTGAGGACAGAGGACAGAAAACAGAGGACAGAGGGCAGTGGTCAGGGCTTGAATAAGAAAATTGGGCGAGATCCAAGTGATGGATTGTGGTTGTTGATGCTGATGAGGATGTCCAATGTCAGCTGAGGAGGCAATAAGCCTGCAGGGGGTGAGTTTTGCCTACGAGAGGCAAAATGTCCTGGATGGGATCTCCTTTCAGGTGCGCAAAGGGGACTTCCTGGCTGTGCTTGGGCCTAACGGCTCTGGCAAGAGTACCCTGCTCAAGGCCATGGATTCCCAGATCCAGATCCAGCAGGGCAGTATCAGCCTTCTGGGCAGGGACATCCAGGAATACTCTGCGCGGGAGCTGGCCAGGGAGGTGGCCCTGGTGCCCCAGCAGAGCCCGGTTGCTTCTGGCTTTACTGTGCAAGAGACAGTGCTGATGGGCCGCTTCCCCTATCAAGGCCTGCTGGGCCTGGAGGGCAGAAGGGATCTGGAGGTAGCCAGGCAGGCCATGCAATCGACCAAAGTGGAGCATCTGCGCAAGAGAAAGCTGAACCAACTAAGCGGGGGAGAGCTGCAAAGGGTGTTCCTGGCTCGGGCCCTGTGCCAGGAGCCACGGATTATTCTTTTGGACGAGCCCACTTCTTTCCTGGATCCTGCACATCAGGTGCGGATTATGGATCTATTGGAGCGCCTGCACCAGGAGCAGGAGCTGACCGTGATCATGGTGGTGCATGATTTGAACCTGGCGGCTTTGTATGCGCAGCAGATGCTGCTTATGCGCGAGGGGCGGGCCTTTTGCCAAGGCAGGCCCCAGGAGGTGCTCAACTTCAAGAATTTGGAGCAAGTCTTCGACTGTGTGCTTCTGGTGGAGGAGGGCTCCATGGACGGGCTGCCCAGGGTCAGCCTGGTGCCGGGCCGCTACCTGGACCAGGATCTGCTGCGCAGGTTCAGGGCAGCATCGAGTGCTTGAGTTTTTTTCAATTCTTCCACTGGGGAGTCCTTTTCTCCAAGAACGCGCTTATGCCTTCCTTGGCATCCGGGCTGGTGCTGTTCAGGCTGATGACTTGGGTGGCATAGGCCAGGGCCTGGAAATCTTCCATGTTGACCTGCTTGTAGAAAAGCTCCTTGCCTAGTCCCAGGGTGTTCAGGCTGTACTGGGCGATGTTTTCAGCCAGGCTTTTGGCCTCCTGCTCCAGATCCTGGGCAGGGACCACCTTGTTCACCAGACCGTGGGCCAGGGCCTCCTGGGCTGGGATCAGCTCGCCTGTCAAAAGCATCTCCAGGGCCTTCTTACGCCCAATGCTGCGGCTCAAAAAAACCGCAGGGGTACTGCAGAAAAGACCAATCTTGACGCCTGGGGTGCCGAAGCGGGCGTCTTGTGAGGCTACAGCCAGGTCGCAGGCGGCAACCAGCTGGCAGCCTGCAGCTGTGGCCACTCCGTGCACCTGGGCGATCACCGGCTGGGGCATGTCCCTGATGGCCTGCATGGTCTGATAGCAGGTCTGGAACAGATCCAGAACCTCCTGGGGCTCGCCTCCCAGGACTTCTTTTAGGTTATGTCCGGAAGAGAAGTGCTGGCCAGCGCCTTTTATTATTACTGCCTTGGCCCGGTTCTGGGCTGCAATGTCCTGCAAAAGAGCAGTCAGCTCCTGCAAAAGCTCCTTGGACAGGGCGTTTCTCTTCTCAGGCAGGTTCAGGGTGACATGGGCCACATGGCCTTCCTGCTGCAGGACAAGGTTGCTCTGGGACATGGGACTTCCTCCTGGGGGATTGATTTTTAGAGATTTTTATCTCTAGCATTTTCCCAGGGAAAGTTCAAATCAGGAAGCAGTTGCGAAATAGGGATTGAACCCCTTGACAACCAGGATTTATTTAAGTAAATATGCAGCTACTAAGTCAGCTATCTCTGAAGGTGGGTATGGCTACGTCGGAAGGGGTAGCCAGGGGGGGGCAAGGCCCTTTCTGGCTTGGCCAAAGTGGAGTTTTACAGCTTCTTAAAAGGGGCTAGTTTGGGTGTGAACCCTCAGGCCCTTGAAAGGAAAAACACGACAAGGAGGTTTGATTATGGGTTGCGATTGCCAGGATTGCCAGTTTCCGCACAAGCTAAAGGACAAACCCGAGGACTGCACTGCGGAGCAGATCAAGGAGTGCCACGGGGAGGCAGCAGCCAAGAAGGGGCAGGACAGGAATGAATAGGTCCTGAAGTAGAAAAGGGCCTGCGTTGATAAGACAAGGCTTTGTCGGTGCAGTAAATAACCCCCCATGCCATAACGACGGGCACAACAAAGCATGGAAAACTGCAACCCGCAACGAAAAGGGCGAGCA